>JBEKBH010000007.1:0-133949 GCA_050015495.1 Verrucomicrobiia bacterium
CTGTGTCTGCCCACCCGCCACGGTGTACGGGCTGCCGCTGGCGATGAGGAAGGGTGACGCGGTCGCCACTGCACCGGTCAGCGTCTGTTGCCCGAAGTTGATTACCGAGAAATTCAAACCATTGGTCTGGCCGACAGTCACCACGCTGTAGTTGAGGCTGCCCGGATTGACCCCGAGTTGCGCCGGAGTGATCACCAAGATGTAGCTGGCCTGGGTGTTGGTGCTCACGCCCACCGGCCCGCTGACGATCAGGCTGACCGTGTAGATGCCGGCGCTGTTGTACGTGTAACTCAGGCTGGTCGCCATCGTGTTGGTCGTGGTGCCGTCCCCGAAGTTCCAGAATCGATTGGTGATCGTGCCGGTCGAGTCGTCGGTAAACGTGACCGCCAACGGCGCCGGGCCATTGATCGGGCTGCCCGTGAACAGCGCCACGGGCACAATCGCTCCCGTGCCGCTGACGGTGTCGGTAGCCGTGCCCCCGTTGGCGCTGGTGAAGATCACGCTATTGGTGAACCCGCCCGCCGCCACCGGCGCAAACTGCACCACCACGTTGGTCGTGCCGAAGCCCGCGACGCTGAAGGTCGCTCCGGAGACGATCGTGAACGGTCCGCTGACGCTGGCCGTGCCGTTGCTGACGACGGTGCCGCCGGTGTTCGTAACCACGAGCGTGGTCTGGGCCAACGTGCCAGTGGTCATCGTCCCAAAGTCGTAGCTCGCGGGGCTGGCCGCGATGTTGCCCGGTGTCAACCCGGTGCCGTTGACCGTGTTGGCCGAGTCACCGCCGTTGCTCGTGAAAATCACCGTGTCATTGAACGTGGTGGCCGTGCCGGGAGCAAACGCCACTGTCACCGTCGCCGTCTGTCCGCCGTCCACACTGTAACTGCCGCCGCTGGTTACGGTGAACGGCTCAGAGCTGGCGGCGGTACCGGTGAGTGTGATGTCGCCGGTATTGATGACAGAGAAACTCAAGCTGTTGGTCTGGCCAATGGTCACCGAGCCGTAACTCAGACTGCCCGGGTTGACCACCAGATGTGACGGATTGACCACCACGATATAATTGGTCAGGGTCAGGCTGCTGGAGCCCAGCGGGCCGGAAACCGTGAGGCTGACCGTGTTGGTGCCGGCTGTCGCGTAGGTGTGGAGGAAGCGGCCGTCGGTGTTGTTGGTGCTGGTGCCATCGCCGAGATTCCAGGACCGGTTGGTAACGGTGCCGCCGGATGTGTCGGTGAACGTCACGATCAATGGCCAGGGGCCGTTGGTCGGGCTGGCTGTGAAGCTGGCCGTGGGCGGAAGCACACACACGCCTGTCACAAGCGATGGAGCCGGGTTGCCGTAAAGGAGCAACCACAAATTATTGCCGCTCACATCGGGTATGGCGGTGAGGTTGTCACCGTTGCCGGGGACCTGGACCAAGCCGGCAATGGTGCTCTCGATCCAATCTGTCCCCACCGGCGCAATTCTCACCACCGTGGTGTTGACTTGGTCCGCAACGTAGAGATTATTGCTGCTGTCCACGGCAATGCCTTGTGGCCAGTTGAAGTCCGACGCAACGGTGCTGGCTACCCAGTTGGTGCCGCTCGGTGTGAGCTTGGTAACACTACCGAGTTCCGTGTCCACCACATACAGATTGCCGCTACTGTCTGCGGCAATGCCTTGCGGTGAGTTGAACGCCGAGGAGATCGTGGTGGTCACCCAGTTGGTGCCGCTCGGTGTGATCTTGCGAACGGCATGGTTATCCTCGTCCGCCACATAGAGATTACCGCTGCCGTCCACCGCGATGTCAACAGGGCCCCAAAATCGCGCATTGCTGTTGGTGCCATCGGCGCTGCCAAAGTTGCCGGCCAGCCCGGCGATCGTGCTGGTTGCCCAGTTCATTCCCGCCGGCGTGATCTCCACGATCGTGGAGTCACCCGTGTCCGTCACATACAGATTGCCGTTACCGTCCACGGCAATGCCCTGTGGTGAGTTGAACCCCGAGGCAATCGTGGTGGTCACCCAATTGGTGCCGGTCGGTGTGATCTTCCGAACGGCGTTGTTGCCCGTATCGGTCACATAGAGATTACCGCTATTGTCCACCGCAATGCCTTTGGGCCGGTTGAATTCCGCGCTGTTGTTGGTGCCATCGGTGTTGCCGGAGGCGCCAGCCAACCCGGCGACCGTGCTGGTTATCCAGTTGGCACCCACCTGCGTGACTCTCCGAATCGTGTTCCCTGCATCCGTCACGTAGACGTTGCCGTTGGCGTCCACCGCAACGTCGTTCGGGCCCTCAAACAGCGATGCGGTAACGGGGGTATCCATTGTGTAATAGGCCAGAGAATATTCGTTCGTGTCGAGGCAAGGGACCGGTGCGAAGGTCGTCGTGTACAAGTTGGTGTCGCTGATGCGCACCTCGTCAATGATGGCCTGGGAAAACTGCTGGGGCCCGCCGCTGCCACTGAGGTTCCACGCCGCGCCGAGCAAGATCGACGAAACGCCGGTCGTGACCGGGTCGGCCCAGCCCCCGCTACCGCCGGTGAGTTCGCCGTCCGTCCAGCCTGAAAAGGTTCCCGTACCCGGCAGGTCAAAAGCGTAGGTCACGGCAAGATGATGCCAGTTGCCGTCGTAGAGATGCTGGCCGGTAAGCGACATATTGATGACATCGCCATTCGCCCAGTCAAATTCCCACGCCTGATCGCCGTCCACCCGCATGTACCAACCGTTGCCGTCGCCATGCCAATCGTCCGTCTGCGCCATGATGACGCTGCCTCCCGGCGGTGAATTGGTGAACCTGACCCAACATTCCAAAGTCCCATGCTGAAGCTGATCGATGTTGGCGGTGGCAGCCGATTGGGCATAGTTCTGGTTGCCGTCGAACGCGAGGGCATATCCGCCCCCAATGGAGGCGACGACGTAGCTGGCGCTGATTTGGTTACTGGTACCCAGCGGTCCTGAGACCGTTAAGCCGACCGTGTACGTGCCGGCGGCGTACGTGTGCGTCGGGTTCGTCGCGACGGCGAAGTTGGTTGTGGTGCCGTCCCCAAAATCCCACGCTCGATTGGTGATTGTGCCGGTCGAGTTGTCGGTAAACGTCACTGCCAACGGCGCTGTCCCGTTGGTCGGGCTGCCCGTGAACAGCGCCACGGGCGCAATCGCCCCCATGCCGCTGACCGTGTTGGTGGCCGCGCCCCCGTTGGCGCTGGTGTAGATCACGCTATTGGTGAACCCGCCCGCCGCTACCGGCGCAAACTGCACTACCACGTTGGTCGTGCCGAAGCCCGCAACGCTGAAGGTCGCGCCCGAGACGATCGTGAACGGTCCGCTGACGCTGGCCGTGCCATTGCTGACCGCCGTGCCGCCGGAGTTGGTGACCACCAACGTGGTCTGGGCCGTCGTGCCGGTCGCCAGCATGCCGAAACTGTAGCTGGCGGGGTTGACCGCGATGTTGCCCGCCGTCAGCCCGGTGCCGCTGACCGTATTGGTCGAGGCGCCGCCGTTGCTCGCGAAGATGACGTTGGTACCAAAGCTGCCGGCGACAACGGGCGTAAAGGCCACGCTCACCGTGGCCGTCTGCCCACCCGCCACGATGTACGGGCTGCCACCGGCGATGAGGAACGGCGACGCGGTCGCGACCGAACCGGTCAGCGTCTGTTGCCCGGAGTTGATCACCGAAAAATTCAAGCTGCTGGTCTGGCCGACGGTGACCCCGCCGTAGGTGAGACTGCCCGGATTGACCACCAGATTCGGCGGATTGACCGCGACGATGTAATCGGTCCGGGTGCTGGTTCCGCTCCCTCCATAGCCGCTCACGGTCAGACCGACGGTATACGTGCCGGCGTTGCTGTAGGTGTGGCTCATGCCCGTGGTCGTCGTGTTGGTGGTGTTGCTATCCCCGAAGGACCAGAACCAGTTGGTAATCGCCCCGGTGGACGCGTCGGTGAATGTGACCGCCAACGGCACCGGGCCATTGGTCGGACTGGCGGTAAAACCGGCCACCGGCGGGGGTGGATTGGTGGCCACGATGTAGTTGGACAGCGTGTTCGTGCTGCTGCCGCCGTAGGCCCAGATCGTCAGGCTGACGGTATAGGTCCCGGCGTTGTAGGTGTGGCTCAGGCTGCTGGTCGTGGTGTTGGTCGTGGTTCCATCCCCGAGATTCCAGTTCCAGTTGGTGATCACGCCCACCGACGTGTCGGTGAACGTCACCGCCAGCGGCGCCGTGCCATTGGTCGGGCTACCCGTGAAGCTGGCGACGGGCGGCGCTGCAGACACGATGTAGTTGGATTGGATGCTCGTACCGCTCCCGCCGTAGCCGGTGGCGATCAGGGTCACCGCGTATGTGCCGGCGGCATACGTGTGCACCGGATCGGTCTCGACGCCAAAGTTGGTTGTGCTGCCATCCCCGAAATTCCAATACCAATTGGTGATCGAACCGGTTGACGCGTCGGTAAACGTTACCCCCAACGGCGCCACACCGATCGTCGGACTGCCGGTGAACCCGGCCACAGGCGGTGGTGGATTCGCCACCACGATGTAGTTGAACTGCGTGCTCGTACTGCTGCCACCGTAGGCCCAGATGGTCAGGCCGATGTTATAGGTCCCGGCGTTGTACGTGTGTCTCAGAGTGTTGGTGGTGGTGTTGGTCGTGGTGCCGTCCCCAAGAGTCCAGTTCCAGTTGGTGATCGTGCCGATCGACGTGTCGGTGAACGTCACCGTCGACGGTGCTGTGCCATTGGTCGGACTACCCGTGAAGCTGGCCACCGGGAACGGCGCTACCACCAGGTCCAGTTGATTACTTGTCGAGGTGTTGACGAGCAGCGAGTACGTGAGATTGGTGTTCGGCGTCGTCCCGATGGTCAACCCGCTCGTGCTCATCGTGCCGGTGGACGTGAACAGCGTGTACGTTCCGTTGGTGAAGCCGCCGCTATCGGTGAAATTGAGCGTGCCGGTCAAATAGAGCTTGCCGGTCATCGCCGTCGTATTGAAGTTGGTCCCCAACTGCACGGTCGTCGTCGAGCCGGCGGAGAAGCTCAAGCTGCTGCCGGAGATCGTCAACTGGCCAACCGAGTTGAGCGGGTTGAAGAAGCCGTTACTGCTCACGATGCAATACTTGCCTGGAAAAGTAAGAGTGCCATACCCTTGGATCGTGCCGGAGCAGGTTATTGTCCCCGCTTGAAACGATCCGCCTGCCAAATTCAGCGTGTTGCTGCCATTGATCGCCAGCCCGGCAGTGCTGCTGACGGTGCCGCCGGCTCCGACTGTGAGCACATTGTTTGTGGCCGGGCCTGGGCCGGTGTCGCCGCTACTGCCGCTACTGTCCCAGCCGATGAAGAAGCTTCCTCCGAAAGTGCAGACGGCATTACTCTGAACTATCATGCTATTGTTATATGATCCTGTGGCGGTGCTGGATCTCTTGCCGATGGTGGCGTGCCCTCCCGTAATAGCTGCGTGAGCACCGCTGTCCAGAATGAACGTATTGTTACTGGAACCCCCGTCACTCGAGCTGCCCATGCGAAATGAGCTGCTGATGGTGATCGAAGCAGAATTGGAAACCACCACTGAATTCCCATAGCTACCTGGTGTGCCGACGGTGAACTCGCGGCCGTTGTTAAAGTACGTATTCGTGCCACTGATCACGAGGGTTCCACGTGAATTCGTTCCCTCGCCCACGGTCAGACCCGGGTCTGAACCTGTCCCCAAGGCGACGTACCCGTTGGTGACGTACAGTATCCCCACGCCATTCCCGCCGACAGCGAGTGGCCCATTATCAACCAAGCCTCCCTGTCCCTGTGTGGAAGAGGCAATATAGACAATCGACGTGCTGCCCGCGGTCTCGCCAACCACAAACGTGTCGTTGGTAAGAGCCGTGTTGGTGACGTGGTTCGTACCCAGGTCGAGCGTGACTGTGGCGATCGTATTCGAGGCGTTGCTGAAGAAATTGGTCGCGATGCTCACATTGTTGGTGAGCGTCACGTAATACGTGGCGGCGTTGGTGAAGAACGCGTTGTTGTTTGCCCCCGGGGGGCCAGTCGGGTTCCACGCGTTCGGGTCCCCCCAGTAGTCGCTGCCGCCTACCCAAGTGTAATTGATTTGGGCCTGACTGCTAACCGCGCCCATGACCAACCCCAGCGCCAGGACCAGCGCCCAGACGCCACTATGCCCATGACCCTGATTCGCGGGACGGGGCTGGCTATGACGAATCAGCCCAAAGCGACGCGCCGACGGGATTCCCGATTCCGAATCGGCCAGTTGTTGAGGGGTGTGCCCCGCTGTACGCAAGAAATCCATTTGGGGAAGAAGCCGCCGCGCCCTCTCTACTGGGAGAGACGCGTTAAGCCCGTTCTGATGCGTAAACGGCGTCAGACGACTCTGTCCATTCAGGTCCATCTCTTTCGTGCTTCCCCCATTGCAGTCTTGGTGTCATTGCCTTCGAGAGCTGAACCTGACACAGTGCGTCCCAGCGGTGGGAAGCCTCTACATAAGTTGATAGCAGTCTGCATGCCATTGCCTTCGAGAGCCTTAACTGACGCAATGCGTCCCGGCGGTGCAAAGCCTCCACATTTGGATATCGGCAGGCTTGCCGAAACCTTTAGCGCGATATTTCCAAGGTTTTCCACCGTATGTCGGCAGATCTTGCCCGTGCCACGTTTCGTCTAAAGTTGGTGGTTAACCAATTGGGAGCATTGTGTTGCGAACGCCAGTCGGAGACGTCCATGGGTGGTTCTCTGACAATGCCATCCGGCCAATGCGCCCAGCTGTCGTGATCGCGGAGGGCGACGAGTTGCGGGGGTGTTCGCGCCCAAGGGGGAACTACGGCGCGTGAGGAGCGGCATACGGCGAAAGAAATATGGTTGGCGGAGAGGGGCCCTTCTGCACCCCTTTTGTCGTTTAGTGCTCCGGGCTGTAAGGACAGTTCCGCCCCCTTGGCTGATAGACCCCACTACCCGCTCGCAAACCCTGAGAAATTACCGCCTGCAGGCGAATCTGAGTCAAACGGCACTGGCGGCCAAGCTGGGGGTGACCTTAAGCGCGGTCGCACGGTGGGAACAGGGCAAAGCGACCGCGAATGGAAAATCGTGGCGTGCGCTCCGGGCACTGCTACCCGTTGGCAGTGGTGCCTTTTTGTCACCTGAGTTTCACCTGTAGAAAGCCAAAAATCATCAGCCATTTATGAAAATCCGAGCACTATCCAGCGAACCCGCGCTACGTACGAGAGCACATCAAAAAGCGGCCCTTTGACCTCAAATTACGAACGTCCGATTGCCAAGTTATTCTCGGTGTCAACAAGCGAACACTGATCGGCTGGGAGAAAGGTAGACACCAGCCCAGTCGGCGAATGCGGAGGCGGATTGTCTCATTCCTCGGGTAAGACCTCTTTTGAGTTGACTGGGCGGGCTCACCAAGCCCGCTACCGTCGAGAAATCCTTGATAAACCCCTGAAGCGACGCCGTCTGCAACTCCGTCTCTTCCAAGCTGATCTGGCGAAAGTGTTCGGCGTGGACGTAGCGTCCATTCGGAATTGGACGCACAATATTCATCCCCCCGCCAAACAGCACCGGACGCGCGTCATCAACTGGCTCGGCTACGATCCAGACGTTTGACCAGTTGCCGTCCGGAAGTGGCCGAAAATTACAAATAGGCAACACAACCAGCTGGTTGTGTTGCCTATTTGTTGCCCTGATTTCATGGCGGTCCGTCTTCATACCTAACATCCAAGCACGCGATGTGATGCGCTGAAGGTGACCCAGCACGATTTGCGCTATTTGCTATTTGCGCACCGCATCCGAATACAAAGGCGAACGGGGCACTAGCCATATGTGGTAGCCGCGGATAGGGTTGTTGGCGAAAATCATCGCGTCTCTTCCTGCGCGGCGAAACCGAGGTGCGGTTCCAGTGGATAGTTCCGCTCCCGCCACGCATCGATCCCGCCCGCCAATGGACGGACGCGAGTGATGCCGCGCTTGTAAAGAATCAATGCCGTACGAACGGCGCTCGCGTCATTCGGGCAGGAACAATAGAGCACTACCTCCTGATCGCGCGGGATTTCGAGAATCCAGTTCTGCACTTCTTCCAGAAGCAGGTGCCGCGCACCGGGAATGCGATAGGGATCGCTCGTCGCAGCGAGGGTGGAGCGCACATCCACTATGAAGGTTTCCTGCCCCATATCCAACCGCTGCCGAAGCTCGTCCACCGTAATCCGAGCCATCTGCAGTTGCCGCAACGCCCGTTGCCTCTGAATGTATTTGAAGGCGATGTACGCGACGAGCAATGACACCAGCAACACAAACGCGCCGCGCCCCAGTCGCTCCAACCCTTCGGCGACCTGCTGAAGCTGGCTGCGAAACAGGAACCCCAGCAGCACGAAACACCCCACATATAAAAATCCGCCCAACCCGTCGAAGAATAGAAACCGGCGGACATCCATCCGAGACATCCCCGCCAGCGGCGGCATGACCGTACCGAGGCCAGGAACAAATTTCGCCACCACCACGCCCCGCATCCCGTGCTTTACGAACACATCCTCGGTCCGTCGGACACACGTGTCGGGCTCCAGCGAAATCCGGCAGAGAAGTTTGACGACACGATGACCACGGTAGCGGCCGATGTAGAACCAGATCGTGTCCGCCAGCAATGCGGCCAGCGTGCCCAGCACGAGCACGAGCAGGGCATTCATTTTACCGACGCCCGCCAGACCGCCAGCCGCCAATAGGAACGGCGGAGACGGCAGAGGTGCGCCCAATTGTTCCACGAAAACCACTAGGAACACCAACAACAATCCGTAGCGAGCCATGAAATTGAAGATCTCATCCATAACGAACGCCCGGGTTGTCCTCCTCCGCAGCGATGGCGAGGGACCGTATCGAAGCTTGGTTCAGGCTTTGGAAGCGCATGTTTGGTGTTGGTCGTCTTCCTGCTGATTTAGAGATCCGGCCGTAGCACAATTCGACCGCCGCCGTGGGCGGCTTGCGCATACGCCTCAGCCGCCTCAGCAAGAGGTAGGGGCCTGCCCGCCCGGGCCTTGAATTGCCCGGACTCGAAACCGGGGACCATCTGAGCCAGCAGTTTGGCGCAAGCGACGGCATCCAGGCGGAGAGTATCGATACCCTGGACGCGAAGCCCTTTGCGATACAGGCTCCGCAGATTGAACGACGCCTTTCCGTCGGCCGGGGCGGTGATGACCGGGATGCGTCCATCCATGCCGGCCAGCTCGATGATCTCGGCGAACATCATGCCGCTGGTATCGAAGACGACGTTTGCGCCGCGATCCTTCGTGAGGGAACGGACAGCGTCGAGGAGATTTCCGGACTTGGCGTTGATGACTTCGTCCGCGCCATTTTTCCGGGCGGCCGGGAAATCATCGTCCGTGCGCACGACACCGATGACTCGGGCCCCGCGAGCTTTTGCGATCTGGACAGCGGCGGAGCCAACGCCGCCGGCAGCGCCGATGACGACGGCAGTTTCACCAGACATCACTTTCGCAGCCGTCACCATGGAGCTCCAAGCGGTGACGAACACCAAGCCGGCGGTGGCGGCGGCTTCCATCGAAAGCGTCGTCGGCTTCGGCGTTACAGCCTGACACGGCAAGAGAAGGTACTCCGCGTGGGAGCCATCACGTGTGAAGCCGATATCACCTCCAGTACCCCAGACTTCGTGACCAATGAGACTGGCATCCCCTTGGACAACGAGCCCCGCGAAATCGCGGCCAGGGATCCGTGGGAGCGTGGTGCCGTGCATGGCTCCGGCGACGTTCTTCACGTCACTGGGATTGATCGACGCCGCCTTGACGGCGACCAGCACTTCGTCATCGCCCGGTTCGGGTGTCGGAACCTCTTCCACTTTCAGTTGCTTTGGGTCTCCGAACTGATGAATGACGATGGCTCGCATAGGAGTCGTAACGTCAGGGTGATTCATTTGCCGAGAGCGGAGGTTGCTTGATCGGCAGTCTCACCTTGAAACGCGTGTCGCCGGGCACGGATTCGAATTCGATCTCGCCGCCATGCCGGTTGGCCACAATACGACTGCTGATCACCAAGCCCAGGCCCGTGCCCGACCCGACGCCTTTGGTGGTGTAAAACGGCTCGAAAATGTGCGACTGGACTTCCGGCGGAATGCCACTTCCGTTATCGGCGATTTCCACCACCACCTGGTCGTCATCCAAAAACGTGGCGATGCAGATTTTCCCCGTTCCGTTGACGGCGTCGATGGCGTTGTCGAGCAGGTTCGTCCACACCTGGTTGAGTTCACCGCCGTGGGCCATGATCCGTGGAATGGTGCGATCGTATTTGCGCGTGACCGTGACCTTCTTGAGTTTGTGGCCGAGCATGGTCAGCGTGTTCTCGATTCCTTCGTGAACATCCACCTCCTGCATGGGCGATTGGTCCATGTACGAGTACGCCTTGACGGCCTTGACCAATTCCGAAATGCGCGCCGTGCTGCCATCCACCTCGTTCAACAACGAATGTAGCGAGAGGCTCGCTTCCAACCACCCAAAAGCGTGGTCCAGCGCCTCGCGCGGAAGCGTTTTTGCGAGAGTTGCCAGCTCGTCATCGCTCATGTTGGCCGTCACAAATGTCGGCGCGAGCTTCCACCCGTCGGCCACGCCGTGTTGCTCCAGCCACGTCGCCACCCGGTCCTCGCGGTCGCTGCGCGCGACCGAATCGAGCGGCGCGGCTTTTGCCAATCGGGCGATGGCGGCCTGCGACGCGTCGACGAGCGGCTGCCATTGTTCGGGTTTCAACGACTCATGCAGTTCGCACGCGCACGATTGCAGGTTGTCCACCACCTCCCGCAAATGGGCCGATGCCCGACGCGCCGCCGTCGCCGGGTTGTTCAATTCATGCGCGAGACCGGCGGCCATCGTGCCGAGTGAAGCGAGCTTCTCGCGTTGCTGGGAATAGCCTTCCATGTTCCGCACGCGCGTGGCCATCGTGCGAAAAATCTGGCTCGCCACCGACGGACAGCCGCTCAGCATCCGCCAGAACCCGTCCTTGTGCAGACGAAACAACCGGCAGGGCTTCAACGTGCGCACCGTCGCGAGATTGGGGCTGTCGAGCAACAGGGAGATTTCCCCCAGAAACATTCCGGGTTTGGTGACCCCCATCAAAACCGCCTGGTTCTCGTAGTTTCGGCTGACCCGCATTTCCCCCTCCAACAGCAGGTAAAAAACGTCCAGCGGTTCTCCCTCCCGCGCCAGCACCTTGCCGGCCTCCAGGTGGACGATCTCCCCCAGTTCGAGGCAACTGCTCTGTTCCGGCGACAGGGTGGAAAAGAGCGGGACCTTCTGCAATTCCTGTAGGGTCGATGCGTCCATGGTTACACCGTGCTGAGATATTGATGGATCAGCTTCACCGCCATCGCGCCTTCGCCGACGCCGGACGTGACGCCTTTGGTCGAGGCATGCCGCACGTCACCGGCCACGAAAATTCCCGGAACGCTGGTTTCAAGCATGAGCGGATCGCGGTCCGGTAGCCAGCCCCGGGGACGTTTCCCCTCGCGCATCAACTGTGTTCCGGAAACGATGTACCCCTGCGCATCCCGCTCGACGAGGTTGTTCAGCCAATCCGTGTACGGGACGGCGCCAACGTAAAACAACAGCGCACTGGCAGGCACCGTTTCCCGCGCGCAGGTCTTCGTGTTCATCAACGTGATGGTCTCACAGCGTCCGTTGCCTTTCACTTCCATCACGCTCGTGTTCAATTTCACGATGATATTCTTCGTGGCGCCAATCTGGTCTTCCAGGTACTGCGACATGTTGGCCGAAAGTGAATCGCCACGCACCAGCATCGTGACGCTTCGCGCATACTTGGAAAAATACATCGCCGCCTGACCGGCCGAATTGGCCCCGCCGACAATGTACACGTCCTCGTTCTTGTACGAGAGCGCCTCGGTCATCGGCGCGTAGTAGTACACGCCGGCGCCGTTCAATTCCTCCACGCCGGGCACGTCCACCTTCCGGAAGGCGATCCCCGTCGCAATCAACAGCGCGCGGCAGCCGATTTCCGTGCCGTTGCCCAGCGTGACGAACCGCGACGGCCCATCCACGCGAACCCCCGTGACCTCTTGCGGCGCGAGAATCTCGACGCCAAATCGCCGGGCTTGGCTGACAGCCCGCCGCGCCAGGTCAAATCCACTCAACCCGGTCGGAAAGCCGAGGTAATTCTCAATTCGGGAACTCCGGCCAGCCTGGCCACCGGGCGCTTCCCTTTCAATGAGCAGTGTTCGCAATCCGTCGGCCGCCCCGTAAACCGCCGCCGCCAGACCGGCCGGACCTCCACCGACAATTACCAAATCGTAAAATGGCAACTCGGCCCTGGTTCTTAGCCCGAGCTTGTCGGCAACCGCCGTCGACGTCGGGTCCGCGAGATGCGTGCCGTCCGCGAAGACAACCAAGGGCAATTGCTTCGCATCGACGCCGCAACTCTCCATTAATTGCCGGGCCGTCTCATCTGTTTCCGCGTCCAACAGTTGATACGGAATGGAATTCCTCGCCAGAAAATCCCGGATCTGGTTGAAGTGGGGCGACCAGCGGTGGCCCACAATCCGAATCCCCTCGAACGGCGGACGGAAAGACGCCTGCCAATCGTCGAGCAGATCGTCCACGACGCCGTAGAGGCGTTCTTCCGGCGGGTCCCACGGCTTCATCAGGTAATGATCGATCTTCACCGAGTTGATGGCGCGGATCGCCGCATCGGTGTCCGCGTAGGCGGTGAGCAGGGCGCGCTTGGCTTCGGGGTAAAACTCCAATGCCGCCTCCAAAAATTCCACGCCCGACATGAGCGGCATCCGCTGGTCCACCAGAAATAACGCGACCGGATCGTTGCGCAACTTCAATTGCTTGACCGATTCCAACGCTCCCGCCCCCGAATCGGCGGCCATGACGCGGTACCGATTCCCATATTGCCGCCGTAAATCACGCTCCACGGCCCG
Source organism: Verrucomicrobiia bacterium (assembly GCA_050015495.1). Taxonomy (GTDB): domain Bacteria; phylum Verrucomicrobiota; class Verrucomicrobiia; order Palsa-1439; family Palsa-1439; genus Palsa-1439. The sequence goes on from JBEKBH010000007.1 coordinate 12,901, forward strand.
TAGCACGTCAGGGTCGTCATCCACCGTCCATATCACGGGCTTGGCCATAATCAGGAACGCCGCCTCCCTTTCGATGCTTTGCCCAGCAGAATGGCTTCTTCGATTTTCGCTTTCAACGTCTCGAAATCATCCCCGTCATCATTGCGCGCGCCGTTAATGAAAACCGTCGGCGTACCGCCCACGCTGCTGTCAATCCCGCTTTGGATGTCCTGTTGGACCCGGTCGGCATACGCGTGCTCGGCGACATCACGGCTGAACTTCACCCTGTCCAGGCCAAGCGCGGCCGCCGCCCGCGCCAGGTTGTCCGCGTCGACCGTCCCTTGATGTTCGTACAAATAGTCGTGCATCCTTGAGAGACCCTTCTGTTGCGCCCACCATGCTCACTTCCGGTATGGTGTATATGCCGCTGGGCAAGAGCTGGGGGAATTTCGGTCCGGACTTTCAAACCGAGTGCGTGACGCACGGCGCGTCGCGCTTGCTCCATGCTCGTGGCGGCTAGGCCTGTGATCGCGTTCCGCATTCGGTCGGCGCTGCCAAAACCATGGAACCCGATTGCCCAGAGATGCGCCAAATCAGGCATCACAAAATTAACCGTCCTACTGTTTGTTCGACATAAAACGGCGAACGAGACCAGCGATTTCATCGGCAGCGGTATCCAAGGCGAAGTGCCCCGCATCGAGGACATGCTCTTTACTCTTGAAGCGATTGCTTTCCCAACATCACTTGCCTCTCGGTATGAACCCGGGAACGCCGGTCCCCACAACGGCATTAAACCTGACCCGCGTCTTGATTCCTTCGGTGATCTCCCTCACGGCGTCTTCAGGTATGGCCGAGACCTCAAAGTTCTCCTTGATGCGGCTAGGGGTCTTCGAGGTGGTCAGGAGAGCCGTCCCGCGCTGGATAGCCCAGGCGAGCAAGACCTGCGCCGGGGTCTTGTTGACTCGCCTGGCGATGGCGGTGATGACCGGATCTTCCAGTAACCTGGGCTCCATACTATGCCCCAGTGCCGCGAACGCTTGCAGCACGATGCCATTCTTTTTGCAGTAGTTCAAAAGGTCCCATTCCGGGAGGTACGGATGAGATTCTACGTGAACTACCGCAGGCTTGATCCTCGCGGCATCAAAGATTCCTTTCGCCTGTTCCAGACTGACGTCGGATAATCCGATAGCCTTGCATTTGCCTTCGTCCACCAGGGCTTCGAGCGCCCCCCAGGTATCGAGCAGCGTCACCCCGTTGTCATAAATCACCGCGCCGTTTGCATCCCTTGGGTCTTGCTCGTCTCCGGGTTGGAAGGCAAAGGGGGTGTGGATGAGATAGAGATCGACGAACTCGAGTTGGAGTTTCTGGAGACTGGCCTCGAAAGCGGGTTTGACGCGTTCGGGACGATGATTGTTATTCCAGAGCTTCGTGACAACAAACACGTCCTCCCGCTTAACCTTCCCTTCCTTGAACACTTCCTGCATCGCTTCCCCGACCTCTTTTTCGGTTCGGTACCGTTCCGAAGTGTCGAGCAGGCGAAATCCTGCTTCCAGCGCGGCCTTGGTCGCGACCCTGGTTGCGACGGGGTCGGGAATGAGTGTGCCAAAGCCGAGTGTGGGGATGGCACCGGAGCCGTTGTTGAGAGGTATCTTCGTATAGCGAAGGTTGTCGGTAGCCAGCATCATTGTCTCCTTGGATATATTCCATGTCTGTTGCGAATCAGTCCATTTTCACTTCGAAAATGACTTCCAGCTCGACCGGGGTACCGAGCGGAAGACTGGCCACGCCATACACCAGGCGGCACGGGTTCTTGTCTTTTCCGAAGACGTCCTGCAGCAACTCCGAAGCCGCGTCGGCGATTTTCGGTTGATCGCGGACATCTCCCGATGTGGCAATCGACACGCCGAGCCGGACGATCCGCGTCACCTTGTCGAGCGATCCCAAATGCTGCCGCGCCACCGCGAGGACGTTGAGCGCCGCGAGCCGAGCCGCCTTGCGCCCCGCTTCCACATCGAGCTCCGCACCGACCCGCCCGATGAATTTCGCCCCACGGCCTTCCGTGGGTAGCATCCCCGTCAGAAACAGCAGATGGCCCGTCTGCACCGCTTCCGCATAAACGCCAAACGGCTCGGGCGGCGACGGCAGCTTGATGCCAAGCTCGGCGATACGGCCCTCGGCGGTTGTAGAGTTTGCGGTCATGACGATAGCTCCTTTCAATTCAATTACCAGCGGCCGAAATGGGCGCCGCCATCGACGTACAAGATGTCACCCGTGACCGTCGCGGCCTCCGTCAGGTACATGACCGCATCCGTGATGTCCTTGACCGTCGAAGGTCGACCCATCGGCGACAGGCTCTCCATCACCTCCCGCGGCGTGTCCCGGTGCAGCGGCGTTTCGACAACGCCCGGTGCGACGGCGTTCACGCGGATGCCGTCTTTCGCGTACTCCATCGCGAGGTGCCGGGTAATCGTTGCCAAGCCGCCCTTGGTAATCATGGGCACCGACGCCGTGACGCCCCGGATCGGGTTGCGAGCCAGGGCCGCCGTGATCGTGACAATGCTCCCGCCGGTCTTCTGCGCCAACATTTGCTTGATGGTGAGTTGGGTGACGTACAGGAAGCCCGCGAGGTTCGTCGAAACAAGCGACTGGAAGTCCTCGACCGTGTAGTCCGTGAATGGCTTGGTGAAGAAGATGCCGGCGTTATTGACCAGCACGTCGATCGATTGAAAGCGGGACAGCGCCGTCTCGACGACCCGGGCGGCAGTAGCCGGCTCGCCGATATGGCCATCCACCAGCGCGATCTGATCGGAAGCCGCGACTTCGCTGGATTGCGTCACCTTCCGCGAATTGGCAACGACGTTATAGCCCCATTCGACGAACGCTTTCACGATTCCCGCGCCGATCCCCTGCGAAGCCCCGGTCACGATAGCGGTCTTCCGCGAGCCGCTCATGTGGTCAGGCGGATCGGAAATCCGCGTCCAGCACGATGCGGTAATGGGCCTTGCCGGATTCCAATCGGGCAAAGGCCTCGTTGATCTGGCTCATCGGGAAGTGCTCGGTCTGCGGCGCAATATTGTGCCGGGAAGCAAAGTCGAGCATCGTTGCCATCGCCACCGGCGAGCCACTCGGCGAACCGGAGACGTTCCGCTGCTGCGCGATGAGCGAGAAGGCGGCGACCGGGATCGGTTCCAGCACGACACCGACGACATGCAACCGGCCGTTCGGCGCCAGCGCGCCGATCATCGCGTCCCAATCGAGCGTCGCGTTGACGGTGCTAATCAGGAGATTGAAGCTGCCGCCAAGCTTCTTGATCGCCGTCGAATCCTTGCTCGAAACGACATGGTTCGCCCCGAACCCCTTCGCTTCCTCGAACTTGCTCTCGCTCGACGTGAACGCCGTCACGTCGCAGCCATACGCGGCGGCGAACTTCACGGCCATGTGCCCCAACCCGCCGATGCCGATGATGCCTACCCGATCCGTCGGCTTGGCGTACGTCATCAGCGGGGCGAAAACGGTGACGCCCCCGCACAGGAGTGGCCCGGCGTCGGCGAAGTTCAGCTTTTCCGGCAATGGGATGGTCCAGGCCCAGTGCGAGCGGATGTGTGTCGCGAACCCGCCGCGATGACCGACAATGGTCGGTTGCACTTGCGGGCAAAGGTGATGGCTTCCCGACAGGCACTGATGACAGTGCATGCAGCTGCCCGAGTCCCAGCCGACACCGACACGCTGTCCGACCTTGAGTCCCTTGGCATTCGGACCCAGGGCTGTGACCCGACCGATGACCTCGTGGCCGAGAATTGCGGGGTACTGCGAAATGCCCCAGTCATTGTTCAAGATGGAGAGATCGGAGTGACATAAACCGCAATGTTCAACAGCGACTTCCACGTCCTCGGCCCCGAGCGGTTCGAGATCGACCGTTTCGAGCGCCATTGGCTGTTTCGCCGCCTTCGCAACCCACGCCTTGTAATAATTCATCGCGTCTCCGGTTCGGGAACCTCGGCCGAGTTGGACGGCGGAAGGAGACGCCGACTCTTTCTGCTTCGTTCTGCTGGCTGGGTCGGTGCGGCTTTGGATAGGGCTTTTTTCGGAAACCTTGGTTGTGTTCATGCGTGAATCTCCTTTGGTTCGATGGTTGGCTGGAAAGCACTAGAGATCGAGTCGACGACTTCATTTGTGGTCGCAATGGCACTGGCGTAGTTCGGGATGTTGACGTCGAGAGCGGCGTGCATTTCCTCATCCGAGTAATCCGCGGTCGCGTCTCTTACCATGGTGACCTCGTAGCCAAGCTCAGCGGCGTAACGAACCGTCGCCTCCACGCACGTGTGAGCGATGAGTCCCATGACGATGAGCTGGTGGATGCGGTGTTTCTTGAGCTGCAAATCCAAATCCGTGTTGGCGAAACCGCTGGAACACCAATGCTCCAGGGCCACGATTTCGCCCGGTTGAGGCTCGAACTCGCGGCGGATCTCACCACCCCACGTGCCGTATTCGAACGCCCTGTGCAACCAAGCTGCCTTCTGAACGGGCGCAATGTACTTCCAGGTCTCGTAGTCACCGGGACGGTATCGACGATGCAGCGCATAGAAGACGCGAAGCCCCGCCTCCCGTGCCGCATTCAAAACCTGCAACATATGAGGAATACAATCATTCGCTTCGGCGACAGTCTTCAGGCGATTCCATATTTTGCCTCCCTCAGAAATAAAATCGTTGTACAGGTCGATGATGAGAAGCGCAGTGATCTCTTTGTCGAACTTTAGATTTGTCATGCCTTCCCCCGGCGTTCCCCCAAGTTCTGCGTTGCTATTAGGCGGAGCCAATATCCGGACGGCACCTCCGCGTAGGCAATGCCGGTGAGGTTTCCTTCAGCAACCAGCAACGTCCTCCGGTTCGACCCATCGAGATTGGCGCTGTAGACCGAGCCGCCGAAGTCGGTAATGAACATTCGACCGCCCTTCAGGTCCAAAGCCAGGCCGATGCCTTCCATCAAATGGGTGAAAAGGATCTCAGGCTCCTTGCCATTCTCGCCCTCCGGGTCCATGGGGGCACGGTTCACCGTGTTGCCACGCGGCGGGTCCCCGCGGTCGGTCCAATACAGCGTCCGATTAACCGGATCGAGGTCCAGATCGATCGGCTCCGGAAGATTGTCATAAAGTAGCTCAATGTCCCTGCGGTTCTCGGCCGACTGACCTTGCGGAACTTGGATGTTGGCCCGAAAAATTCGACCCAAACCCGCGGCGTGACCACCCTTCTGCGTCCAATAGAACTTGCCGCCGTCAGTGTCCACCGCAATGCCGACACACCATTTCCTCGGATCCGATCCCGGCCGCGAATCGCCCAGGCTCGTATCCACGAGAGTTTCGATTTCCGACCCGTCCAGGTTTGCCCGCATTACCCGCATGCCCTCCCGGTCCGACCAGTAAAGCTTGCCGCTCCTCTTCTCCAGCTGGAGCTGCTTCGGCGTGAACGTGCCGCCAGGCGGAACGATGGTCATCATGTTCTTGCCATTGAGATCCGACCGCATGATCGAGCCATCATTCCTCTTGGGATCACCCATATTGGTCCAGTAGATGTGCCCAGCGGCGACATCGACCACCAGGCCATCGGGCAATTTCCGGCCTTCGTTGATGATGGTCTTCAAATCGGAGCCATCAGGGTTTGCGGACAGTATGCGGCCGGCGCTGAGGTCCAGGAAGAAGAGCCTACCGGATGTGGGTGCGTTTTTCGCCTCTGCGCCTATCGGTGTCGAAGCTATCGGACTCATGTATCCGTGTCATGGCCGTCCGCCCGCCCGAACGAAGGGAGGTACCGGCCGAAGTTCAATTCGAAGTCGCTCCGAACGCCGTAGCCGATGTTACGGAGCTTGCCACGGCGCGCCTGCGCATCAGGCCACGCCAGCATTGGGAAGATCATGTCGTTGCTCGACTGGAGCTCGGTAGCTGTCGGCGTCCCGAACCGATTGATCTGGGTCTTCGCCGCGGCCAGCGTTTTACGGTCGTATGAAGCAAGACGCCGAACGAGAGTATCGACAAACGAGCCGAGGTCGGCATCGTCCAGCGTGCGGTTTACCCAGCCATAACGCTCGGCGATATCAGTGTCGAAATCATCGGCGCTGAGCACGAACTCAAGTGCCCGCGAGCGGCCGACCAAACGTGGGAGCCACTCCAGCGCTCCACCGCCCGGGATCAGTCCGACGCCGACCTCGGGGTTGCCGAACAGGGCGTTTTGCCGACTGGCGAAGCGCATGTCGCAGGCCAGCACGAACTCGTTGCCGATGCCGCGCGTGCGGCCGCGAATCTTGGCGATGCTGACGACTGGAGCGGAAGAAAGACGCAGCACAAACTCGCGCCAGAGGTCCAGCACGCCTGGCTTTTCTACTGCCTTGGCGACGTCGAGATGGGCGGTGAAGAACTCGGGATTCGCCGACTGGAACACAACGACCTTCAAGGACGGGTCCCCCTCGAGTTCGGTCATTATCGCTCCCAACTCGACGATCGTTTCGGGAACAAACATATTAATCGGCGGATTGCTGAAGGTGATCGTCCAGCAGCCCGGATAGGTGCGGTCAATGTTGAATTGCGAATGGTTAGACATGGTGCATCTCCTTGCAAATTATTCCTATCGTAGCGACCTGAAGCCTGCACGCAGCTCTTCGGTAAAGAGCTTCGGCTGTTCCCAGGCCGCAAAGTGGCCGCCTTTGGGGAGCTTGTTGTAATGGATCAGCTTGGGATACGCCCGCTCCGCCCAACTGCGTGGAGCGGGGTAGAGTTCGTCGGGAAAGACGCTTACAGCGGTGGGGACCGTCACGCCTCTCACGGCGAAAAACGGCGCACCTTTGTTCTCCCAGTAGAGACGGGCACCCGACAGCGCGGTATTCGTCAGCCAGGTCAGCGTAATGTTGTCGAGCACGTCGTCGCGGGTGAGGCCTTCGCTCCCACCGGCAAAGACACGCGCGATCATTTCGTAACTGCGCGCGTCGTGATCGAGGAAATACGCGGCCAGGCCGATTGGTGAGTCCGCTATCCCGTACAGCGTTTGCGGTCTCAAGCCCATCTGAAAACCGTAGGCGATGCCCTTGGCGTAGACGAAGCTCAGCCGGTCGTAAGCGAGCTTCTCGTCGGCCGAAAGATTCGCTGGCGCTGGCGCGCCGGAGAAGGCCAGCTTGTCGATATCTGCCGGAACCACGTTCGGCATGTTGGTATGGATGCCCAGCAACTCCGGAGGCGCCTGCGCGCCCAACAGTTCGGCGATGACGGCGCCCCAGTCGCCGCCCTGCGCGACGAATTTGGTGTATCCGAGACGCTTCATCAGCACGGTCCAGGCCCGTGCAATATGGGCGGGGTCCCACCCGGTTGTGCTCGGCCTTGCGGAACAACCGTAGCCGGGCATCGACGGAATCACGACATCGAAGGCGTCGGATGCATTTCCGCCGTGTGCGGTGGGATTGGTCAGCGGATCAATGATTTTCATCTGTTCGGTGATCGAGCCCGGCCACCCGTGCGTAACGATCAGCGGCAACGCATTTTCGTGTTTTGAACGGACGTGAATAAAGTGAATGTCCAGCCTGTCGATCTCGGTGATGAACTGCGGCAGGGCGTTCAGTCTTGCTTCGATCTTGCGCCAGTCATACTCTGTCCCCCAATAGCGTGCGAGTGCCTGAATCGTCGCGAGCTGCACGCCTTGCGTTGCATCCGTGACCGTCTCCCGCTCGGGCCACTTTGTTGCGGTTATGCGCCTACGCAACTCGGTAAGTTCTGCTTCCGGTACTTGGTAGTGGAAGGGACGGATCGCCTCGCGGTGTTCCGAGGCGGCGCGGGTTTTACCCATGTGCAACGCTGTTTTGGGATGAGTATCATGATTGATTTCTTCGGCTGTCTTGATCGTACTCATTGGTGGGTCTCCTTTGGCTCGATGGTTGGCTGGTAAGTGTTAGCGCAGTGATCGGCACGTTACTCAGAGCGGGGTATGGGTCTAGTACTCACTTCGTTGCCCCTCGTTTGATCAAGCGGCAACGCCTTCTTTTGGCATGAAACGACCGGTAGTCCATAGGAACTCCTCGCCATACCCTCTGCGACCTGCGTTGAATTAAACCATCGCTTTACAGGAAAACAATCAGCAGAATACTGAATTTCGCCTAGGAGATTGTCCTACGCCGTGAGCAACGGCAGTGGCTTCGACGCATCCGTCTTGGGGTCCGGTCTATTCATTATGCATCCGACTTAGCCTGTCCGCACTCCCCCCAAAAAACCTGATGCCATGCCCACCGCAACTTTGTCACACGATGAGCTGCCGTGGTGGGTTAGCACTCGGTTAGCGTGTGCCTCCAGCCTCAGGCCCTGACCCTCGACACTCTACTTCCGTCGACTGAATCACTGCGACGTGGCGCGTATATAGCACCTTCTGGATGGCAAGCCATTCCTTAAAGTGGAACCCCTTCTTAGAAGTCAACTTCCGCCATCGAGGCCTTCAAACACATGCCTCGTAGGGCTGGATAAAAGCGGAGATAAGACTTGCATCTCGGCATTGACTTGGAACAGGAGAGCATGTTCGGATGTGCACCCGGCCTGGCTAAACCCACAACTGACGATCAGCCGTGCGGTATTGGATGGCTTCGGAAATGTGCGCGGATTGGATCGAATCCGAATGCTCCAAGTCGGCGATCGTGCGCGAGACTTTCAGGATGCGGTCGAGTAATGGCCCGAATATCCTATTCCGATACCTGATGATCATGTTCGGCGAGCAGCGACACTCACGCTTGGAATCTCCATAGAATCCACAGGGACAGGGGTATGGCGTTGTGTCTAACGCAAAGTCTGATCAAATGAAGTTCTGTTTGGTGGCGCCCCGACGATCGACACCGGGCCTCCGGTACTGGTCGAGAAAGATCGCGACAAGAATCGCGATTTTCTCAGAAGACTCGGTTCGAACTTGCATGTGGCGGAGAGGGAGGGATTCGAACCCTCGATAGAGGCTTTAGTCCCCTATAACGGTTTAGCAAACCGCCGCCTTCAACCACTCGGCCACCTCTCCGTGACGATAGTAGAGCCACGATAGCAGACGACCCGATGCGTGGCAAATTGTTTGTCCGGTTCGCACCGACAGGGCGTTGCAAAGCGCCCCGACCGAACCAGTTGATTGCGGGGCCGAGCGTTCGAGGTAGCCCGGCTCAGGATTCCCGGCGGGACGCTTCCCGGCGCGTGTAGGTGTGCGTGGCGTTGCCGTAAAAGACCTCGGCACATTCCATGAGCGTCTCCGACAATGTCGGATGCGGATGAATCGAGGCTGCGAGATCGTAGGCGGTGGCGCCCATTTCGATCGCCAACACTGCCTCGCCAATCAGTTCGCCCGCGCCCTGGCCGGTGATTCCCGCGCCCAACACCCGTTCCGTCTCGGGGTCGATGATGAGTTTGGTCACGCCTTCGGGGTGATCGAACGTCAGCGCGCGACCCGAGGCGGCCCACGGGAAGCGAACGATCTTGACGGTAATCCCCTTCTCTTTCGCCTCGGTTTCGGTCAGCCCGCACCAGGCGATCTCGGGATCGGTGAACACCACTGCCGGGATAATGTATTTGTCCAGCGATTCATGGTCGCCGGTGATCGCGTCGACGGCCAGCCGCGCCTCGCGCGACGCCTTGTGCGCCAACAGCACGCCGCCCGTCACGTCTCCGATGGCGTACAGCGACGGATCGTTTGTCTGCTGCTTCTCGTTGACCTTGATAAACCCGCGGTCGTCTTTCGTAATCTTGGTATTCTCGAGGCCGAGATCGGCGTGGTTGGGCACGCGGCCGACCGACACCAGCACGCGGTCGTACAGCTCCTCGAGTTTCTTTCCGTCCGTCTCCATGACAACCTTGATCTGCTTGCCCGCCGTCGCCATGGACATCACCTTGGTCTTGACGCGCACCTGCTGGAACGCCTTCTCCGCGTACCGTTGCACCGGGCGAACGAGGTCGGCATCCGCTCCCGTCAGAATCGACCCGAGCGCCTCGACCACCACGACCTTGCTGCCCAGCGTCGCGTACACGGTCCCCAGTTCCATCCCGATGTAGCCGCCGCCGACAATCAGCAGCGTGCCCGGCACGTCCGGCACGTCCAGCGCTTCCCGCGACGTCATGATGCGCGGATTGCCGAGGTCGAAGGCCTTGGGCATGGCCGATTTCGAGCCGACGGCGACAATCGCCGCGTCGTAAGTGACGAACCTCTGGCCCTCCGCCGTCTCGACCCGTAGCGTTCTGGAGTCCTCGAAATACCCGCGCCCCTGCAACACCTCGACGCCCCGTTGCCGGGCGAGTGTCGATACGCCGGCCGCGAGTTTGTCCACGATCGACTCCTTCCACGCGCGCAACTTGTCCAGATCGAGTTTGGGTTCGCTGAATTGGATCCCCATGTGCTCGGAATGGCGCGCCTCGGTGATGAGTTTGGCCGCGTGCAACAACGCCTTTGACGGAATGCAGCCGCGGATGAGGCACACACCGCCGAGTCGATTCTCCTGCTCGACCAGGATCACTTTCTTGCCCTTGTCCGCCGCGTAAAATGCCGCCGCATAGCCGCCCGGGCCGGCTCCCAGCACCACCACTTCAGTCTTGATCGAATCCATCGAGTTCCTCTTCCACAATCGATGCTATATTTTCACTTCGGATTCTTTGAATTGTTCCAGCGCCTGCACGATTTCGACAATGAATCGCGCCGCCGCGCCGCCGTCGATGACCCGGTGATCGTACGATAGCCCCAGTGGCAGGAGCATGCGCTTGTCGATTTTCGCGCCGCGGACAACAGGCTTGAGCGCGCCGCGTCCCACGCCGAGGATCGCCACCTCCGGCTTGTTCACAATCGGCGTGAAAAACCCGCCGCCGATGCCGCCCTGGTTTGAGATGGTAAACGTGCCGCCCTTCAAATCGTCCGTTGCAATCTTTCGCTGGCGTGTCTTCTCGGCCAGCTCCGCCAGTTCCTTCGAGAGCTGCAGCAGGCTCTTCTTGTCCACATCGCGGATCACCGGCACGATCAACCCCTGCTCCGTGTCCACCGCGATGCCGACGTGATAATAGTCCTTGAACACGATCTCGTCGGTCGCCTCGTCCAGACTGCTGTTGAAGATGGGGTGCTTCTTCAACGCGGCCACGACCGCGCGGATGAGGAACGGCGTCAGCGTGAGGCTGGCGCCCTTCTTCTCGTACTTCGCGACGTATTTCTTTCGGAGCGCGACGACGCCGGTAATGTCCGCTTCGTCAAATTGCGTGACCCGGGGGACGCTCGACCACGACTCGTGCATCCGTTGGGCAATGATTTTGCGCAGCGAGGACACGGGCTTCCGCGACACCGGCCCCCATTTTTCGAAATCGATCTTCTCCGCCACCGGCTTTGGCGCAGCCGCTGCCGCCGGGCGTGGCGTAGCGCCTCCATCGAGTGCCAGCCGCTGGATCTGTTGGATGTACGCGCGCAGATCCTCGACCGCCACGCGACCGCCGCGCTGGCTGCCGCGCACGCGCGTCAAATCGATCCCGAGTTCCTGCGCCAGTCGTCGGACCGTCGGCGACGCCGCAACAGACACGTTCTGGGTGAGATCACCGACCACATCCACGCTCGGAGCCTCGATGGGCTGACGAGGTGGCTGCGGCGCTGCTGCCAGTGCCGGGCGCGCTGTCACCCGAGTCGGCGCCGGCGCTGACGGCACGGAAGCGGTCGACGGCGCGCCATCGGTTTCCAGAGCGAGAATCGATTGGCCGACCGAAATCTTGTCGCCTTCCTTCACGTAGAGCTTCGCGACTCGTCCCGACGCGCTGGCTGGAATCGGCGCGACGGCCTTTTCGTTCTCCAACTCGACAATCGTCTGGCCTTCTTTGACCTGATCGCCCGTCTTGACCAGGATGCTGACGACTGTTCCCGACTCAGCTCCTTCGCCCAAACGCGGTAATTTGATGTCCATTCGATTTCCTTTTGCCCGAGTCGACGCGCCTACACGATGAACGGATGCGCCTTCTCGGGATCGACTTTCAAGTCCTTGATCGCCTGCGCGACCACGCCCATTTCGATCTCGCCCCTCTTGGCCAGTGAATAGAGCGTGCCGATGACCGTGCATTCGGCGTCAATCTCAAAGAAGCGGCGGAGATTTTCCCGCGTGTCGCTGCGGCCAAAGCCGTCCGTGCCGAGAGTGTCCAACCCGCCGGGAATCCACGGCGCGATCTGATCGGGCACGAGCTTGATGTTGTCCGAGACAGCCACGAAGACGCCCTTCTCGCCTTCGAGCACCGTTTCCAGATACGACTTTCGCGGCGGTTCGGTCGGATGCAGCATGTTCCACCGGCTGCAACGCTGCTGGTCGGTCTTGAGCAACTTGTAGCTCGTGGCGCTCCACACGTCAGCGGAAACATCATAACGTTCCGCCAGGATTTCCTGCGCGCGCAACGCCTGGCGGATGATGGTGCCGCTGCCGAAAATGTGGGCCTTATGTTTCTTGCCGTCCGCGCCCTTGCGGAACTTGTACAATCCCTTGAGAATGCCGTCCTCGGCGCCCTCCGGCATCGGCGGCATCGCGTAGTTCTCATTGTAGAGCGACAGATAATAGAAGATATCCTCGCCCTCTTGATACATGCGGCGCATGCCGTCCTGAACGATGACCGCAATCTCGTACGCAAACGCCGGGTCGTACGACATCAACGTCGGGATCGTCGTCGCCACCAACTGGCTGTGGCCGTCCTGATGCTGCAACCCTTCGCCGTTCAGCGAGGTGCGTCCCGCGGTCGCGCCGAGCACAAACCCCTTGGCCTTGATGTCGCCAGCCAGCCACATCAGGTCGCCGACGCGCTGGAACCCGAACATCGAATAGTAGATGTAGAACGGAATCATGTTCACCGCATGATTCGCGTATGCCGTCCCCGCCGCGATGAACGACGACATGGAACCCGCCTCGGTGATGCCTTCTTCCAAAATCTGTCCGTCCCTGATCTCGTGGTAGTAGAGCAACGCCTCGCGATCGACGGGCTGGTACAGCTGCCCTTTCGGCGCGTAGATGCCGATCTCCCGAAAGAGCGCATCCATGCCGAACGTCCGCGCCTCATCGGGGATGATGGGGACGATGCGCTTGCCGATTTTGGCGTTCCGCAGCAGCAGGCTCAGCAATCGCACGAACGCCATGGTGGTCGAGGCTTCCACGGGGCCGGATCCCTTGAACAACTCGGCAAACTCGCTCCGCGCCGGCACTTCGACCTTCGCGGCACGCAGTTGGCGCGACGGGAGGAATCCGCCTAACGCCTGGCGGCGTTCCAGCAGGTACCTTGTCTCCGGGCTGTCTGGTGGCGGACGATAAAACGGGGTCTGCGCCACTTCCTCGTCGCTGATGGGCACCTCGAACCGCTCGCGAAACTCGCGCAATTCCTTTTCGTTCATCTTCTTCTGCTGGTGACTGATGTTTCGTCCCTCACCAGCTTCGCCGAGACCGTAACCCTTCACCGTCTTGGCCAGAATCACCGTCGGCGCGCCCTTGTGTTCCACAGCGGCCTTGTACGCCGCATAAACTTTCTGCGGATCATGGCCGCCGCGTACGAGCCGTTGAATCTGGTCATCGGAAAGATGGTTCACCAATTCGAGAAGTTCGGGATACTTGCCGAAGAAATGTTTGCGGGTGTAACTGCCCGGCTCGACCGTGTACTTCTGGTAGTCTCCATCCACCGCTTCTTCCATCCGCTTGACGAGCAAACCCGACGTGTCGGCTTTCAACAGCGGGTCCCAAGTGGAACCCCAGATCACCTTGATCACATTCCAGCCCGCGCCGCGAAACGCGGCTTCGAGTTCCTGAATGATTTTGCCGTTGCCACGTACGGGACCGTCGAGGCGCTGCAGGTTGCAGTTGACCACCCAAACCAGATTGTCGAGTCCCTCGCGGGAGGCCAGCGTGAGCGCGCCGAGTGTTTCCGGCTCGTCGGTCTCGCCGTCGCCCACAAAACACCAGATCTTCGACTCTTCGCCCTGCACCAAACCACGCGCCCGCAGGTAGCGGCTGAATCGCGCCTGATAAATCGACATGATCGGGCCCAGCCCCATCGACACGGTCGGGAACTGCCAGAAATCCGGCATCAGGTACGGATGCGGATACGAGGAAAGTCCGCCGCCTTCGGCGAGTTCCTGCCGAAAATGCTGCAAATGATGTTCGTCGAGCCGGCGTTCGAGAAACGCCCGCGCGTAGTTGCCCGGTGACGCGTGGCCTTGAAAGTATACGAGGTCGGCGGGCCGATTGCCGTCGCCGCCGTGGAAAAAATGGTTGAAGCCGACTTCGTACAATGTGGCGCAGGAGGCATACGTGGAGATGTGACCGCCGAGGCCGGCATGGTCGCGGTTCGCGTTGACGACCATCGCCATGGCGTTCCAGCGGGCCAAACTCTTGATCCGCCGCTCGATTTCGCGATTGCCCGGGTACGGCGGCTCGTCCTCGGGCGGAATCGTGTTCACATACGGCGTGCTGATCGTCGACGGCATCTGGATGCCCGCCTCGCGCAAGCGTTTGGAGAGCTTGCTGAAGATCAAGGGGGCCTGTTCCGTTCCCTGGATTTTCAGGAAATATTCCAGGATAAATTCGAGCGAATCCAGCGACCGTTCGTCCTCACGACCGTTCCGGTTCGGCACCGATTCGCGCGGTTGTTCCAGCCGACCTGACGAAGCCATAATTTGTTGTTGTTCTTTCGGTTCCACTCTCACAAAGTTACCCGAGCAACCATTGGATAATAATCCTTTTCCGGCCACAATCCAAGCGCCATGAAATACTTAGACCGAACCCTCGGCACTGCGCAAGAGAATCTCGCGTGTGACGAGGCGCTGCTCGACGCGTGCGAACAAGGCCACCCCGATGAGATCCTCCGCTTCTGGGAGCCGCGCCGGCACTTCGTGGTGCTCGGGTATTCTAACAAAGTTTCTGCTGAAGTGAACCTCGATTCCTGCCAGAAACTCGGGGTCCCCGTTTTGCGTCGGTGCAGCGGTGGCGGGACGGTGTTGCAGGGGCCGGGCTGCCTCAATTACGCGCTCGTTTTGAGGATTCGCGAGGGATCGGCCACGGAGAGTATTACTGAAGCCAACGCTTTCATCATGAACCGCAACCGCAATGCGCTCAACTTGCTGCTCGATGGCGAGGTCCTTATTCAGGGTCACACGGACCTCACCCTGCAAGGACTCAAGTTTTCGGGCAACTCGCAGCGCCGCAAACGTCAGTTCCTCCTGTTTCACGGCTCGTTCCTGCTCGATCTCGATCTCGACCTCGTCGAACAAGCGCTCCGATTGCCCTCGAAACAGCCGTCGTACCGCCGCAACCGGGCCCACAAGGATTTCCTCACCAACCTGCCGCTGTCGGCAGACGCTGTGAAAGAGGCGATGAAAAACATTTGGGGCGCATCGGACATACTCGAAGACGTCCCCGAAAAACGGATCGAACGTCTCGTGCGCGAAAAATACGCGACGGATGACTGGAACTTCAAATTCTGAGCCGCTGGTTGTTGCAGCGCGCGCCCACACGCGGTAGAATCATCCCATGAAAATCCCCGGTCTTCGCAGTCCATATGAACGAGTCGGTGGTTTGGTTTATTTCGGGCGGATGCTCGACAAGATCAAGCTGCACGCCAAAGGCCAGTTGCCGGCTGATTATATCGGCAATCTTGGCAGCGGCTTTGATGGCTCCTGCTGCAGGTTCCTCGGCGTGAAGTATGAAGATGTCGTGGCGCGGGTGAAGCTCGGCGGCGAAGACCAGGAAATCCTCGACTGGTGTTTCGCCAAGGGCCGAAAACCGTCGCCGGAAGAAATCGGCGTGTGGAGCGATTACCTGCGCAAACGCGGCTGGCGGGATGACGCCAGCAAGCGCCTCGCCGAGCGCAAGCAGGAATCCGGGTTCGCCGGTCGCGACGATATCCAGGCGTTCTTCGACTACCTCGATGCCGACGAAGGCCGCGACGTTCGCAGGCAATGGTAAACGTGGGCGTCCCCTGCGACGGTGCAGGTGGACACGGGGGAAGCGCATCTGTTAGTATCCGAGCCGCAGTTTGCTGGCAGACATGAAACTTATCTACCTCGATTGTTTTGCGGGGATCAGCGGCGATATGTTTCTCGGCGCGCTCCTCGACCTCGGCGTGTCGGAAAATGCGTTGCGCGCGGAGTTGTCGAAACTCCAACTGCCGGGGTACCAAATCTCGTCCCGACGGGTGATCAAGCAGAACATTTCCGCGACGAAGTTTGACGTGATCACCATGGAAGATTCGACGCCTCATAGAGGCGTCGCTACAGAACACCACGAACACCGAGGGTACTCTGAAATCATCGCCATGATCGAGAAGAGCGCGCTTTCGTCGGCAGTCAAGGAACACGCCCAGCGCATCTTTCGCCGAATCGGCGAAGCCGAAGCGAAGATTCACGGGATTCCGCTCGACAAAGTCCACTTCCACGAAATCGGCGCGGTGGATTCGATTGTGGACATTGTCGGCGCGTGCATCGCGGTCGAGGCCCTGGGCGTGGATGAAATCCAGGCGTCGCCGCCGCGGCTCGGCTCGGGGTTTGTCGAGACGGCGCACGGCCGGTTTCCCGTGCCGGCCCCGGCCACGCTGGAATTGCTCAAGGGAATCCCCGTGGAATCGTCGTCCGACCCCGTCGAGTTGGTGACGCCGACGGGCGCGGCGTTGCTGGCGGAGTTTTGCGCGAAATTCGGGCCGATGCCGGCGATGAACATCGAGAAGATCGGGTACGGGGCCGGGACGCGCGACCTGGACAAGGCCCCGAACGTGCTTCGCGCCGTGCTCGGCGTTGCGTCGGCTGCCTCGACTCGTTCCGCCGATGAAACCGACGCGGTAGCGGTGATCGAGACGAACATCGACGACATGAATCCGCAATTGTTCGGCGACGTGATGGAGCGATTGCTGGCGGCGGGCGCGTTGGACGTGTTCCTGACGCCCGTGCAGATGAAGAAGAATCGGCCCGGCACGCTGCTGACGGTCCTGTGCGAGCGCAATCACGTCGATGCGCTGGCGGAACTGCTGCTCACGCACACGACGACCTTCGGCGTGCGCGTCCACGAGGCGCAACGGCGCAAACTCGCGAGGGAAATTGTGACGGTGAAGACGAAGTTCGGCGAGATTGCGGTGAAAATCGGGCGGTTGGGCGGCAAGATTGTGGCGCGGTCGCCCGAATTCGACTCGTGCCAACGGGCGGCGGCGCGGTTCAATATCAGCGTGAAGGACGTGTACAATGAGGCGGCGCGCGTCGCGGCGGAAACGTTATGATCGATCAGGCGTTGCTCGACATGCTGGCGTGTCCGAAGTGCCGGGCGGACGTCAAAGTCGAGGGCGAGAAGATCGTCTGCACCAATCCGCAGTGCGGTTTGCGGTACCCGATCCGTGACGGGATTCCCGTGATGCTAATCGATGAGGCCGAACAACCCCGAGGACGATGAGCCAGCCGACTCTTTCCGTGATCGTTCCCGCGTGGAACGAGGAGAAATACATTGGCCGGGCGATTGACTCGTTGAAGCGCGCCGCGGAGGTGTACCAGCGCGAGCGCGGCTGCGACGCGGAGATTATCGCGGTCGACAACAACAGCCAGGACAGGACGGGCACGGTGGCGCGGGAGCATGGCGCGCAGGTGGTGGTCGAGCCGGTCAATAACATTGGCAAGGCGCGCAACGCGGGCGTGAAGGCGGCGCGGGGCAAGTACATTGCGTTTTGCGACGCGGACAACCAAGTCACCGAGAACCTGCTGGTCCTGATCCACGATCACCTGGAGGACCCGAAGATCGCGGGTGGCGGCACGTGGATCGAACCCGAGCGGCGCAATTTCAAGATCAGCTTTTTTTATTTGTTGTGGGGCATTTACGTTCGGAGCAGCGGCGTGGGCGTGGGGATGATGCATTGCCGCAAGGCGGACTTCGAGACGTTTGGCGGATTCGACGAATCGATCTACGCCGCGGAGGACGTGCAGCTCGCGTACGATTTGAAAAAGATCGGCAAACCGCGCGGGCAGAAGTTCGAGTTGATCCACAAGGGCTGGATCATCACCTCGACGCGCAAGATCGACCAGACGCCGCTGGTCACGATGATCGCGAAACTGGTCGGGTTCGGGTTCGGACTGCAGAAGAAGATTCGCAGCAAGGAGTACTGCGAACACTGGTACGAGAAGGCGGCGCGGTAGCACGTCGCCAAACTTCGATTGACGGGCACCCCCTCACCTTAATCCTCTCCCCCAAGGGGAGAGGAGAATCACTTCAGGTTTTTTCCGTCGGCGCGTCCAGATACACCGCGCCGTTCTCGATGACCAGCGGGAGGCGTTCGAGGGATTTGCCCTGGCCGGGGCCGCCGACGCATTTGCCCGCGTGAGGCTCGTACACCGATCCGTGGGTTTTGCAGACGAAGAGCTTCGCGTCGCAGGTGAAGAAATCGTTGTCGTCGAGGTCGAGCGTGATCGGGAGGTGGACGCAACGGTTGACGAACGCGACGAATTCGCCCTGGACGTTTGCGAGGAACGCCTCGGTGGATTGACCGCGAAGGACGACGGCGAACTTCTTCGTTGCGCCCGGCGGCAACTCGTCCACGCGTGCCAGCAACATCCTGCCCCCATTCACACGGTCAGCTTAGGCGGCGCGACGAGGACAGGCAAGCCACAGATTCACGCAGATGGGAACCTCGATCAAGCAGTCGCGTAGTTACTGAAGGGCGCGCTGTTGGGCGTAGAGGAGGACTTCGTCGGTGCGTTTGGCGACGGGCGCGGGATTGGTGCTTCCTTCGGCGACGACCCAACTCGGGTTGTCTTTGGCGAATCCGCCTCCCGGTTTTACGCACACGTACACGCTCCACAGGCACAATCCGGAACCGACATGAAGCGGGACGCGAACGGCCATGTAGGGCGCGCTCGGCCCGTGGGTCCGCACGGTGACGGTCGATCCCATGCCGAAGCTGAACTGCGAGGGTGGTTCGACGCGCAGGCCGTAGGCCACGGGAGCTTTGTCAGAGGTCGGCGTATAGAACGGCGGGGCGTTGGCGTCGGCCACGGCATCGGCGATGCAGAGGGTGGCCTCGCGAACGAGATTACTGACCACGTCGTCGGTGAGATGGGGCAATGTCGCTTGAAGCGCGGCTGGTCCCCTGTCGGCGCACGGATCGCGGTCGCCGCAACCGAGGAACGCCGTCGCTACAAGCAGGGCAGCGGCGCCGCAGAGAGCAGATCGCGTTTGGATTCTCATCGCTGTCCGTACCGGTACATCATCGACGGCTGACTGCAAGCTATATGCGAGAGGCGCTGCGGCGGTTTGGATGATAGATGTCAGTGACATCTATCGTGTCAAGGCGGTGGCGGGACCGATGAGGCGGATACATTAGTGACTAATGTATCAGGGGATAACGGGGAGCCTACTTCGCCGGGGCGGCTACCATTCGACAGGCTCAGGGCAAGCGAAGGCCGGGGGCGAGCTTCACCACGAAGCCACGAAGAACGCGAAGGTGAAGGCGCCTACTTCGCTGAAGCTTGACGTTTCGGCGTCGAAGGCCAGGGGAGGCACTTACGGAGGAAACTCGAAATCCGAATGCCGAATTTCGAGACGCATTTCGAAAGGCAGGGACGAAGGTTCACAGACGGATGGGGAAGCGGGAAGGTGCCTAGGTGATGGAGGCAAACCGGGAGCCGCGAGAGGGAGGGCAAGCCCTACGACTGGACGGCGCGGCTACCGGTAGACGAGCGGGTATTGGGCGAGGCGGGTGAGCGAGTCGAGGTGGAGGTCGACGTCGAGGTTTGGCCAGTGGAGGTGGTGGCGGTGGAGCAATTGGACGTGGAGAACGTCGCGGACGCGGGCCTTCTCGAACCACGGGAAATCCTCGTGGGGCAGGAAGTATTCCCGGTCTTGCACCCAGAGCCAAATGCCGTGGGCGGAGATGTTGGTGACTTCAACCTGGGAAGTGTGTTCGCCAAGCTTCGATGATTTCATCGCGATGATCCTCAATCAGTTTCTTCACAGCGGTCAATTGCTGGCGCGTCAGGCCATAATTCTTGACCAGTGAGACGCGCGGGTGAACCCAAAATTGCGACCTAGGATACTGCGTGGTCGCGTCTCGTCGGACTCGGCTTCGCCTCGCCGTCCCCACAATATACATGATACATGAACGTGCACGCGTTTCTCCTCGCGGGAGAAGAAAAAGAACCGGTACGGCCCGAAGCGAAACACAGTCGGACTCACGGGGACGATTATAAGGCATGAAGTTGGGCGTGTAAACGGTGCAGCGAGGTGGGCGGGCGGGGACGGGCCGCGTCGGGGGACACGGCCACGCCAAAGGCGGGTAAACCTACAACGGCAGCGGCGACCGGGCCGGTTGCCCTACAATGGGGAGGAGGCGCGGCCCGGTTGACAGGGTTGGTGGGTCAGGTTAGGATTGGGGGTTGGTTGGCGAGAAAATTCACCAGGGGACTGAACTGAAACTCACGAAAGGAGTCTTGGTCATGGCGCATGAATTACCGAAACTGCCGTATCCGTACGACGCGTTGGAGCCGCACATCGACGCGCGGACGATGGAGATCCATTACACGAAGCATCACCAGGCGTATGTGACGAACCTGAATGCGGCGCTGGACAAGCACGCGGACCTGCACAAGAAGGGCCTGGAGGAGTTGTTGCGCGGGATCAGCAGCGTGCCCGAGGACATCCGCGGGGCGGTGCGCAACAACGGCGGCGGCCACCACAATCACAGCCTGTTCTGGACGATCATGAAGAAGGGCGGCGGGGGCGAGCCGAAGGGGGCGTTGGCGGCGGCGATCAAGGGGGTGTTTGGGGAGTTTGGCAAGTTCAAGGAAACGATCACGGGCAACGGGATGACGCGGTTCGGGAGCGGGTGGTCGTGGCTGGTGGTGACGAAAGACAAGAAGCTGAAGGCGTATTCGACGGCGAACCAGGACAGTCCGCTGATGGAAGGCGACGTGCCGGTGCTCGGGGTGGACGTGTGGGAGCACGCGTACTATCTGAAATACCAGAACCTGCGGAAGAACTATCTCGATGCGTGGTGGAACGTGGTCAACTGGGACGAAGTGGAGTCGAGATTCGACAAGGTGAAATAGCGAACGAGTTGGGGGAGATGTCGGCGCGGGGCCGTGTCAGTCGCGGCCGATGCTACTCCGCGAAGCTGTTCGCTACGAAGCACAGGTTTTTTCCCACGCGTACTTGCCCTTGATGTGCTGGAGGAAGTATTTGCCGGGCGAGGGCGTGCGCGCGAACTCGTCGTAGACGTTCTTTGAGACGGAGAAATAGCGGTAGACGCCCGTGGCCTTGAACTCGATTTCGAGTGTCTCGGTCGCGGCGTCGTAGCCGATGCCGGCGATGTCGCTGGAGTTGACGGTTTGGCGCTGGATTTCCATGAGGGAATTCTAGCACAGGCGAAGTGGTTTTGAAGCGCGGAGTTTTCCTAATGGACGAGAGTGAGCGCGACCACGCCGCTGACGGCGATGATTCCGCCGACGATTGATTGCCAGCCAGGACGGTCGCCTTCGAGCCGGTATGTGAACGGGATCACGGCGAGCGGCAATGTGGCGACGATGGGCAGCACGATCCCGCTGGGCGTGGTTGACAGCGCCCATTGGTAGCACGCCACGCCGAGAACGGGTCCGCCGAGCGTATTCATGACGACCCACGGCCAGGATTTTGGCCAGTCGAGGCGGGCGAGGCCGCGGGTGTGTGTGCCGCGCAGCCAGCGAACACCGAAGTAGACCGCCGCGACGCCGATGCCGCCGACGATGCGCTGGTAGGCGGCGGTGGCGCCGTCGATGGATTGGGCGGCTTGTGCGGTGACGAGGAACGCTTTGCGGCTGAGCACAGCTCCCCCACCCTGACCGATGGCCGCCACCACGCCGAAGATCGTGCCGCTGAAGAGGTGGATGGGTTTCAGGTGGAGGTGGTTCTTTGGCGCGAGCGCGATGGCCACGCCGATGAGGATGACGAGGCCGGACACGACCTGGACGATGGTCAGGGTTGTCCCCAGCCAGAGCCATTCGATGGATGCGCCGATGGGCGCCGCCAGACATTGCATGAGCAGCAGTGTGAGCCGGGAACCCAGGCGCGGCAGCGCCTCATAATAGGCAATGTCACCCAGGCCGAAGCCGACGAACCCGCTCCACAGGAAGAAGCACAGGCCCGCGCCGCCGAAACCTTCTCCAAAACCGTAGGCCCAGATCGCGAGGAGCACGGTCGCGAGGCACAGCCGCGTGAGATTGGCCAACGGCGCGCCCAGATGGCGCGTCGAGCGCGTCGCGCAGACAGCGGAGACCGACCAGAGAAGCGTCGTGAGGATCGCGGGGAACATGGCACCAACGAAATAGCAGACACGTCACGCCAAGACAAGCGCGTCCGCGAGTTGCTGGAGTGTTACTCCTTCGAGATACCGACGTAGGGTGGTTGTCCCGGCAACTGCTGGACGATCATCGTCAACTCGTACTTCTGCGCGAGCAGCCACAGCGCCTGTCGGCGGGTGATCTCACTGGCGTGGAGGGTGACCTTGAGGGACTCGACGGGCGCGTCCGCTCGCGTGATCGCGATCCTCAGCCCGGAGAACGCATCCGTCAGTGGCAAATGGATGATTCGGACGTCAGCCAAATCGACATCCACCGCGGTATCGAGCCATTGGTTCAACGATTTGTCCGTTGATGAGAGAAAGTCCTCGGGCGGATGAATCATCGTCGCGCACGAGACCGCCAGCCCGGCAAGAAACAGCGGAAGCATGAAGCGCGCGCCCCACGTTTTTGCCGGACGATTGAAAATCCCGGTCATAAATTCAGTAGCTGGATGATATCGCATTCGTGCCGGTCACGGCTGGGGGGTATCAAGTTGTTTCTTCAGTTCCTCTTGGCCTGCCGGAGTGAACGCGTGAATCTGGCGATCGGTGATCGGCGCTTTTTGCTTGCTCTGGTCCAGTTGCCGGCTGGCCAGATCGTTGACTTTGTCTGCCGCGGCCCGTTTGGCCGTGTAGTTCACTCGCGGCACCGTGGGTTCCGAAATCGTGGATAGGTCGACCGACTTGTGGCTGATCTCGTTCAAGTCCAGCCGTTGCAGTTGGAGATCGCCTTTCGAGAGCGGCGATGTCGTGGACCCCGGGCGAGTCGGCTGGGAAATCGTGTCGAAATGGAGGTCGCCATAGGTGACGGTCTTGCTGTTGACGTCAGCCTGCTTGGTGTAATCGAGCGGCTTTTTCGCCTGTTCCAGCACCTGGGCGAGCGACAGCGCTGGCGACAGCGCGGCCAGCGCGATCGACAAAAGTGCATGCCTGAAGTTCATGGTGCCGTACACTATATTTGGTGCGGACGAGAGGAGTTGAACCTCCATGACCTTGCGGTCACAGCCTTCTGAGGGCTGCGCGTCTGCCAGTTTCGCCACGTCCGCGCACTTGAATGGGGGCAATATAACGACCGAATGCCGTGCTGGCAACGGTAAACAGCAAGTGTGTGCCACATGCCTGCGGTGGCCGGGAATGCGGCCCAAGGAGAAGCCAGACGCGCTACGTCAGGGGCGACTCGGGGTTTCCGATCTGCGTGGTTTGTCGGCTAAACCCTAGTCCTCAAAATCCAGGTTTGTCGGTGTTGCGAGCACTTTGCTGGGTGCTTTCTCACTAGTCGTCGGGACGTCTTTTCCGACGACTTCAAACTTCAAGTCGTCCATCCACGCTTGCCCCTGGCCAGCCAACAAAAGCCCAAAGGCAATTTGCTGAGCTTGATCGGGGACATCCAAAACAATCTCGTATCGCGTCCAGTCAGTCGTTCCCTTGACGGCTCGGTTTTGCATGTTGTCGAACGCCAGCATTTCTTTTTGCGGGCCATCCACTCGCATCCACAAACCTGCCCAACTCGTCACGTCCTTTGACCGGACGTACCCGGACAGGCGGATTCGTTTGCCACGAAACGCGTCGGCCTGAAACTCCTGCATAAGCGTCCCGAAGCCGGGGGTTTCGGAGACAATGCTCTTCAGGTAGGCACTGGCTTTCCCGCTGTGGACAATGGTGCGGTCAAGCGACATCTCGTAGTCCTTGGGGTGGTCGCCCGCGCGGAACCAGCCTTTGGGGATTTCCTCGCCGACGGCCAGGGTTGCGCCCAGCGCGACGCAAGCGATCACGATCAGTTTCGCGTTTGTCTTGTTCATTGAGGTCTCCTTTGTTGTGGCAGCGCGTTTAGCGAACAATTGTCGGCTCCGGATACTGCCAGACCCAGTCGCCTTCCTTTTCGTCGAACAAGGTTTTGCCCGGTACGCCGCCATCGTCTTTTTCGTTCCAGCCGACGGAGTAGAGGACGAACTGGCGATCGGCGGTGCGGCGATACTTGTATGGCTCGCCGGTGATCACATCGTGCGGCAATTGAGAAATGAATTGCGGCACGAGCGCATCCAGCGTGTCGGGAAATCGTCCATTGGCGAGCCGGTATCGTTCCAGCGCGCAGGCCAGCGCGGCCTGGTCCGCCGTGGTTTGTGCGATGGCCCCTCTGAGAGGGAATCTCTCTAACGCGGGCAGCAGCATCATTGACATAAGCTGATGGCGCAGAAAAATCACACTGAAGGGATTTCGTCTGCCAAACGCCTGACCCAACTCACGGGCATTGGATTGGACTCGACTCGGGTAAACTCGTTTGCTCGATCCGTCGAACGTTGCCGCGATCTGTAATCCAAACAGCCGGCAATAGTTGACCTGTTCTTGGTAGAACCACCCTTGCGGAACAATTTTACCAAGGAAGTTGGCAGCGGCTCTGTCAGACCCGGTTGGCTGTCCGTTACCAATCAAGTCGACCAAGGCGCCAAGCCCCTGCTTCCTGCCCAAATCAATAGACGCGACCCCTCCCGCCCGCTCTCCATCGTAAGGCCGCCTCAAATCCGCGATGAAATTGTACGATTGAAGGCGTGTTTGAATCTCCTGGAGTTGTGCATCCGACCAGGCATGCTCGGCCAATCCCTCCCAAATGGGTTGTATCGCCGACTGGAGACAAGCGATCCGGACCAGGTAGGATATGATAAAGGGCTCTTCTTTCACTGAATCGGCCACGTACAGCGCCAGCTTTATGTCCTCCAAAGCATCCTGGCGCCGACCCTCCGCCAGTTCCGCGCAGGCTTTGAGCCCCAGCCGCCGGCAAACGGCTCTCATGCTGCCGAGGTGAGGCAACAGGATCGCGTACGGGTAGTCCACATTGTACTCGACCGTGTACCGCGAATAGGGTCGTTGGCTGGCAGCACGAAGTTGCGCAAATATGGTTTCGTTGGTGCTCAGTTCTTCGAGAACCGACGGGGCCGCGTCCGCACGGGACTCCAAGTCGAGTTTGCCGGGCTCAATTCTCGGAATCGAGTTTGTGTCGTCGCCGGGCATCCTTCCTGCGGCGACATCGGTTACGCGCCGGCCTTCGAGTTCGCCAGGCTCAGTGCCCTGAATTGGGCTCGTGTCCTCGAAGGCCATTCCCCACGCGGTGAGATCTGCCATGCGCCGGCCTTCGAGTTTGCCAGGTTCCATACTCCACCGGGGGTTTGCGTCGTCGAAGGCCATCGCCCACGCGGCGAGGTCCATTACGTGCCGGCCATTATCCACCCCTACTCGGGCCGCGGCCCGCGAGTAATTATCGTTCCACAGCTTGTCGCTGGCCGGCATGTTCTCTTTGCGAAACCACGATTTGATCACCGGCGTCGCGGCGAAGTTTTCTTCATCCGGAACGGGCTTGGGGATGAACGCCGCGAAGTCAAGCTGCGCGCCGCTGGCTTCCAGTTCCCGCCGATACTTGTTCCAGGCGCGTTTGCCGCGGACGTTCTCCTCGGTGCAATACAGTGCGTACAGCGTGACGAGCACCGCGACGCCGATCAACGCACGGCGGGCGGTGCGCCAACTGAACAGCCATCGAACCAAACGCTTCATGCGGTTGAAACCTCGACAGGCCGGTCACTGCGCGGACCCGGCGAAATCGACTTTCGTTTGTCGACCGGTGAAGGCGCTGGCTCGATCATCTGCGCCAGCATCCGCCGCTGTTCGATGAGTATGCGAATCTCCTCGCCCGAACGCGGCTCCGCCTGGCTGACGACTCCCGTCGCCGGTTCGGCAGAAGCCAGGTTTATCACGGCGATCACGGCCCACGCGCACGCCAGGCCCGCCCAGATGCGCCGGCTGGGCAGGATCAATTCGCGCCAGAGTTTCCCGCCCACGGCGAGAAACAGGTTCGGCCGATCGGTCGACGCTTCGCGGGTGCGTGCCCTGCCCGATGGCAATTCGGGGGCGTGCGATTCATCCCACAGTCGGTCGAGCTTCGGCTCGACGGAGCGGTGACGATTCAACAGGATTTCGCGTGGCGTTTTCATGATGCGTCGTCCTCCAACAGTTTCCTCAGCGACCGCTTGGCGTAATGGAGCCGGGATTTGACCGTGCCCACCTGCGTGCCGGTGATGCGGGCGATTTCTTCCAGTGAAAACCCTTCGATGAAATGCAACAACAACGCCGACCGCTGGGCCAACGGGAGTCTCTCCAGCAGCTTCATAAATTCGGCCTCTTGTTCCTCGCGGAGCAGCACGTCCAAGGGACCTTCGCTGCTGGTGTCCGTCTCGGGCAACAATTCCTCGCGCAACTCGGCTTCGCGGCCCTGCCGCCGCCAATGCTGGATGCATTTCTGGTGGGCGATGCCGAACAACCAACCTCCGAACTTGTCGTCATCGCGCAGCGAATCGATGTGGCGGAAGGCGCTGATGAAGGCCTCCTGCACCAGATCGAGGGTGGCTTGTTCGTCGCGTAGCAGTTCAAATACATACACGTACAACGGCAGTCGGTAGCGCCGGAAGAGTGTCTTCCATGCTTCGGCGTTGCCAGCCCGCGCGTCGGCCACGGGCAGTTGTTCGCGTTCAGCCACTACCAGCATTTACACCCAGTAGAATGCCGAGAGCGAGAAAAGGTTCATTGGCAAGGCACCAGATTCCGCAGAAATAGCGACAAATTAGGGGCTTGACATTTAAGTATCATGATGATATCAATATGATACCGTCGCTTCAAAATAGAAAGGAAATTGATGTGAATGCGAATCAAGTCAATCCCAGTCTGGAGCGTGTCGTTCAAGTGAAGAATGGTTGGGTCATGCTGCCGTTGCTGATCGGGCTGTTGGTAGGAAACGTCACACTCATGATCTACTCGATCATTGCCGGTACCGTCGGGCATCCTGTCGACAGGCTTTTCATCCTGGCGCTGCTGCTACTTCCGGTGAGCATCATCCTGCTGACAGGGTTCTTCACGTTGCAGCCGAACGAGGCGCGTGTGTTGATTCTTTTCGGCGCCTACCGGGGTACCGTCCGCGAGGCCGGATTCCATTGGGGCAACCCGTTCTACTCGAAGACGAGCGCGTCGGCGTCGTCCCCGGCGCAGAGAGGAGTTTCCCGGCACAAAATCTCGCTTCGCGCCCGCACGCTGAACGGGGAGAAATTGAAGGTCAACGACAAGCGCGGGAATCCCATTGAGATTGGAGCCGTGGTCGTCTGGCGTGTCGCCGACACCGCCCAAGCCGCCTTCGACGTCGATGACTACGAGAAGTACGTGGGCACCCAAAGCGAGTCCTCGTTGCGTCACCTTGCCAGCACCTATGCGTACGACTACGGCGAGGAAAGCGAGATCACCCTCCGGAGCGGTGTCGATGAAGTGTCGCAGGCGTTGCGGAAGGAATTGCAAGAGCGCCTTGGCAAAGCGGGAGTCGCGGTGGATGAAGCGCGGCTGACCCACTTGGCGTACGCGCCGGAGATCGCCCAAGCGATGCTGCGCCGCCAGCAAGCCGAGGCCGTCATCGCGGCGCGCCAGAAGATTGTGCATGGCGCCGTCAGCATGGTGGACATGGCGTTGAAGGAACTGGCGGAGAAGCACGTGGTGCAACTCGATGATGAACGCCGGGCGTCGATGGTGAGCAATCTCATGGTGGTGCTCTGCGGTGAGTCCGAGGTGCATCCCGTGGTCAACACCGGCACACTCTACAACTGATGGACGGAAATGGCGGACCGCAAGTCATTTCTCTTGCGCATCGATCCTGCACTCTGGGCCGATCTGGAAGCTTGGGCGCAGGACGAATTGCGCAGCGTCAACGGCCAGATTGAATATGTGCTGCGTCAGGCCGTCCACCGGCGCAAAGGCGGGCGACCCGCCCCCAACCCGCCTGCGGAAGACCAGCGCTGACCCGATCGCGCGGGCGTTGTCATGGCGACGGACGGTCGCCCACGCCAGCGATGAATCTCAGTTTCCCTTGGTTTGGAAAACCAACAAGTACGGGACGGCCGAGTGACCTTGTTTGTCTTTGAAGTTTTGGAACTGCGCCTTGTTCAACCAATAGCCGTACGTCTTGTTGGGCTCCAGCCTGACTTTCAATACGCACGTTTTCCGGTCGCTGTCGTAGTGGGGCTTGTCCACCATCTCCGGTGTCGAGCCCTGCCAGGCAATGACCCAACTCCACGAACCATCCGCCATTTCCTTGCTAAAGGTTACTTTGATTTCAACCACGCCAGCAGCAACGTCCTTGGCACCCGATTCCGGCACGGTTTTCACAACCACTGGCGCCATGGAGTCAAGATCCTGCGCGCGGCTTGTGCCGGACACAAACTGGCTGAGAGTAGCGACAACGATGACTGCGAATACGTTGGCTATCTTCATAAACACGCTCCTTTTAACTGCTACTGTTCTTTGGTTCGAAACACGAGCAAGTACGGGACCGCTGTACGGCCGCCCCTGTCTTTGAAATTCTGGAACTCCTCGCTATTGATCCAGAAGCCGTAGGTTCGTCCCGGTTCAAGCTTCACGTTGATCACGCACGTTCGGTGGTCGGATTCGTACCGCGGTTCTCCGACTCTTTCCGGGGTGGAATTCCGCCAGGCTTGGGCCCAACTCCAGGAACCATCGGCCATCTCCTTGCTGAACGTCACGCGGATTTCGGCAATTCCCGGCTCCGTGTCGCGCGCGCCTGAAAGAGGTTGTGTTCGGACAACGACAGGAGGCTGGCTCGCCACGGTTTCGCCTGCGTCATGTGAGGACGGGACGCTTTCCAAAGATTTCCTCTTTAAGACATAGTAGTCTGACTTCATGCCGCGGATTGTGACGTCCCCGCTTTTCCATTCGAGGAACAGGTAATTCAGCCCTTTGATTTCCCGGATTTCATAGTGGCTGGCAGTCCGATCTCCATGGTGGATCAGGATTCCCTTGGTCCATGTCCACCACGGCTGCGGAGTGTTTCCGCCATCCAGAAACGTCAACCCTTTGAGGTAGAGATCCCCCAACCAATGTCGTCGTTCTGGATCGAAGTCGGATATGTAAGTGACAAGATCCACGCTCTCCCATTCGCCGATGACCTGTGGATCGTTGACGAAAGGCAGATCGATGTTGTCCGTGCGGCCGACCTGCACGGTGAATGGTGTATCGCCCAACGCACCCTGCCACTGGCCGCCGCCGATGTATTGCATGATGAACTGACCGTTGGCGCTGGCCGGCCATTTGGGATCGGGCAATCCGCCGTGGGTGAATTTGAAATTGCGCAGCCCTCGATAGCTGACGGCAAACGGCGTGCCGCTGTCCCGCTCCTCAGCGACGGCTACTTGCAAGTTGTCGAAGCTCGCGCCGGATTCGTGCAACTGTCGTCCGACCTCATTCCGAATTCTTTCGCCAATCACCTCGCGCAGACCTGAATTCGGCTCCGTCTCGACAGCGACGGGAGACTGGCCGGCCACGGTTTCACCGGCGTCTTCGGCCGGGGTGGTCGCGGTTTGCTTTACCGCCTGGTTCTTCGCGATTCTGACAGTGCCGTTGACGGCTGCGATTTTCACCGTCGCGCCGCCGTTGCCGAGACTGCCTTTCAGGTTGTTGCCAACGGGAAATTCTTTCTCCGCCGTAAGCGAAGGGAATTCGCTGGCGATGCTGCCGTTGACCGTGCTCACGGACAAGCTCGCGTCGGCATTGTCCGGCAATGTCAGCTCAATCTCGCCGTTGACCGCCTCAAGCGATACCGATTGTCCTCCGCCGAGTGAGATCATGTTCGCCGTGATCCGTCCGTTCACGGTGGCGAGTTTCAAATTGCGGGCGGCGTCCTTGATTTCCGTTTCGCCGTTAACGGTGGACCCATCGATATCGCCCGCGACACCGTCAATCACGATGTGTCCGCTGACGCTGCTGATATTCGCCAGCCGCGCGCCCCGCGGCACCTGGATGGTGTAATCCACGCTGGCATTATTTCTCCCGCTGCTGCCGAACCAGAGCCAGCTCCAAGGAAACCCGGTTTCGCTTGACGGCTGTTCCGTGTGAACGACGGCCCTGTCCGGCCCCGAATCAATGTTGATGGCGACGGCTTCGACGCTTTCGCTGGTCTTGCCATGAATGGCGGCGTTGATGACAACGGCGTTGGTGTTCCAGCCGTGGATTTCGATCCGGCCTTTGACGTTGTCGACGCTGAATCGTCCGCCCGCATTGAATGGAAACGACCGCCTGGAATCCTTCCGAAACTCGCCGCTGGCGTCCTGATGAATGCCGGCTTGCTGTAAATTCTGTGCGGTGACTTCCGTTGTGCGATCCCGCGCTGTCTTCAACGCCGGCAGGAACATGGCAGCCAGCAGCCCGATAACTGCAAGCACAAATGGAATCAAAACGATGCAACCCGCGACAACCGCGAAGCGCCTCCAAAAATGGTCGGGTCGTGGTGCAACCGGCGCGACGGACGCATTCGAACCGAAGGCCGATTTGACATCGTCGCGCGCGAGCACGATGAGCGCCCAGATTCCAATCGGGAAACCGATCAGGCTGCATGCCACGATGGAGATGATGCCGGCCGCAATGGCCCAGGCGTAACTCCGCCGCTGCAACATTTGGAAGCCGCCGAACATGATCAGCAGCCCGGGAATTCCCCGGAATAGCACGACGCTGACAATCGCCACCGGCCCCCACGAGCCCAAAAGACTTCCCAGACCGAGGAATTTACCCAGCCATCCGCTGCCACTCGCCAGGAAAGAGAGCGCAACAAACACCGAAAACAACTTCCACAACCCGGCCACCATCAAGGCCACCGCCGGCGCCGTGATTATCCCCGTGCTGGAGAGCGGCCTTCCCGCAGTAGGCGCCACCAATTGCGTCGGCGTTCCGTTGATTGTTTCCACCGCCGTCTTGACCTGACTCGCCTGCTGATAGCGCCGTTGGGGTTCCTTTTCCAGCGCATGCAAAACAACTTCGTCCAATCTCACGTCCACTCGGACTTTCTTCGACGGCGGCGCGAAGCGACCGATGGGAAGTTCGCCCGTGAGCATCTGGTAGAACACGACGCCGAGCGAGTAGATGTCGGCGCGATGGTCGACGTCCTGCGGATGCTCGATCTGTTCAGGGGCCATGTAGAGCGGCGTGCCGATCACATCGCGGGCGCTGGTGATCGTCAGGTCTTTGGCTTCGAGGCCGACGAGTTTCGCCAGGCCGAAATCGGCGATCTTCACCACGCCGCTTTTGTCGATCAGGATGTTCTCGGGTTTGATATCGCGGTGAACGATGCCCTTGTCGTGCGCGTATTGCAGTGCGTCGCAAATCTGCGGCACAATCGCGAGTGCTTCTTTCGGCGCAATCTTCCCCGTGTCGAGTAGTTGGCGCAGGTTCATACCGTCCACGAATTCCATCACGAAATAGAACAGCCCGTCGGTCTGACCGAAATCGTGGACGGAGACAATGTTGGGGTGCGTGAGCCGGGCCAGTGCCTTGGCTTCGCGGGTGAACCGCTCGGAAAACGCCGGGTCACGACTGACGTTCGGCGGCAGGATCTTCAACGCCACCAGCCGGTCGAGCCGCTTCTGGCGGGCCTTGTACACCACGCCCATCCCGCCCCGACCGACCAGTCCCAGGATTTCGAGTTCGGGGAAGAACCGGGCCAAGTCAATCGGCGATGGCGGCACGTAGTCGGTGCGCGGCTCCGGATCGTTGGACTCACCCGCGCCCGTGCTCGACGCGAATCCGCGTTTCAACAGGCAGGCGGGACAAAGTCCCTGGGGTGCGTCGGCAGCCAGAACGGCTCCGCACTGGGCACATCGTTTCTCCTCGCTCATATCGGCGAATCCTTTCTACCTCATCGCTTCCACAAGTTACAGAAGCGAATGCGCACAAAGGTTACAATGAAAGTGCCGGTTACGAAGCGAAGGCCGCGAAGAGGTGGCGAATTTCCTCCTCAATCTCCGCGGGGGTGGCGACCGTGTGGGAAATCTCTTCGCGCAACAATTCGCGGTACCGCCGTCGCAAGCGGTGGACCGCCACCTTGACGGCGCCCTCGGTTGTCCCGAGCTTGGCGGCCGCCTCGGCATACGACGTCGCTCCTTTCCCTTCCGTCAACCACACCTTCAACTCGTCGAACTGCTTCTTCTTGCCGTCGGCGACAAACTCGGCTTGCAAGCGTGAGAGCACCTGGTCGAGCAACGCCAGCGCCCATTGACGATCGAGCAATTTCTCGGCGGTCAGGTCGTCGGCCGGTTCCGACCGATATCGGGTCTCCGCCGTCTGGATATCCAAGGACAGATGCGGCTGACCACCGCCGCGTTTGGCCGCGCGCGCGCGGTCCCACTCGTTGGCCAGAAAATGTTTCAACGACGCCAGCAGGAATGAGCGGAACTTCCCCTTCTCGCGGTCGACAGCCGCCAGATAATTCTTCGCCAGCAGCCGCGCGAAAAATTCCTGCGTCAGGTCTTCCGCTTCATGGGGGCTGTGACCGCGCCGTCGCACGTAGGCGTAGAGCGGGTACCAATACGCGCGGCACAATTCTTCGAGTGCACGTCCGGCCTGAGGCGACGAGCCATGCCCGGCGGTCAGCACCACTGTCCACCGCGTGGCGGCAAAAGAACGATCGCCACCAGATCGTGTCTCCCGAGTTCGCGCGGATGTGGTCATGGCGATGGATGGCTGCTTTGGACGGCCTTGGCGAGATGACGCATGGCCAGTTCTTCGCCGAGGGCGAGCACGTTGTCGAAATACTCGACCATCTCCGGTTCCGTGGCGAGATCCACGATCTTGTCGCCGACGGCGGCAACCAGTCCCTTGATCTCATCCCGGCGGCGCTCGAGTTCGACCATTCGTAGCGAGACCTCGGCTGTGGGTTGGTCTTCCACACGCGCCTGGATGGCTGCCCGCTCCAAGGATTGCCCGACCAATTCGGTCACCAGATAGAACGGCCGGTCCTGCATCGCGCGCGCGACCGCCACCAGCAACGGCACGGTCGCTTTATCAATCTTTCTCTCCGCGCAGTCGCGGGCCATTGCCAGCACGGGCGTATCGGGCGTGAAACCAAGTCTTCGGGCGGAATAGGGTGAATACCCCGCCGCTTCGAGTGTATGAATCCGCGCCCGCGCGGCATCGGTGGCGTAATCACGGTATCGGATCGCCCACGATGGCGCCTTCAAGTCCGCCATGCGTTTGTTCTCGGCCAGCAACAGATTCAGTTCGACGAACCACGGGACGATATTGGCCGTGTCCCCCTTCTCGACGGCGCGCAGCAGCGGCAACGCGGTCGCGGGCTCGTGGTTGACCGCCGCCGCGCACGCGTACCGCAACGCGATCTCGAGGTTCGTCCCGCTGGCCGCCAGCGCCGACTCGAACAGGGCGCGTTTGGTCGGCCAATCCCCGATGAGTTCCGCGGCGCCCCAGACGAGCTGGTAATCGTTGGTTCCCTGTTTCGCCACGCGTTCGACCAGTGCGCGGTCGATCTGCGTCAACTTCAACAATTCGGCGGTTTCGAGTTGGCCGGTCGTGCGCCGCATCCGATCGACCTGCCGAAAGTCGTCGAACGTGGGCAGACCCTGTGCCCCAGAAGCCAGAAGCCAGAAGCCAGAAGTCAGGAGAACAGCGACAAAGATTGTAAGCAATCGTCTCATTCTGGATTCTGAATTCCAGCTACTGTATTCTGTTGCTTGGATGGCTGTCAAAATTCATTTGGCGAAGAAGAAAATCTCGATGAGCGTCGGCGATCTCGTGGCCGAGCCGCTGGTCAGCGACGGACGCGTGGGCGGGCTGGGGATGTGGACACGCCTGGCGATGGGGCGCGAAGCGCATGTGACCCACCAGCGGACGCAAGCGGGGTTGCACGAAGGCTATGGGCGAGAGATCGCGGTGCGTTACCAGACGACGGTCGACGAATTCGAGGTGACGATCCAAGGGCGCATCGACGGCGTCTACATGCCGCTGAATGGTGGCCCGCATGTGATCGAGGAGATCAAATCGGTGGTCGTGCCGCCGCGTGTGTTTTCCGCCCTTGACGAGAACTCCTACCCGCACTACGCCGAGCAACTGCGGCTGTATTGCTTCTTCGTCGAGCAGGAACAGAAGACCGCGTTGGGCAGGCTCGTGTTTGTCAATGTAGCGGATGGAACGACGAAGGAAATCGAGATTCGCGGGCCGTTTGGTGATTGCGAGCGGCTGATCGCTGACCGTGTACGCGCGTTGATTCACCAGGCGCAGGAAGAACAACGTCGTCAAGAACATCGGCGCACCCAATCGACAGTCCTCCGGTTTCCCCACGACCGCGTCCGACCCCATCAGGATGAAATGATGGCGGCAGTCGAGCACGCGTTGAAAGAAGGGCGGCACCTGCTCGTCTCGGCTCCCGCGGGAGTCGGCAAGACGACGGCAGCGCTTTACCCCGTGGTGCAATACGCGCTGGCGCACGATAAACGGGTGTTCTTTGTCACCGCCAAGAATACCCAGCAACAGATCGTCCTGGAAACGCTCCGACGCATGGGCCTGCGCGAATCCACACATCCCAACGCGGTGTTCTTTCGCGCGCGCGAGAGCATGTGCATCAACGACGTGTACGCCTGCCGGGAAGAGTTTTGCCCGCACCTGCGCGATTTCCGCGCAAAACTCGAGATGACGCGGGTTGCGGACCGCTTGCTGGCCGAACGGCTGATCACCCCCGATGCGATGATGGAGGCTGGACGAGGCACGAGCCTGTGTCCATTCGAGTTGGCGTTGGTCGAGGCCGAGTTAACCGACGTGATTGTCTGCGATTACAACTATGTGTTCGATCCGCAGGTGTATTTCCGCCGGTTTTTCCTTGAGGCCGACTACTCGAATGCGATTTTGGTCATCGACGAGGCGCACAACCTCGTCCAGCGCGCCATGGATTACTATTCGCCGAGCCTGTCGCGGCAGCACATCCGCGATTTGAGCGGTAACCTGCGTCACGTCGAGCCGTCGCTGGCGAAGGAACTGCGGAAATTCCTGGGAGAGATCGACGACTTCTTCCGCAGCCAGGTTCGCACCAAGGGCGACGAATACACCCAACTCGACGAGAGCGACGTGGGACAGGACAAGTACCTGGTACCCTCGCCGCGAGAATTCTTCGAGGGCCTCAAGCCAGCCTTTAACAAGCTGACCGTCCGTTACCTGTTGGACAAGACGACGAGCGGACGGGCGATCCCGGATGATCCCGTCGACGAGTTTTTCTCGGCGTTCGGCCAGTTCTGCGTCGTGCTGGGGATGGAAGGCGACGAATTCTCGTACATGTACGACACGACAGGGGGCGAAGCCTTGAAAATCGTGTGCAAGGATCCGTCCCGGCAATTGGCGCATCGGCTGGAAGGGTTTCACAGCGTGATTGCCATGTCGGCGACGTTGGAACCGATGGCGTTTTACCGCCAGATGCTCGGGTTCGACACCGAGCGAACGGACCAAGCAACCTTCCCATCCCCCTTTCCCAAAGAGAATCGGCGCATTATCGTGGTCCCGACCGTTTCGACCACATTTCGCGTCCGCGCAGCCCACTACGGGAGGATCGCCAATATCATCGGGACAACTGCAGAAGCCCGGCTCGGCAACTACATGGCGTTGTTCCCCAGCTACGATTTCTTGCGAGGAGTCGCCGGACAAATACCCGAAGGCCCTTGGGAGATTCTCGTCCAGGAACCCAAAATGACCGAGCAGCAGCGGCTGACGCTTCTCGATGCTCTCCAAGAGCCCCAGCCCCCGAAGCTCATCCTCGCTGTCCAAGGCGGCCTTTTTTCGGAGGGAGTGGACTATCCGGGCGAAACGCTTTCGGGGGTCATCATCATCAGTCCCGCCCTACCCCAAGTGAGTTTCGAGCGTGAACTCATGCGACAATTCTACGAAGAACATTATGGGAAGGGGTTCGAATTCGCCTACCTCTATCCCGGCATGAACCGGGTCATTCAGTCGGTTGGCCGGCTCATTCGGAGCGAATCGGATCGTGGTGTGGCAGTGCTTGTGTGCCAGAGATTTGCGCAAACGCAGTATTCAACGCTTTTCCCTCCGGATTGGTCTGAGAGTATGGCCAGCGGCCGGGCTGGGTACAATCTGGCCGACGAATTGGCGGATTTCTGGGGTGGTAACCCCCAGAGGTCGGTGCGGTAAATCCCCTTTACAATTGTGTGTCGATGGCTATATAGTTCTTAGTGCCAGAAGTTTAAGGAGGAAGTGGGCTGAGGACCATGATTCAGGCAAAACAGGAGCCGTTTCTACAATCAACAGATGAGTTGGAAGCCGTTATTGCCGGAGCGCAGGATTGGCTCTTGGGACAACAGGCTTCGGATGGCCATTGGTGTGCGGAACTCGAAGGCGACACGATCCTCGAATCCGAGTACTTGATTTACCTGCATTTTATTGACCGCTTGGACCCGGTCATCATTCGCAAGACTGCGAACTACATCCGTTCCAAAGTGCTTCACGAAGGGGGATGGTCCATCTATCCGAACGGCCCGTTCGATTTGAGCGCCTCCGTGAAGGCCTACCTCGCGCTGAAAATGGCGGGCGACCCGACGCATGCCCTGCACATGGCCAAGACCCGCGAAGCCATTCGTGCGGCAGGCGGAGTCACGCGCTGCAATACCTTCACGAAGATTTCGCTGGCCATGATCGGTCTGTATCCGTGGGGGGGGTGTCCGGCCATTCCGCCCGAGCTGATTCTCCTCCCGAAGTGGTTCAGCTTCAGCATTTACAACATGTCGTCCTGGTCACGGGCGATGCTGGTGCCGCTTTCGATTATCCGTTCGCGGGAACCCGTCAAGCCGCTTCCGCGAGAATGGCAGATCGATGAATTGTGGGTGGAAAGCCGTGAGAAGGCCGATATCCGTCTCCCACGCGACCAGCGCACGTTCACGTGGCACAACTTCTTTCTCGTGGTTGATCATTTTCTGAAGTTCGTCCACCGTCATCACCCGGTTCCGTTTGTGCGGCGATTCGCCATGCGGAAAGCCGAACGCTGGGTGATCGAGCACGGACGAACCCCCGGCGGCCTCGGCGCGATCTTTCCCGCCATGGCCAACTACGTCATGGCGCTCCACGTCCTCGGGTACAGCAACGAAAGCTACCTTGTGGCCCACGGCATCCTCGAAATGGAGAAGCTCGAGATCGAAGAAGGCGACACGCTACGGCTTCAGCCGTGTTTCTCTCCCGTTTGGGACACCGCGATCAGCGTCAACGCGCTCCACGAATCGGGACTGTCAGCCGATCATTCCGCGCTCCAGGCGGCATCGCGGTGGTTGCTGGACAAGGAAGTGCGCCGTCCCGGCGACTGGCGCGTGAAACACTCGGAAAGCCATCGCTACACCGAGCCGAACAAGCCGGTGGGCGGATGGTTTTTCGAGTACGACAACGAGTTTTACCCGGATGTGGACGACACGGCGATGGTGCTCATGGCCTTGAACCGGGTCAGCACGGAATTCGACCGTGAAAAGTCGGCGGCGATTCGTCGCGGCACGCGCTGGGTGCTGGGCATGCAAGGCAAGGACGGCGGGTGGGCCAGTTTCGACAAAGACAACGACAAGTGGTTGTTCACGCAAGTCCCGTTCGCCGACCACAATGCGATGATTGACCCAAGCACGTCGGACATCACCGCGCGCGTCCTGGAGTGCTTGGGACATTTCGGATTCACGACGGAAGACGAATGTGTCGAAAAGGCCGTCTCTTTCCTCAAACGCGACCAGTCGCCTGACGGCTCGTGGTTCGGCCGGTGGGGCGCGAATTACATTTACGGGACGTGGCAGGTATTACGCGGCTTGCGCGTGATTGGCGAGGATATGCGCCTGCCGTACGTCCGCCGGTCCGTCGCCTGGCTGAAGTCCTCGCAGAATGCCGACGGCGGCTGGGGTGAATCACTGCGAAGCTACGATGACCCGCAGTTTAAGGGAATCGGGCGGAGTGCAGCCTCACAAACCGCTTGGGGGATCATGGGTCTCATTTCCGCCGGGGAAGTAAACTGCCCCGAAGTCGCCCGCGGGATCAAGTACCTGATCAATCACCAAGACCTCGACGGCTCGTGGGACGAAGAGTTGTTCACCGGCACCGGTTTCCCGCGCGTGTTCTATTTGCGGTACCACTACTATCGCAACTACTTTCCATTGATGGCCTTGGGGATGTATGCGCGCCAGATGATGCAGGGCTTCCCGCCCGTGCCGCGCGAACTCGAGAAGTCGCGCGTCATTCAGTTGTTCTTCAAACAGCCGCGGATACTTCGGAAGGTGGCCCGACTCCGCGCACTGGCGCATTTGACGGAAGTGTAGTAGGATTGCGAAAATCAGGAGACGCAGATCATGAGATTCCCATTTACGTTGTCGGCGAAGATGGCCCGATACATTATCACCCAGAAGATCAAGAAGACCGGGAAATTCGCCATCGTGCTCCAACTGGAGCCGTTGCACACGTGCAATCTCACGTGCACGGGCTGTGGTCGCATCCGCGAGTACTCCACCAATCTCAAGGACATGATGAGCCTGGAAGATTG
The DNA here is from genome assembly GCA_050015495.1 of Verrucomicrobiia bacterium. Classification (GTDB taxonomy): domain Bacteria; phylum Verrucomicrobiota; class Verrucomicrobiia; order Palsa-1439; family Palsa-1439; genus Palsa-1439. Next base: position 51,577 of record JBEKBH010000007.1, read on the forward strand.
CCTTGGCGCCGCCACCGAGTGCAATGCGCCGATGGTTTCCATCTGCGGCGGCGAACCCCTGATCTATCCGAAGATCGAGGAACTCGTCGACGGGCTGCTTGATCAGGGCCGGATCGTGTACGTTTGCACCAACGGTATGTTCATGCGCAAGAAGATGCGCGAGTATCTGGCGCGCAACTACACCGCGGCAGTCGAACCGAAGCTCACCGCCTTGCTGGCGCAAAGCCTCATCACCGAGAAGGAAGCCGCCGAAATCCGCAAGGGCAGGAACGACGGCCGCCCCGGCATCAAGCCGAGCAAATGGATGTACTGGAATGTCCACGTGGATGGCCTCGAATACATTCACGACCTGATCGTCGAGCGCGAAGGTGTGTTCAAGGAATGCGTCGAAGCGATCAAGATGGCCAAGATCCTCGGCTACCAGGTGGCGACCAATTGCACCGTCTACAAAGAAACGGACATGGGCGAGATCGAGAAAATGTTCGATTTCCTGTCCAATCTTGGTGTGGACGGTCACACCATCACACCGGGCTACGAATACGACGCCGCCAAGAAAGACATGATCAAACGCCTAAACAAGCAGCCTGAGGATTTCTTCCTCACGCGCAAAATGACCCGGGACAAATTCAAAAAAATCGTCGAATGGGGCCAGAAATACACGTTCTTCGGTTCGCCCATTTATTTGGAATTCCTCGCGGGCAAGCGCGACCTGCATTGCACCGCTTGGGCGATCCCGACCCGCAACGTCCGCGGCTGGAAGGCTCCCTGCTACCTGATGACCGACGGCCATTACGAGCGGTATCAGGAGATGCTGGAGAAGGTCGATTGGGAAAAGTACGGCGTCTTTAATGGGGTCGCCCGCGATCCGCGCTGTGAAAATTGCATGACCCATTGCGGTTATGAGCCCACGCCGTCGCTCGGCATCGACACGCAGCCCGGTGACACGTGGAAACTGATCCGCTACAACTTTGGCCGCAAGCCCGCGCCCGTGGCCAATGCGTCCCACGTGGATGCCTACAATGGCGTCACGACCGGCCGCGGCCACTTGACCGGTCAGCGTAATTCCGTTCAACAGAATATCAAGCAGGTGTTGGCCGAACGGGAAGTGTCCGCCGCTGTGGCCGCTGAAACCAACGGCCATGGCCACGACGGCTGCTGTAGTTGAGCCGTCGTAAGGGCGCTCCGGGATAAGCGACGGGAACCATGATTGCCATTCTCGTTGCCGTACGTCAGGAACTCCGCCCCATTCTGCACCGGGCGGACGCCAACCATGTTGTCCGCCAGGAACACCTCGATTTCCACGAAGGCACGCTTGGCGGTCAATCCGTCGCCCTGCTCGCGCTCGGCATCGGCAAGGAATGCGCCCGTATCGCTGCCGAAATGACCATTCGCTGCTACCGCCCCGACCTCGTGATCAGCTCGGGGTTTGGCGGCGGACTGCAGCCGGACATTCGCGCGGGAGATATTGTCGTCGGCACGGAGATTCTCGAACTGGGCCGGGACCAGGGCGACCAGATTACCTGGACGACGACCCACAAGCCGCTCCGGCCCGCCCGCATTCGTTGGGATGACGATTCGGGGATCCACGTCCATTACGGCAAAATCCTGACGACCGATGAGATGGTATTGCGGGCGGCAAACAAGGCGCGGATCGGCCGGGCCACCGGCGCCCTGGCTGTTGACATGGAAACCAGCGCTGTCGCGGCGGTGTGTGCGGCCCGAAAGACCGATTTTCTCGCCGTCCGCGGGATCACGGACCTGGTCGATGAGGACCTACCGGATGAATTCAACGACTTTTTCGTGCTCGGCCAGTTGCGGGCTGACCGCGTGTTCTCGAGTTGCGCGCGCGATCCGCGCGTCCTCGCCGATCTGGCCCGACTTGGCTATCGTGCCAAGCATTCCGGCGCGAAACTGGCCCGCTTTCTCGAAGCCGCCGTCGGACAATTACACCTTCCAGCGCTTGCGACGCGCCATTTGTGATCGCCCGCCATCCCCAGCTTCAGCGGCGGAGGGATTCGACTTGCAGAAGCTGGGCGATCTTCATACCCTGCCGCCGTGAAGCCGCTCAGGCTCAGAGTTCTGCTGCTAGGGATTCCGCTTCTGTCCGCTCAACTTAACACTTGCCGCGCGCAGACGGAGACAATCAATCTAAGGGCGCTCGCTAGGAAGGCCCGGCCCGCAGTCATGCTGCTTGTCCTTTCTGATGCAAATGGCGACGAGATCGCAACTGGCACCGGCTTTCTCGTCTCCAACGATGGCAAACTCGTCACCAACTACCACGTCATCGAAAACGCTGCCAACGGTGCTGCGAAGGCCGAGAACGGCGATTTATTCCCGATTGAAGGCGTGTTAGCGAGCGATCCGAAAGATGACCTCGCGTTGGTGAAGATCAAAGGGAACGACCTGCGGTTTCTGACACTTGGCAATAGCGAGAAGGTCGAAGTCGGCAGCCGCATCGCCGTCATCGGTAGCCCGCTCGGCTTGGAGGCTACGCTGTCTGAAGGTATTGTTTCTGCCATCCGTGGGATTAACGGGGAACCTCCCCTGCTCCAAATCACGGCAGCAATATCGCGGGGTTCCAGCGGGTCACCTGTGCTGAGCGTCGAAGGTGAGGTCATCGGCATTGCGACGCTAATGATGCAGGGAGGACAGGCGATCAATTTTGCCGTACCAGCGGCACCATGCCGCACACTCTTGGCTCTTGGGCAAAATGCATCTCCGGTCCAGCCTCTTAGTGCCCCGGTAGGAAGCGATAGAAAAAACGTTTTCGGTGATGCCGACCGTGCGAAAGCATGGTTCGCCTTGGGCGTAAACTACCGCAGCACAGACCGCGCGGACGCCTCAATCGCAGCTTTCAAACAGGCGACCCAACTCAAACCAGATTACGCGGAGGCGTGGTACAATATGGGGTTGGCCTCTGAGAACCTAGCCGAGAAGATCGGCGCCTTCAGTCAAGCGGTCAGAATTACGCCCAACTACGGAGACGCTTGGTATGGGCTAGGCAAGGCCTACTTATCAGTCGACCAGATGAAGGCTGTACATGCTCTGGAACAAGCCGCGAAGTACAACCCCCAAGACGCAGTACTGTGGTGGGACCTTAGCGGTGTATACCAATCCGTAGGCCGGCTAGATGATTCGCGTGCGGCCCTCCAACGGGCCATAGCATTGAACCCGCGTAAAATTAGGGAGCTTGATCCATACCACGAAACGAGGGAATGGATGTACAGATAGCGCACGCTTTCATATAGCGGAGCTTCATTCAACGCTGAGCCTTAGTCCCTATTGAACGACGATGTCTCTCACGATCGCGGAACTTGAATGGGGAATCACCTTTTGGGGGCAACAACGCACGTGGCCACATGATTTCCACAATGCTTTTTACGCGCGGATGGCAGAGCAGAATCCGAATGGCCACTTTGACGAGCCATGGTGGACAACTTTTCTGCCCATTCTCAGAGCGTGGATTGCTACTCGGCCCCGTACTAACGCATACTTGACGGAACGAGCGCACGCTCGACTCCAACGCTTGAGCGTAACATGGGATGAGACTGTCGCGCTTAACCTCAATAATGACATTGCCAATGTGGAATGGCAGCAGATCGCCACATTCCCGGCACTGGTTGCCGAGATTAAGGACGTGAAATCACCAGTGTTTACGTCAAAATTCTGTCACTTGCTCGCCCCGCGCATCTTCCCGGTGGTTGACAATGCAGCGATGGGAAATCCGTTTCCAACTTACAAGTGTTATTACATCTCAGGCAGGGACGAATGGCTGGAAACCGACCCTGCGACACAACAAGCGCTTGAGGCGAGGTTGACCGAACAAATCGATGTTCCACTCGTTGAGAATTATCCTACGAAATGTAAGCTAATTGAGCTTTGCTTGATCGGAAGACACAACAATCGACACCCTTGAGCAACGTTGTTCTGTTGATCCGCACGGTTCCGCCATTGTTTCGCGACCTGACACCCAAAACTAGGCGTACCCTGTCAGCCGGATACGTTACACCTTCCAGCCCTTGCGACGCGCAATCTCTAGCAGTGACGGCAACAGAACGAGCGCGGCCAGCAGGCAGGAGATGACCCCGATGGTCGTCACCAAGCCGAGGCTGCGGATGCCGCGATGCGCGCCGATCAGCAGGCTGGCAAACGCGAGGGTGGTGGTCAGGGCCGAGAGAATCACCGCGCGTCCCGTGCTCTTGCCGTAAAACGTCGCTTCGTGGCTTTCCCGGAACCGTTGAACCACGTAAATCCCGTAGGCGACGCCGATGCCCACAATCAACGGCAGTACCATGATGTTGGCCGGGTTGAAATTGATTCGCACCACCACCATCGCCCCGAACATCCACGCCGTTCCGACCAATAGCGGCAGGACCGTCAGCAGCGTGGCATAGCCCCCACGGAAATCGATAAAGATGAGGACGACGATCACCAGCAGCGCCCACAGCGCCGCACGGCAATAACCCGTTTTGAGGATTTCCACAAACTCGTACAACCCCAACGGCGTGCCCGTGGCCTTTGGCGCGACCGATTGCACGTCGCGCACAAACCTCACCAGAGGCTCACGTTCCCAAATGTTCTCCTTGGGGAAGACGCGGATGAGAAACTTGCCGGTTCTTCCCACGAGCATCTGGCGCACTTCGGAGGGCACATCGTCGACACCCATCGGCCTGTCCACAATCTGGTCGGACATCAGTTGCAGTTGGGCCTGCAAGTCCGCATAGAACTGCTGCTCATACTTGGCGAGACGCTGCCGCAGATCACCGGCCTCCAGAGCTTGCAGCGTCTGCCGCGTTTGCGTGGTGGCATCGACCAGCGGTTTCAGCGCCGTCTCGGCGGCGGAATCGCCATGTTCCGTTGCCGCCCGCAATAGCTGGTTCCCCCGCAATCGCAAGGACGCCAGGGACCGCAGATCGAGTTCCGCATCCGCTGGATCGGCCGGCGGAATATCGAATTGCACCGAACCTAGTTCCTTCTGGATGCTGCGGATGATTGCGGCTTTCTGTTCCTGTTGCTCGGGGATCAACTCGGCGATGCTGTGAACGCTGGCCACGCTGGGAAGTTTGGCCAGCCGCTCCTGCAGGTCCCGGGTCTGCTGAAGATTGTCGCACACGATCGCCGCAAACAGGGTCGATTCCACGTCCGCATGCAGCAACCGCAGTTCGGTTTCCACGGACGCCAGCCCTTTCGATTGCAGGTTGAGCACGTTGTAGTCAAAGCGCACCGTCCGCGCCGCCACCAGCGCCGCCACGGTGATCACGCCAAACACGGTCAGCATCAGGTAGGGCCGGCGCAACAGGAGCCGCTCGACGCGCGTGCCCGCCGCTTGCGCGGAGACTGGCGCGGCCCCTCCCTTGCGGTGGAACAACAGCAGAAGTGCCGGCAATATGGTCATCATTCCCGCCGTGGCGATCAGCATCCCGCCGCCGGCGATGATGCCCAGCTCCGTCACGCCGCGAAACCCACTCAGCCCCATCGCGAAAAACGCGGCGGCGTTGGTGACGCCTGCCGTGACGATGCTCGGACCGGTGTGCTTGATGGTGGACCGGACCGCATCTGCCCGTGGAAGACCACTGCTCAATTCCTCGGTGTATCGGGCAACGAATTGGATCCCAAGATCGATCCCCAATCCGAGAATCATGATCGCAAAGGTAACGGTGATCATATTGAGATGGCCCACCGTCAGCGTCGTGTATCCCATGCAGACCGCCAGCACGATTGCCATGGAGGCGATAAGCATTGCCACCAGCAGGCAGGCGACGAACAGTGAGATCCGCATCATTCGGGGGAACGTGACGGCATACAACAGGAAGAGGAGGACCGCCGTCAGCACCGTCGCCTTCGTGGCGTCGCTCTGCGATTGGCGCATCTCGTCGTAATCAAGCACGGGTTCGCCGGTGAGGTTGATGCCCACGCCCGGAAACTGATGGCGGACCTCCTTCATGATGCGCCGCAACTTCGGGATCGTGGCCGCATGATGCTCGTCCGACGTCTCCGTTCCCAATCGGGGATGGATCAGTAACAGGAACATCCTGCCTTTGCGAAACGTCTGGTAGCCCTGCCAGCGCAATTCTTCCTGGGCTTCACCCAGCATTTCCGGGCTGAAGAACGCGCTGGCCCACGGGGACAGCAGCGCGTCGCCGTCCTCGTGGCCGTTAAACGTTCCCATCTGTCCGACAATGGCGGTCAAGGTTGGCATGAACGACTCGATCTGCTTGCGTTCCGTTTCGGACGCGACATCCATTTGCGTCAGCATGCGATCCATGGAATCGAAAAAGGTGTCGAGCTTGGGCCGGTGCTGGAGAATGTCCAGGAGTTGCTTGAAATCCTTGAGCGACCCTTCGATTTGATTCAGGTCATCGATCGACAGGTAGTACAGGAACCATTTCTTCAGCGCGTTGAGATCGGTGCGGTAGTACAGATCGTTCTGGGTGAACAACTGCGCAACCGGGGCGTCGGCTGGACCCGGATTGTTCGTGGACGACAGCAACCTCGATACCAGCGCGTCGATGGCCGCGCGGTTCTGGAGCGGCTGGTCGCTCTCGACGACGATGATGTAATCCTCCTCCGACCGGAATTCCCGGGCGTATTCGCTGTAGAGGCGCCAGTACTCGCTGTCGCGGCCAATGAGATCGTTCTGGCTGGTTTTGAATTCGAGACGACGAACGGCGTAGAAGGAAGACGCACCCGCGAGCAGGACGCCCGCGACCAGGAACGCCAGGGGCCAACGGCACACCCAGTCGGCCAATCCGCTAAGAAACCGTTGTCGCATGGTTGATGAAACGTGCGAAGCGTGGGAGGGGCCTCAGCGCCCCGATCTGTCTGTGTCAATCTCCCTCAAATTCCCATGGCCAAGGGCTCGACACCAGTGTTGGTTCCTGCAAGCTGCTAGCATCCCATTGCTCTGGCGTGCTTGCCAGCCCCTTTCTCACTGGATTCCATACAATGTAATCGCAAATGTAAGCAAACTGTTTTGTGGATCGGATCCTTGTTTCGTAGTATCCATCTTGCCATCGGCACCCCGACGCGCGCAGTGCTCGCGCGGTTTTCGCGCCAACGAAACTCATAAAAGAGTGCATGAAGTCCGGCAACGTCCCCCCCTCCAAAAGGCCAATCAAACCATGCCAATGATCCGGCATCACGACAAAGGCACCTATCACGATCCGCCGTGTCCCGACGGCGTGACGAAAAGCCGATGAGACCAACGCACGCAGTTCCACAGATAGCGCCGCCGTTCGCGGTTGGAGACATTTCGTAACAAAGAACGTATCTGGACGATCGGCGACGCGATGCATCCGTAGGTTCTTTGAATGAGGTTCGCCTGCTTTCACGGCATACGCTCGGGGCACTAAGGCCCCTCCCACATTCAAGCCACCACGGGTTCCCGTTCGGTTTTCTTGCCGCCCTTGTTGGCCAGCGCCGCTTTCACGAGGTTCGCCCCGAGGTCCCACATCGGTCCGGGCAGCTTGTAGCAATCGTTGAGCACGTCGTCGAGCGCGTTGACGAAATACTGGATGTCCTCGTCCGTGATGACGAACGACGGCAACACGCGGATGATGTCGCCGTGGTTGCCGCTGACCTGCGTCAGCACATGGTGCTTCTCCAACATCGGCATCACGACCATTTGCGCGAACAAACCGTCATGCGCCGCGTGCACCATTTTCCACGCGACCTTCATCTTGAGGCCCCGCGGCTCGTGGAACTCGATGCCGACCATGCAACCCTTCCCGCGCGCCTCCATCAACACTTCGTGGCGCGCTTTCAGGCCGTTGACCGCATCCAGAAGTTTCTGACCCTGCGTGGCGCTGCGTTCGACCAACTTCTCCTCGTCGAGGATGTGCAGCGTGGCCAATCCCACCGCCATGCCGAGGTTGTTGCGACCGAAACTCGAGGAATGAACCCAGCAACGGTCCATCCGGTTGAACACCTTCTGATAGATCGAGCGGCGGGTAATCATCGCGCCGACGGGCACATATCCCCCGCTCAGCGCTTTGCTGGTCGAGATGATGTCGGGTTCCAGGTTCCAGTGCTCGAACGAAAACAGTTTGCCCGTGCGCCCGTAGCCCGTCTGCACCTCGTCGCAGAAAAACAGCGTGCCATACTTGCGGCAGAGCGCCTGCGCCGCCGGCAGGTAATCGTCGGGCGGAATCCGCACGCCCTTGCCCTGGATACATTCCACCGCCAGCGCCGCGATATCCTTCCTGGACAGGGCTTTTTCCAGCGCTTCCAGATCGCCGTAGGGCACTTCCACGCCCGGCAACATCTCGCCGAAACTTTCGCGGAATTCTTCGTTGCCCATGATCGACAGCGACCCGAGCGATAACCCGTGCCAGCCGTGGTCGAGGTAGGCAAATTTGCTGCGCCCCGTCGCGGCGCGGGCGAACTTCAGCGAGGCCTCGACCGCTTCGGTGCCGGAATTGCAGAAGAACACGGCTTCGAGATGCGGCGGACAGCGTTTGACGAGCGCCTCGGCCAACAGCCCCGCCAGGAACGCGCAATCCATCTGCACCATGTTGGGCAGATCGAGGTCGAGCACGTCGCGGATGACCTGCGCGACCTGCGGGTGGTTGCGGCCAATCGAGTACACGCCGAACCCGCTCAGCATGTCGAGATAGCGGTTGCCTTCCTTGTCCCAGAGATACTGGCCTTTGGCGCGGGTATAGACCCTGTCGAAGCCGATGGTGCGAAACACCTTCACCAGCGTCGGGTTGATGTATTTCTCGTGCAACTCGTAGTTTTCCCCGAGCCGTTCGGCGACGATCTTCTTCAAATCGAGCGATGACATAACGGCGTGAGTTTATCGCGCTGGCGGCGGCGGTTCAAGCCTGGAACCATCGGCCAAAATCCACGCTGGAAAGACGTTTATCTCCGTGCTAGATTTTGAGGAGATCAATATGAAGAGATGGATTGCATGGATGGCTGCGATCTCGGTGGGGTTTGCCCTCGCCGTCGACGCCCGTGCGCAGACCTTTGAGCCCGCGGCCACAGATTCCGCTGACCAATCGCCGGCGTTGCGGAAGGTGTTTTCCGACAAGCCGTTCTTCGGCACCCAACGCGTGCTGACGCTCAATGGCAGCTATATCAACACCCCGACAGAGAACCTCGAGCAGACCGGTTCGTGGGACGCGTGGGGCATGCCCCTGTCCCTCGACGAAATGCACGGCATGATTGGGGAAATCTCCTTTGGCGACGCCGCCAAGCAGGGCCAGTGGCAACTCTCCTATCGTTACAAGTTGATGACCATGGACAGCGAGTGGGCGGCGATTGCGGATTCGAACGGCGGCTTGACTCTCTCGGATCGCCGCTCCCAGGTGCTCAAGGCCAGCTACAATGTCCGGGACTGGTGGAAGGTCGGGCTGGCGGCGGTCGTGGAAGACCGGTCGGGTATTGACCCCACCATCGATCCGGGAACGTTCGGCTTGACCAGCCGCGAATCCCTCGGCTTCCAGATCGACGCGTTGCTGAAATTCTGACGCGGCCAGTTTCGGCCGGTCGACGATCTGCACAGTCCTTCCCGTTTTCCCAGTAATCGGTTGTCGTTTCACCATCGGCCTGTTAGAAATCGGATCCGAACGCGCGCTGAGAGAACGATCATGGCGAACCTTTTCCTCGGACTGGACTGCAGCACGCAGAGTCTGTCGGCGATGGTGATCGACCACGATGCCCGGCGGATCGTTTACCACCACTCGCTCAACTTCGATCAGGCACTGCCGCATTATAGGACGCAGAACGGCGTATTGCGCAGCCAGGACCCGCTCGTCGCCCACAGCCCGCCGCTGATGTGGGTCGAAGCGCTCGACACGCTGTTGGCGCAAATGAAAATGGACGGCGTGCCGCTAGGCGAAGTCCTGGCCGTCAGCGGCAGCGGACAACAACACGGTTCCGTGTACCTCAACCGCCGCGCGCGGGGTGCGCTGGGGCGGCTCGACGCCACAACACCGCTCGTCAAAAATCTACACGGCGTGTTCTCGCGGGCCACATCCCCGATCTGGATGGATTCCTCGACCAGCGTCGAGTGCGCCGAGATTCGCGATGCTCTTGGCGGGGTCAAAGCCACGGCACAAGCGACCGGCTCGGACGCGTTCGAGCGGTTCACGGGGCCGCAAATCCGCAAATTCTACAAGACCGAGCCTGACGGTTACGCCCGGACTGCGACGATTGCGTTGGTGAGTTCGTTCCTCGCCTCGATTATCGCGGGCAAGGTCGCGCCGATCGATCCCGGTGACGGCGCGGGTATGAACCTCATGGACGTCCGCAAAAACGCGTGGCATCCGGGGGCGTTGAGAGCGACCGCGCCACAGTTGCGGAAGAAACTTCCATCGCTCGCCCGGTCGTCGAAAGTCATCGGCAACATCAGCCCGTATTTCGTGAAGAGATATGGTTTCGATGCGAAGGCCAAGGCGCTGGTCTGGTCCGGTGACAACCCGTGCAGCGTGATCGGGCTCGGCCTCATCAAGGAAGGCACCGTGGCCATCAGCCTCGGCACGAGCGATACGCTGTTCGGTTATATGCGACGGTGCCGCGTGGATGACCGCGGCGAAGGGCACGTGTTCGGCGCGCCCACGGGGGATTACATGAGCCTCATCTGTTTCAAGAACGGCTCGCTGGCCCGCGAACGCGTCCGCGACATGTACCGGCTGGATTGGGACGGTTTCAACCGGGCGCTCGACGCGACCCCGCCCGGCAACAGCGGCGCGGTCATGCTGCCGTGGTTCGAGGCGGAAATCGTCCCGCGCGTCAACCGTCCCGGCATCCATCGGTTCGACCTCGATCCGAACGACGCGGCGGCGAATTGCCGGGCCGTCGTCGAGGCGCAACTGATGTCAATGCGGCTCCACTCGCAATGGATGAAAGTCCGACCGAAACAGATTTGCGCGACCGGCGGCGCATCCACCAACCGCGCGATCCTGCAAATCATGGCGGATGTGTTCGACTGTCCCGTCGTCCGCATCGAGGTCGCCAAGAGCGCCGCCCTCGGCGCAGCGCTCCGCGCGGCTCACGGCTGGCTGGCGCATTCCGGGAGGAAACCGCGGTGGCAGGATGTCGTTGCCGGGTTCACCGATCCGCTTCCCGACAGCGAGGTTCGTCCCCGCGCGACATCGGCACGGGTGTACGGTCGATTGATGGAGAAGTACGCCACGCACGAGCGGGAGGCGATCCAGGAGGGGTGAGGCCGTTCACCACGAAGTACACGAAGCAGACACGAAGGGCACGAAGACGGCGAGGCCGGGGCGCTGACCCGGCCTTCGCTGAAGCTACGGCGGGCGATGAAGCGAGGGGGAAGAGTGAGGAGGTGGCAGGATGTCCGGAGGATCGCTGATACCTAGTAGTACTAGGCATCGGGCTGACGCACGATACATTGCACTGCAATGTATCGCGGGGGGGGGCGGGCAAAGCACGAGCGCGGGAGATCATCGGCAAAGAACCGGGTGACCAATCGCAATTATAGAAGTGTGGGAGGCAGTGGGCTTATTGAGGTCTCATCATTCACCCTGACATGCTGCAAGCGCCGCCTGAACCGTAGCCTCTCGGTCACTTCGGCTCGGCACGCTGCTTCCAGTAATCCGGGCGTCTCTTAGCATGGGCAATGGCTGCGATCCAAATCGCGTTGGGCCGTTGCATATAGAAGATCGAATACGGGAAGCGTTCCACCAGATACTTTCGAAATCGCGGGTCAACATGCGATGGCCATGCTTGCGGGCTTTGTTGAATCTTCCGGAATGCCTGCTCGACACTGGCGAGGAAGTCCAATCCCAAGCCTGACACTTTGGATTCGTAGTAAGCGATCGCGCCATCCAATTCGGCTTTCGCCAACGGATGGACGAGGAGGGGTTTCACGAGTATTTGGCGCGCATTTCCCGCAGGAGTTTTTCCGCCGGCTCGCCGGTGACACGACCGCTTTGAATCTCTTCGGCCCGCCGCTTCAACTCCTCGTCCCACGCCGCGGCAACGCCCTGTTCTTCGTCGCCATCCAGCGATTCGATGAGGAACCGAACCAGCTCCGCGCGGTCGTCGGGCGTGAGGCCCGCCAACTCCGATTTCATGCGCTCCGCTTTCGCCGTCATGCCAGTAGTTTGCTCCGTTCCCCGGCTTCCGTCAACTGTGCACTGTGGTTCTTCCATGCGGTCACGTGAAGACGGATACCTTCGGTCGATTGCTGTGCGGGGTCGGGAGATTGCCGCAAAGGAACGGAGCGGCGTTTGCGACCGGGGCAAGACGTGGCCGCGTCTCGCGGACTCGGCTCCGTCGGACTCGGCTCACGCACAACCAGGCTTGCCCGTCGAATGGGGGGTGCACTTTTTTTGATCTGTCATCGGAATTTTATGGACAAGTGATATACGGTAGCGTATAGTCGGGGCGTTTTGGGTTGTTTGACATAGGGGGGGAATGCAGGAAACGACGGGCGGTGAGGCCGGGGACGCGGCTCGCCGGGAGGCTCGCCCTCCCAAATGCAGCGGGGCGGCCGGTCCGCGTTTATGAAACGCGGCTACAAATGGCGACCTCGAGGAAACAGGGTTGCGCAAAAAGGGGGAAATTGCGAAACGAACCCACCGATATCGGATCGAAACTACGTGTGGATGTGATTGTGGGAGAGGTTGTTGGAAAAACACGGGTCGCGTTTTTTCGGTGGGTTCGTTTGGGTTCGGTCGGCTGGTTGCCGAGGCGTTTCGGTGTGCCGGCGATGGTTTATCACGTCATTTCTGGCGCGTTCCGGCACCGCGTCGGGCAACCGGGGGAGGCTGACTAGATCGTTTGGGCGAGGAATCCGCCGTCGACGCAGATGTCCGCGCCCGTCACAAAGCTGCTGGCCTTCGCGCTGGCGAGGAACACGACCGCGCCGATCAATTCCTCGCTGTTGCCGAGTCGTCCCATCGGCGTGTGGTCGAGGATCAACCGGGCACGCGGCGTCGGCGAGCCGTCCTTGTTGAACAGGAGCGCGCGATTCTGGTCGGCGGGGAAGAATCCCGGGGTGATCGAGTTCACGCGGACGCCGTTCCTGGCCCATTCGTGCGCGAGAAACCGCGTGAGGTTCAGCGCGGCTGCTTTCGCCGCCGAGTACGCGACCACGCGCGACAGCGGCAGGTGTCCCGAGACGCTGGCGATGTTGATGATCGATCCGCGGCCGCGTTTCGCCATCGCCGATCCGAATTCCTGGCAGGGCAGGAGTACGCCGCCGACAAGGTTGAGGTCGAACACCGCGGCCCAATTGGCGTGGGGAATGTCCTCGAACTTCAAATCGGGTGTGACGGTCGCTTTCGGGTCGTTTCCGCCGGCGGCATTCACCAGGATCGTCGGGCACCCGAGTGAGTTGGCAATATGCTCGTGGGCAGCGCGGAGACCGTCGCGTTTCATCGCGTCGGTCGCGAAGAATCGCGCTGTTCCGCCCGATTTTTTGATGGCACGGACGCGAGCTTCCCCGCGTTCGGGATTGCGGCCAACCACGGCCACCGCAGCGCCGGCGGCGGCCAATCCTTCCGCCATGGCTCCGCCGAGCGCGCCCGTCCCTCCGATCACCACGGCGACTTCGCCGGTCAGGTCAAACAAATTTGTCATGGCATCATTCTCGTTTCACGATCAAGCGGCACTCGTCCACGCAACGCCCGCGCGGCACAAATTGTCTTCTTGCCTCGCGCCCGGCGAGTCCGTAAGGTTTCGCCCGATGCGCGTGGCGCTCTTCATCCCCTGCTTCATCGACCAACTCTTCCCCAACGTGGGAATCGCGATGGTCACCGTGCTCCGTCGGCTACAGGTCGAGGTGGATTATCCACCCGACCAAACCTGCTGCGGTCAACCGGCATTCAACACGGGCTATTGGGACGAGGCCCGCGCGCTCGCGAAGCGGTATTGTGAAATTTTCGCCGATGCCGATGCTATCGTCAGCCCGTCCGGTTCGTGCACGGCCATGGTTCGAAACTTCTACCCCGAACTCCTCGGCAAAGCAACGAAAACGACGGCGCATACCTACGAGTTTGCCGAGTTCCTCGTCAAGAAGCTGGGGGTAACGGACGTGGGCGCGAAGTTTCCCGGGCGCGTGACCTATCATGACTCCTGCCACGCGCTCCGCGAACTCCGCTTGAAAGACGAGCCGCGCCAACTGCTGCGGCGCGTGCAGGGCCTCGAATTGGTCGAAATGGACCAGGCGGAGACCTGTTGCGGGTTTGGCGGAACGTTTTCGGTAAAATTCCCGATGATCTCGTATGCGATGGACGAAGTGAAGGTCACCTCGATCCAGAAAACCGGGGCCGAGTACGTCGTCTCGACGGATTCGAGTTGCCTGATGCAAATTGACGGCTACCTGCGGCGCCAGAATCTGCCGATCAAAACCATCTCGCTGGCGGAGGTATTGGCGGCGACATGACGACGGCGGCCCGGTTGCAATTCGAGCACGACGCGACGGTCAAGACCGGCGACCTGCGGCATCGCGCTGTCATCCAGAAGAACATCGGCACGTACGAAATCGCGGTGGCGAAAGGCAAGACGCGATTTGCTGACTGGGAGAACGCCCGCTCGCACGCCGCCGCCATCAAATGGGAAACGATCAATCATCTCGACCGTTACCTCGAACAATTCGAGCGGAACGTGCTGGCGAACGGCGGCCATGTGTTCTGGGCGGAGACGGCCGAGGACGCGCGCGGTCACGTGTTGGAATTGGCGCACCGCCATGGCGTCCAGAAGGTCGTCAAATCCAAGTCGATGACGACCGAGGAGATCCATCTCAACGCGGCGCTCGAGGCCGCGGGCATTCGTTCGATCGAGACCGATCTTGGCGAGTACATCTGCCAGATCCGCGGCGAACATCCCTACCACATCGTCACGCCAGTCATGCACCTGACGAAGGCGGATATCGCCCAGACGTTCCAAGAGAAACTGGGCACGCCGCTTACCGAGAGCGCCGAGGAATTGACCATGATCGCCCGCGCGAAGTTGCGGCGGGAGTTTATGACGGCGGACATGGGCATTACCGGAGGCAATTTCGCAATTGCCGACACCGGAATGATCGCGCTGACCGAGAACGAGGGCAACGCGCGCCTGAGTTTTTCGCTGCCGCGCGTGCACGTGGCCATCGTGGGCATCGAGAAATTGATCCCGTGCCTGGAAGACCTGGCGTTGCTCTGGCCGTTGCTCGCGGCCAGCGCCACGGGACAGGCGATCACGGCGTACAGCTCGCTGATCGGCGGCCCGCGGGGGGAACGCGAAGCGGACGGTCCACAGGAGTTTCACGTCATCCTGCTCGACAACGGCCGCACGCGGCTGCTGGCCGACGTGGAACAGCGCGACGCGCTCCATTGCATCCGTTGCGGCGCATGCCTGAACGCGTGCCCGGTTTACAAGAACATCGGCGGCCATGCGTACGGCACGACGTATCAGGGGCCCATCGGCTCGGTGATCACGCCGCACCTGCGCGATGCGCAGGAGTGGTCCCATCTGCCGTACGCCAGTTCGTTGTGCGGCGCGTGTACGGACGTGTGCCCCGTGCGGATCGATTTGCACCATCACCTGCTCCACAACCGGCGCAACGCGGTCCGGAGCGGGTTTGACAGCCTTGTCCAGCGTTTCGGTTTTCGCGTCTGGTTGTGGGCCATGCAATCCCCGGGGCGCTACGCCATCGCGGCGAAGCTCGGCAACTTCGCGTTGCGACGGGGCATGGCGGGACGCCTGTTGAAACCGTGGACCGCCCGCCGCGATTTTCCCGTCCCGACCAAACAGAGCTTCAAAGAGTATTGGAGGCAGCATGGACGTCGCGCGTGAAAATATTCTTCGGCGCGTTCGTGCCGGGTTGGCTGTCGAGGCGCATCGACCGCTTCCGCCTACGGACGCGCCCGTTTTCCCGGCGGTCGCCGACGTTGAGAGCCGGTTCCGTGCGGAATTTGCAGCGGTGCGCGGCGAGATCATCGAGGATGACGCGGCGTTGCGCACGTTCTTGAATGGTTTTGCGAAAATCGCCACGGATGGCGGGGAATTGACGACCAAAGCCGTCGGTGAGCCAAACGCCAGTGTTCGCGAGTGTGATCTCGGGGTAACGGGGTGCGACTGCCTCGTGGCGCAAACCGGCTCGATTGTCGTCTCGACGCTCTCGGCGGGTGGTCGAGCGTTGTCGGTACTGCCGCCAACCCACCTCGTCATCGCCCGGCAAGAGCAGATTGTTCCCGATTTGTCATCGGCCTTGGCGCTGCTGCACAAACGCTACGACAGACACTGGCCGAGCGCGCTTTCCGTGATTACCGGACCGAGCCGCACGGCCGACATCGAGAAGATCCTGGTAATGGGTGCCCACGGCCCGAAGCGGTTGGCGCTTTACTTTGCGGATTGAGCGGGCTCGAGCAGGTCAACGTCCACGATGCGCTCGGGCTGTTCCGGTTTGTGTGAGGTCGGCGATTTGGGATTCTGTATCGGCTCGCGTTTGCGCCACCGGGGCGCAAAATAAAAGCCGAGCACCAATGCCGCCGCAATCAACTGCGCCAGGATCGTCTCGGTGGTCGGGAAGACGGAGAACCAGACTCCCATCCACGCGGGGATGACATCGACCAGCGGGCGAATCGGGGTGGCTGGAATCCAATGGGCCAGTTGCATCTCCTGGGCTTGTTCGCCAACCATGACGAGCAACACAAAGCCGAGCATGATCCCGGTTAACACGAGCATTCTTCGATAGGGCAGTTGTCGATGCGCAACGAACGTGAGGACCGCAACGATGCCGGTGAATAACAGCCCGAGCAGCGCCCCTTCGAGCACGAGTTTCCCGCCCATTCGCAGATAGTAGCTTTGCAGGAAGAGCACCACTTCAAATCCCTCGCGATACAGCGAGGCGAATCCCAGCAGGCACAACCCGCGCAGGAGACGAGCTCGGGATATCTGCGCGCGGCCGGCGTTGAGGAGCAGCTTCTTCTTCGTCTTGTTGTGCATGGAGATCCAACCACCCCAGTAGACCTTGTGGAAGAACCAATTCATAACGACCAACAGGACGACGACCGCCAGCAACCCGGTCGCGGCCTGAAGGTTCAGCGCCGAGATGCTTGAGGACAGATCATTGACAACCGTCACAGCAATAAGCCAGGTGGCGAGCGTCGCCATAAACCCGATTCCCGCGCCAACGGCAATCGGACGCCGATAGGCCTGCTGGCCGCCCACCATACTGGCCGTGATTGCGGAGAGCACCAAAATGCACTCCAGTCCCTCGCGGAACACGAGTACCCCAATGTCGAGCAACGCAACCGTCGGGCTGAGGTGCGGAGCGGTAGGGTCCGGGTTGCCCCTGGCCGTGACCCCCTGCCAGATCAGGACGCCGGCCACAAGCGCCGCGCCGGCCAACAAAAGAAAGCGAAGACCCGCGCGTTTTCGCCTGGCCCTGAACCACGTCACGGGCCGGGGCAAACCGACTGCTTCCTGGATTGAAGATTTTCCCATCGTGAACCTGTGTTACCTGCCTACTTTCATCACTCCAACAGGGCTGCGATCTCCTGAACGTGTTCCGTCTCCACGCTGATCTGTTTGCGGATGAAATCCTCGAGCATCGTATCGCCGGTCACACGCGGTAACACTTCCTTGTACGCGTCCAGTGCCTGGCGTTCGACCTCCAGCATCTCGGCGAGCGCGTCCTGCAAATTCGTCGGGCCGCCGCGCAACTCCAACTCGATCTTGATCTGCGGGATATGGCCGAGCACGCGAATCTGTTTGGCAATCGCCTCGGCGTGCTCCAGCGTCTCACGCGTGCCTTCGTCGAACAACTTCTCCGCCGCCAACCGATCGACCCCGCGCAGGCGGTATTTCATCTGAAAGTAACGGAGAAACGCCTCCAATTCCTCCGCCATCAGGCGATTCAAGTCCTCGACAATTTCGCTGCGGTCCGTCTTCATAGGCTCGCGTGCTGCAATTCCTCGATCAGGCAATGGCCGTGGCACACTTCGCACGTCTTGCTATCGGGGCATTGATCGTGAAAATCCCTGAATCGCGCGAGCACCTGCTTCGCGAGCGGATCCCCCGAAATAAGGAACCTCATGAAATGGACCAGTTGTTCGCCTGTGGGCTGGCTGATCAGATGCTCGACCTTGCAACTGTCGATTTCCGCCTGCGGTTCGGGAACGTTGAGGACATTACTTAGAAATGCTTTCACGACGGCCTTCTTGGCCATCACGGTTTGCACGGCTTTCTGGCCTTTCGGGGAAAGCTTCACCATGTGGTGCTCGTCGGTATCGACCCATCCGCGTTTCTTGAGCGCCCGCAAGTTGATGGACACGCTGCCGCGCGTGATGCTCAACTCGCGGGCGATGTCGGAGACGCGAGCCCAGCCGCCGTATTCGAGACCGACCTCGTAAATGGCGAGGAGATGATGAGCGGCGCTGTGAGTCAGCTCATTGGCCTCGAATTCCTTCCACGTTTCCATGACTGATGGATTTATACGACACTTGTTTGGCATGTCAAACAGAAAACGGATAATTTTTGTCCGCTTATGATTTGGCACTCGCCGCTTCACAAATCACTTCCCCAAATATGGACGACCCAGTATATTGCGCTCAACCGTAAGGAGGTTGTGGGGTGGAGCAACTGATCGATGCTTTTCTCGATCATCTGACCGTCGAGCGCGGACTCGCGTCCAACACGCGCGCCGCCTATCGCGCTGATCTTGCCCAGTTTGCCGATTTCCTCCATCGCCGCGGCGTCGAACATCTGAACGACGCCCAGCGCCAACTCATCACGGAGTATTTGCTGCACCGGCGCAAAGGCGGCCTGAGCCCACGGAGTCTTTCCCGCCACCTCGCCGCGATCCGCACGTTTTGCCGGTTCCTTTCCCGCGAAAAGCTTCTCGTTGCCGATCCCACACAGACGATCAATTCGCCCAAGCTGTGGCGCACCCTTCCCCACTCGCTCGATTACGAAGAGGTCGGGCGGCTGCTGGCCGCGCCCGACACGCGCACCAAGCTCGGTGTGCGCGACAAGGCGATGCTGGAATTCATGTACGCCACGGGATTGCGCGTCAGCGAAGTTACCCACATCAAGCTCAGCGACATCAATTTCGAGGCCGGCTTCCTGCGTTCGCTTGGCAAAGGCAGCAAGGAACGCATCGTCCCCATCGGGAAACAAGCCATTGACTGGACGCAGCGTTATCTCCACGAAGCGCGCGGATCGTTTGCCGGGGCCGACAGTATCGGCGAAGTGTTTCTCTCGACTCGCGGCCGGCCGCTCAGCCGAAAAACCATCTGGGTGCTCATCAAAAAATATGCGCGCCGGGCCGGCATCTCGAAAAACATCACGCCGCACACGTTGCGGCATAGCTTTGCCACCCACCTCCTCGACAACGGCGGCGACCTGCGCGTCATCCAAGAAATGCTCGGCCACGCCGACATCTCGACCACGCAAATCTACACGCACGTCGACCAGCAGCGCCTGAAAGAGACACACTACCGTTTCCATCCCCGTTCGGGGCGACGGTAAAATCGCCCAAAATTAACGCTCGATTTTTGGAAAGCCGTTCGGTAGGCTTGCTGTCGCAGCAGTTGGATTTTGCGCCCTGAACAGCAAGGTGGTTCGGGGCGGCAACATCCCCCTGCACGCGAAGGCGACGCGGCAATCATGCATTCTCAAAAGTTGCAGAAGATTATCGGCCACGAGTTCAAGGATTACGAGCTGCTCGTGGAGGCTCTCACCCATCCGTCCATTGCGCACGAGCGCGGGAGCGAGTGCAACCATCACAACCAGCGGCTGGAATTCCTCGGCGACGCGGTCTTGCAACTCGTGCTCACCGACCGCATCTACAAGCTCTACCCGGACCTGCCCGAGGGCAAGCTCACGCAAATCCGCGCCCATCTGGCCAATCGCCACACGCTGTTTCAGCGCGCCCAAGCCATCGATCTGGGCAGCCACCTGATGCTCGGCAAGGGTGAGGAAGCCAGCGGCGGTCGCGAGCGGCTGTCCAACCTGGCGGACGCCTACGAGGCCCTGCTCGGTGCGATCTATCTCGACGGCGGGCTGCGCGCCGCCCGTAAATTTATCTTCGCGCAGTTTGCCGAGGAGTTTTTGAATATCAAGCAAACGACCCCGCGCCAGAACCCCAAAGGCCGATTGCAGGAATTACTTCAGGCCCATTCCTCGAATGGTCCCATTTACCGCGTCGTCCACGAATCGGGGCCGGACCACAGCAAGTATTTCGAGGTCGCCGTGGAATGGGAGGGGCGCGAGATCGGTCGGGGAAATGGTTCCAGCAAGAAGCAGGCGGAAACGGTCGCTGCGGAAGCAGCCTTGGCGGCGTTGCCGGAGATCATGGCGGGTACCAATGCGCCCGCGCTCCCCTGAACCTACGGCCGCGGCGGTTGAGCCGACGATGCCGTCGGCGCGACCTGCAGGCCATGCTTCGCGAGCAGCCCCATCAACTCCGGCTTCCCGGAGCTGTACTGAACCAACGCCTTGACCAGAGAATCCACGGAATGTTCATTGGCTTCCAATCGCGCGATCTGACGTTCGTGAAGAGCCATCCCCGCAACAAGGTTGCGGTTTTGCTTGTAGACAAACGCCGTTAACGCCAGGCTCACAACCAGCAGCCCAATCCCCAACCCGCAGACCAGGTTGCGCAATTGATCGATCGCCGTCGCGACATCGATCCGCGCTTCAACCGCAGGCGTCGCCCTCAAGCTGGTTTCGGTCGATTGGCTCTCCATCTCCTCACGTGTGCTCATCGAATTCCTCTCATGGTTGCGCGGGCTTGCGGGCCGCCGCAGCCGCCGATGCGTTGGCTGCCTGGGTTTGTGCCTGGGCTTGCCTGAATATCTGTGTGATCTGCGGGTCTGTATTGGCCCGCACGGCGAAGTCCTGAAGAAGTCCCTGGATGGCTTGCCCTCGCAGCTCCAGTTGCTGAACCTGCATGTCGGCACGCATGGCGTCGCGGTAAACCTCCACGTAGTGCATCACGACGTAAATATTGAATATCACCGAGATCCCCAGCACGATGCTCCCGTACTGGACCGCCGTCTGAAAAGTTTTCTCTTTCACTTGCGCTCCTCTCCCGCCCATCGCTCCAACAATTCAAACAATTCGGACACGTTAAACGGCTTCTCCATAAACGCTGCCGCCCCCTCCCGCATCATCTCCTCCCGCGTCACGCCCAACGACCGGTACTCCCCGGACATCAGCAACACCCGCTTGGCCGACTTGGCCCCGAGGATCGCCTTCATCGCGTCCACTCCGTTCATCCGCGGCATCGAGATATCCATCACCACCACGTCCGGCTGCAATTCCTTGGCCAGCGAAACGGCTTCCATCCCGTCCCTGGCCTTGCCAACGATTTCATGGCCGGCGTACGCGATCGTGTCGGCCACCACGTCGCACACCGTAGGTTGGTCGTCCACCACCAGCACACGCAACTTGTTGCCGTCGGCTGACACCCCTGTTTCCTCCCGTGAAGCTCCCGTATCTATTCCCATAGGTCCTTTTCGCGGGCGCAATCTACCGATTCGCCACGCGCATTGCAAGCCCGCGATTCTGCCTTCGGCCCCCAATGTTGTCCACAAGAATACTTGACACCCCGCACCCCATGCTTGCCAACCATCGCCCCTTGTTCTATCCTCCGACCGCGTGGTTCGTTCACCCGCGGGAGGTCAATATGAAGATCCTGATCGCCGACAAGTTTTCCGAGAACCACCTCGATCGCCTCAAGAAACTCGGCTGCGATGTCACCTACAACGCCTCCGCCAAGGCCGAAGACCTTCCCAAGCTGGTCGGTTCCAGCAAAATCCTCGTCGTCCGCAGCAAACAGGTCAACGCCGACACCATCCAGGCCGGCGATCAACTCGCCGTCATCCTCCGCGCCGGCGCGGGCGTCAACACCATCGACGTCAAAGCCGCCAGCGCCCGCGGCGTGTACGTCACGAATTGCCCCGGCAAAAATTCCGTGGCCGTCGCCGAACTCGCGTTTGCCCTCCTGCTGGCCATCGACCGCCGCGTCCCCGACAACGTCGCCGCCCTTCGTGCCCATAAATGGAACAAGAAAGAATTCAGCAAAGCCGACGGCATCCACGGCAAGACGCTCGGCGTCATCGGCATCGGCCAGGTCGGCCGCGAGGTCGTCAAACGCGCCCATGCCTTCGGCCTCCGCGTCATGGCTTGGTCGCGCTCGCTCAACCTGCCCAAGGCCCGCGAACTCAACGTCGAGTATTGCCCTGATCTCGACACCATTTTCCGCCGCGCCGACATCATTTCCCTGCACGTCGCGCTCAAGCCCGACACGAAAAAGCTCGTCAGCGCCGACCGCATCGCGATGATGAAACCCAACGCCATCCTCATCAACACCGCCCGCGGCGAGGTCGTCGACCAGACCGCCCTGCGCGCCGCGCTCGAAGCGAAACGGATTCGGGCCGGCCTCGATGTCTTCGATCCCGAACCCGCCGAAGCCACCGCCGAGTTCTCCGACCCGATTCTCGACCTGCCGAACCTCTACGGCACGCACCACATCGGCGCGTCCACCGAACAGGCCCAGGACGCCATCGCCGAGGAAGCCCTGCGAGTCATCGAGACCTACCTCAAAACCGGCGTCGTGCTCAACTGCGTGAACCTCGCCACGCGCACCCCCGCCAAATGGCAACTCATCGTCCGCCATTACGACCGCGTCGGCGTGCTCGCCTTCGTCATGGACCAGATCCGCCGCGCCAATACCAACATCGAGGAAGTCCAGAACATCATCTTCGACGGCGCCACCGCCGCCTGTTGCCGTATCCAACTCGACATCGAACCCGGGGCAAAACTTCTCGCCGCCATCAAGGACGGCAACCCCGACATCATCAGCGTCGAATCCCTGCGCATCGGGGAGTGACCCCACCGTTGTAGCCGCGAATCTCATTCGCGGAGCATTGGAGGGCGAGCCTCCCGGCGAGCCGAAATTCTGCGTCAAATGACCCACAAAACACCCTTCAGCCTGCGTCCAGCGCCGCCCATCGCGCCCTGCACCACCCCCCAATTTGGGTTCGTTTTTGGCTTTGTTTTGGTAACTTTTCCACGCCGGCTTGATTAGAAATGGGTTCGTTTCGCAAAAACACCCTTTTTTGTGAAGTCCCCTTTGTAGCCACGGCACTGCGTGCCGTGCTTCGTGCCCTTCGTGGTTCAATCCCCTTCCCCTCATATCAAACAACCCAAGCCGCCCCGACTATACCCTGTCGCATACCACTTGTCCATCAAATTCCGATGACAGGTCAAAAAACGTCCCACGCCGTCTCCGCTGCAGCCGCGGGCGCTGAACACAGCCCCGCCTCTCCCACCCGAATTGTAGGCCTTGTCCGCCTCAGGCGGATTGCCAGCCTCCGGCGGGGCAACCGACCCGGTCGCCGTCGTGGTCGCCCCTCCGTCTCTCCGAATTGTAGGGCCGCCAAGCCCGCAGGGGTTCGCGCCGAACCACTGCCCTCGTCGCAATCCCCGCCCTGAGCTTGCCGAATGGGTCGAACGGGTTCCTCCCCTGCCTGCTCCGAGCGGAGTCGAAGAGCCCGCTTTGTGCGCGACATCGCCAGCGCAGCCTCCTGACTCCTGAATTCTGTTCCCCCTCTGTCTGCCGTAGCGTATCCGGCTGATGGCCTACGTCTTTGAGGTTGGTTCTTGAGCGGATGGCTCGAACGAAGATAGCAATGCCGAAGATTTCTTGGAGCGACGGCAAAGGCTCAGAATCGGCTTGTCGGCATTGTCAACGGTGATACTGTAAGCGCTCGTCCGACTGAATGGTCGGCAATAGTGCGGGGCGTAGGCCATATGGGAACTGTCGGCTAAGATGGAATCCCAAACCAAGGCACGAAGTTTTACGTCGGAACTTTTCCGCTTCCGTCGACAGTGGATTGTGGGTGCGGGTGTAACCACAGTGAACCCAGCATGGCAGAGCCTGGATCTGTCGAGCGGACACACGTTAACTTACCATCCAGACGTGAGGATCTCTGCCCGTCGGGAGGGCAACAGGCAAATTGTGGTCCTGGGCGTTGCGACACACACGGCAGCAAGTCAAACACCACCTTTGTCAGTCATTGACAAACTGGACCGCGAGTCGATTGTTCGGTGGCTTCTTCGCTTGGCCGGTCGGTATGTCGTACTTTTCTCGGAAGGTGAGAATCTGTATCTTTACACGGACCCGGCAGGGATGATGGGGATTTTTCATACGTGCGCCAAAGCGGCCTCTACCCCAAGTCTCCTCCTTCGAGGAGAGGATCAAGAGATTGCCGATACTGGCATCCGCCGGGAACTTGAAGAAAACTTCTTTCCTGGGACGATGTGCGCGCATAGCGGCGTGGACGCTCTGATGGCCAACCACGAACTCCACCTGAATAGTGGCGTTACGCGGCGCTTTTGGTCACCGTCCCCCGGCCCGAGAGGCGACAAACCACCGATTGACGAAATGTGCGACTTACTACAGCGAATCGTAGATGGATTTCGCTCATCGGGTCAATTGTTGGTCTCTTTGAGTGGTGGAAGAGATAGTCGTGTCATCTTGGCGGCAGTACGAGCGTTCGCTGCCGAGGTGCGATTCTTCACGATTCAGAAGCCTCATTCCAACAACAGGGATGCAAGATACAGCAGACAACTTGCTGTCACCTTCCAATTGAACCACGAGGTCCTACGGTCACTGTCGCCGCCCCAATGGGTAACATCAGCTTATGACGAGATCGGAAGCGGAATGCTACGCGCCCGGTCGCGCCCCGAGCTTGATGGGCTTCGGAAAATCAACACCTCAGGTTGTGTTCATGTCGGGGGAGTCGGTGGCGAAGTGCTCAGGGCCCACCTATGGCCATCCCAACGACCCAAAAGAGCGGACACCATGAAGCTGACCCGCCAAGCGTTTTCCTGCGCGCCACCTTCTGTCCTCGATGCGGTCGGCCAATGGCGGAGAAGCCTGCCCCTCGACACGTCGCCTCCCACGGTGTTTGACTTATTCGAATTCGAACAGCGGAGCGGTCGCTCCGCCGGGATTGTTGAGGCGTGCTCGAGCCTCTTCCACGAAACCGCACCGCCCTTCAATAGCCGCGAACTCTTCGAGTTGATACAGTGCGTCCCATTGGAAATGAGATATGCGGGCAAGTTGAATGCCGCCCTCATCCGAACCATGTGGCCACAGCTATTGGAGGTGCCCCTTACCCAACGCGGGAGGCCCTGGTGGAAATCGTTGCCAAAGCCGGTGAAGGCTGCCGTGAAGAGATTACGCTGGTTCTCTGTTCGAAGTCGTCCATCAGGCTCCCCGTTCATTCATTATCGCAACGAACGACGTATTGCGTCCGGGGTCAGACACTGACTCTTGGCATTATTTCCCCGCGCTCGCGCTTTGCCTACACTCCCCACGCGATACATTGTAGTACAATGTATTGTGCGTCAGCCCAACGCCTCCTACTACCAGATATTCAGATATTAGCGATTCCGCTCCGTCCTCTGTCTTCGGGCGTCCGTCCTCCTCACTTCCCCACCATCGGCGACGCCCGGTTCACCAGTTGGACGGCGAACCCCCACGGATCACGCAGCATGGCCAACGCATCCCCGCTATCGGTCACGGTGATCTCCCCTTCCGCCGTCGCCCCGGCCTGCAACAACCGCGTCCGGGTCGCCCGCACATCATCCACGGCAAACGCCACGTGCAAGATGAGTGGGTTCATTTTGGCATACTCCGGCACCGGCGCTTTGGGGTTGCTGTAAATCTCCAGGATCGTCTGCCCGGTCGCGTCCGCCACGAACCGCGCATGGTTTGGCGGACCGAAACTCCGCACCGTGCGCATCCCCAGATTGGCCTCGTACCACGCCGCCATCGCGACCGGATCGGCCACGTTGAACGCCACATGTTCGAGTTTCATATTGCCTTGCGCTTCTTCAATTCCTTGTCCAGCGCGCCAAGCTCCGGCGCAATATGGATCGGCGTGCCGGCGGTCTCGATGGCGGCCTTGATGTCCTTCAGGCCGTTGCCGGTAATGACGGCGCAAACGCTCTCGGTTTTCTTGACGATCCCATCGGCAATCGCCCGTTTCACGCCCGCCACGCTCGCCGCGCCGCTCGGTTCGCCAAACACCGCGCTCAACCGCGCCGTCTTGTTCATCGCTTCCATGATCTCGTCGTCCGACACGGCGACGATCTCCCCCTTCGACTCGCGCAGGGCGTGGACCGCTTTCCGCCAGTTGCGCGGCGTGCCGCAATTGATACTGTCGGCGCGCGTCACGCCATCGACGGTCACGAGGTCCTTGCCCGAGTGAAACGCGTCGGCCACGGGTTTGCAGCCCGCCGCCTGCACGCCCAGCATCCGCGGCAGTTTCTTGATGAACCCGAGATGAAACATCTCGCGGATCCCCTTCCACACGCCCGCGATCGTGCACCCGTCCCCGACGCTCAGGCACACCCAGTCCGGCATCATATCGGCGAATTGCTCGGCGATTTCCAGCCCGCATGTCTTCTTGCCTTCCACGAGATACGAGTTGATCGCGCAATTGCGGTTGTACCAACCGTACGTCGTGCACGCCTCCATGCAAAAATCATACGCCGCGTCATACGTCCCCTTCACCTTGATGACCGTCGCGCCGAACACGAGCAGTTGCGCGATCTTCGGCTCGGGCGCTTTTTCCGGCACGAAGATGACTGATGGCATCCCCACCGCGGCGGCAAAACACGCCAGCGACGATGCCGCGTTGCCCGTTGATGCCGCGGCGATGGTCTGGACGCGGTATTCGATGGCCTTCATCACGCCCACCGAGCTGGCCCGGTCCTTGAATGACGCGCTCGGGTTGCGCCCGTCGTCTTTCACGTACAGGTCGCGCACGCCGACCCATTCGGAGAGCCGGTCGGCGTGGTACACGGGCGTCCATCCCAATTGCAGCGACGGCAGGGGCAGCGAGAAATCGACCGGGATCAGCTCCTCGTACCGCCAATGCCACTGCGCCCGTTGCGCCAGCGCATGCCGCGTCAGCGTCTTGGCGACCTTGTCGTAGTCGTACTCGACGTCCAGGATCCCCTCGACGCCGCATTTGTCGCAGGTGTAGCGGTTGTCGGCGGGATACGCCGTGCCGCAAATGACGCACCGTAATTGGGAAATGTGTTGGATGGCCATAAACCAGCATGGTATCGTCGCCGCCGCGCAAAATCAACCCGCCATGAACCTGCTCATCAAGAACGGCCACGTCATCCGCTGGAACGCAAACCACCGGGTCGAGCAGCTCGAAGCTCATCACGTCCTGATCGAAGACCGTCGCATCCGCGATGTCGTCGCCACCATCCCGAAGGATTTCGAGCCGGACGAAACCATCGACGCGACGAATTGCGCGGTCATCCCCGGGCTGATCAACACGCACCATCATCTTTACCAATCGCTCACGCGCTGTTTGAAGCCCGTGCAGGACGCCAAGCTCTTCGACTGGTTGCTCGGCCTCTACGAAGTCTGGCGGCGCGTCGATTTCGACGCCGTCAAGCTCGGCTCGCAAATCTCGATGGCGGAAATGTTGCTCTCGGGCTGCACCACCACCAACGACATGTTCTACGTGTACCCGCGCGAATCCGACGTGAAAGCCGAGGCGGTCATCGAGGGCGCGGCGGAACTCGGCATGCGCATCCATGCCGGACGCGGCTCGATGTCCCTCGGTCGCAGTCGGGGCGGGCTGCCTCCCGATGATGTTGTGCAGGATGAGAACGTCATCCTGAAAGATTGCGAACGCGTCATCGAAAAGTTCCACGACGCGAAACCGTATGCGATGACGCGCGTCGATCTGATGCCGTGCTCCCCCTTCTCGATCACGTTCGACCTGCTCAAGGACACGCGCGCGCTCGCCAAATCGCGGAAGGTTCTCTGCCACACCCACGTCGCCGAAACCGAGGACGAAAACAAGTTTTGCATCGAGAAATTCGGCAAACGGCCCGCCGATTACATGGCCGATGCGGACTGGGTCGGGCCTGATGTGTCGTGGGCGCATTGCGTGTGCCTGAACTCCGCCGAGATCAAGCTCCTCGCGAAGACGAAAACCGCCGTCGCGCATTGCCCGTCATCCAACATGCTCCTCGGCTCTGGCGTCCCGCCCGTGTGCGAGATGCTGCGCGCCAATGCCACGGTCGGCCTTGGCGTGGACGGTTCTTCCAGCAACAACGGCGCGCATGTGCTGGCCGAAGCCCGGCAGGCGCTGTTGCTCCAGCGGGTGAAGAATGGTGCGGACAGCTTCACCGCCGAAGACGCGTTGCGCATCGCCACGCTCGGCGGCGCGCGATTGTTGAACCGCGAGAAGGAACTCGGCAATATCGCTCCCGGTTTCGCCGCCGATATCACGATCTACGACCTCAATACCGTCGAGTTCGCCGGTGCCGCCGTTCAGGACCCACTCGGCGCGCTTCTGCTCTGCCATTCCCCCCGCGCCAAATTCGTCCTCGTCAACGGCCAGCCCGTCGTCAAATACGGCCAACTCGCCACTGTCTACCTCCAGGGCCTGGTGGCGAAGATGAATGATCTGGTGACGAGACGGTTTCGTTGAGCGCAGGCCCGGTGCCTGTTGTGTGACAGGATCAGAACCTCACCGTGATGCCCGTAAAGGCGTTCACGTCATCGGCGGCAGTGGTGACGCCGACATTGCAGCCGCAATCGAGTTGCACATTCTCGGTCACCAAATATTCGAGTCCGACGTCCACCGTGCCAACCCAACCCGGTCCGCCCTCCGTGCTGAGATCGCTGAAGAATTCGCAATAGCCGCTGAGTTTACCAACGATGGCGTGATCGAATGTAATCGACTGGATGAATTCCGCGTGGTAGCCGGAGCCCGTAGCGTTTCGGAAACAGCTCGCGGCTGCCTCCAATCCCATGTCCCAATCCGCGGGAAGCTTCACGGACAACGGGAGAATCATCCCGCCTTCGACGGCATCGTTGCCGAGTCGATCCGTATTCACCGGGAACTTGACGAATGGCAGTAACGCGAACGCGGTCTTACCTCCGTCGTTCCCCCATAGATTGATCTTCAGCCTCGGCGTTAGATCTCCAAATCCCGACTGCGTCATGGTCCCGAGCCGGTCTTCCGTGCGCACATGGACGTAGTTGTCGTAAATGAACTGCAAATCGACGTTGTTGAGCAACCCGACTTTCAGATTCGCGGGCGCGACGTTCCAAGTCTCGGTACGCACCCCAGCCGTATCGTCGTGCGTGAAAGTCGCGAAATCCATTTCCACCATGAAATGCCCGGCATCCAGCGTGTACGGACTCTCCGTCTTGTCCGGTCGGTCCGGCGACAGCTCGCGCATCGCTTCGTCCGGTGTCGGATTCAGAAGATTGTAACCGCTCTTATCCGGCAGTGTTTTGTCCGAAGCATCGTCCGAGGCTCGTGCCGCTCCCGCCAGCCAGCACGAGGCGAGTACCAAGGCAGCGAAACGCGCGCGAGCGTGTCTCATTTGGCGCGAAGGAGCAGGACCGGCACGCTGATGCTGTGGCGCACGCGACGGGACGTGGATCCCAGGAACAGGTCGGCAATGAATCGGTGTCCATGCGTGCTCATCGCGACCAGATCGCAACCCTTTTTCTCGACCCACTTGATGATTTCATCGGCGGGCTCACCAAACGCCAACTCGGCGTCGGCGTGGATGCCCGCGGACTGGAACTCCGACTGGACTTCCGCCAAGTACGCCTTGTCTTCCGCGACTTCGGGGCTTACGGCGTCGGCGCCATAGGTTCTGGCGGCCCAACCATCGGCCACGTGCAGCAGCGCGACCCGGCTGTGCATCATCTTCGCCAGGTCCTTCACGTGCTCGATGATCGCCCGGTCCGTCGGCGTGGCGTCCAGCGTTACCAGGATCTTGTTGTACATGGCAATCGCTCCTCTCTTCAATGGCCGACGATGACAGCCCACGCGTCCTTCAGCGCGTCGGGCAGGCTGTAAATGTCCATGGCCGTGATCAGAATGGCAGTACCCCAGCCGGTGATCAACAAGAACCAGCCGTTGCGCCATTTGCCCATGCGTTTCCTCGAACTGGTGAAATGCAGCAGCGGGAACATCGCCAGCGGCAACTCCAAACACAGAACAACCTGGCTGAGGTTGACCAGGTCGGTCACGCTGCCATTGCCGCGGACGCTGATGATCAGGATCGCCGGCAACACCGCCAGCGTCCGGGTGATCAGCCGGCGCAACCACGGCCTGATCCGCCAATGCATGAACCCCTCCATCACCACCTGTCCGGCGATCGTGCCGGTGATCGTGCTGCTTTGACCGCTCGCCAGCAGCGCCACGGCGAACAGCGTGCTGGCCAGCGTCTTCCCCAGCAGCGGCGCCAGTGTCAGGTAGGCGACGCGGATCCAATCGCTGTCCGGACTGAACGTGACCGTTTGGCCGCCCGCCACCGTGACGCTGGTCTTCCCGTAGAACACGATCGCCGCCAGCACCAGGATGGCCGCGTTGACGAAGAAGGCGATGGTCAATGCCACGGTCGTGTCGATGGTGTTAAACCGGATCGCGCGGCGAATGGACGGCTCATCTTGCTGTAGCTTGCGGGTTTGTACCAACGCCGTGTGGAGGTAGAGGTTATGGGGCATGACAGTCGCCCCGATGATGCCAATCGCCACCACGAGCATGCCGGCCTGTGCGAAGTCGGGCCGCACCATCGCCTGACCCATTTCCAGGAAATCGGGCCGGGTCTGCGCGAATCCGAAAATCTCGATCCCGTAACAGACACCAATGGTCAACACGAACACCGCGACCACCGCTTCGATCAGCCTCATGCCAAACCCCTGCAACGCCAGCAGCAGCAACACGTCGAACGCCGTGATGACGATCGCCCACTGGATCGGGATGTGAAACAACAGGTTCAACGCGACCGCGCTGCCCAGCGCCTCGGCGAGGTCGGTCATGCCGATGGCAATTTCCATCGTCAACCAATTGGGCCATCGGGTCCACTTCGGGTACCAGTCGCGGCAGGCCTGGGCCAGGTCCTTGCCGGTGGCCACACCGAGACGGGCGGCAATGACCTGCAGGAAAACGGCCATCAGGCTGGCGAGGCCAACGACCCACAACAGCCCGTACTTGAACTGCGCGCCGCCCTGCAAGTCCGTGCCCCAATTGCCCGGGTCCATGTAGCCGACACTGATGAGAATCGCCGGGCCGACAAACGCCCGCCATTGCCGCCAGAACCCGGCCTGGTGGTGCGGCACATCCACCGTGCCGTGCATGCCTTCGAGGGACAGGTGGCCACCGTGCGGGGCCACACCTGTATCCGTTGTCGCATCCTTTGAAAGATTAGGCATACCTAACTTTATTGTGTGTGACTATATCGGAATCCCACGCGCTGTCAACCGGAATCTTTCCTTCCTTGTCATCCAGAGAGCCCCCGGCTATTCTGTCCTCGTACAGGAGGGTCGCCATGTATGGATTGTTTGGGTTGATCGTGTTGGCGTTGGACATCATCGCGATAGTGGATGTCGCCAAGGGCAGCGGTGATATCGGCAAGAAGATTCTCTGGATTGTGCTGATCCTGGTATTGCCATTGGTCGGCATGATTCTCTACTTCCTGCTGGGACGTTCCAAAGCCGGCGCCTGATTGGATCGCCCTGGCAGCCGTGGCCAGCCGCCGCGGGTTTGGGGTTGGCGGGTGGCCCGTCTCTACTCAACGGGGTCGTGGCCTCAATCAGGGCGCATTCGGCGCTCCGGCTGAATCTCCCGTTGATTTCTGTCGCGGTTTCCAGTTTATTCCCTCTTACTTTGCCCGCGAACGATCCAATTCCAACGGCGGAACGCACCGAGCCGACGATTGCCACCGTGCCGGCCGACACGGTGGCGCAGCCGCGGTCTGTCGTCGCGGGCCGAATCAGTTGGCGAAAAACGTTTTCCGCCTTTCGCCACCGCAACTACCGCCTGTTCTTCTCGGGTCAACTCATCTCCGTCATCGGCACGTGGATGCAACAGGTCGCCCTCGGCTGGCTCGTGTACACGCTGAGCAACTCCGCCTTTACGCTCGGCGCGGTCCGCTTTCTGTCGGCGATCCCGGTCACGCTCTTCACCCTCGTCGGCGGCGCGATGGCCGACCGATTCGAGAAGCGCCGCATTGTCATCCTGACCGAAAGCACCGCCATGGTGCTCGCCTTCGCGCTCGCGGCCCTCGTCTATTTCGGGGTCATCAAAATCTGGCAGATCGCCCTGGTCGGTTTTCTGGATGGAATGACCGATGCATTCGACATCCCCACCCGCCAAAGTTTCGTCATCGAAATGGTCGGCAAGGACGATCTGATGAATGCCATCGCGCTGAATTCTTCCCTCTTCAACGGCGCCCGCGTGTTCGGCCCCGCGCTGGCGGGCGTGCTGATCGGCATCATCGGCCTGACGGGCTGTTTTTTCGTGAACGGCCTTTCCTACCTCGCCATTGTGGTCGCCTACTTCGCCATGCGCCTGCCCGCCGCGACTACACGCGCGGAACGGCAACCGGTCTGGCATGAAACGGTCGAAGCCTTGCGCTACGTTCGCGGCCACCGAACGATCCGCGCCGTCATTTCCCTGATCACTATTGTGAGCCTGTTCGGTTGGCCGTACAGCGTCCTGATGCCCGTGTTTGCCCGCGACGTGCTGCATGTCCAGGTCAGTGGCTACGGTTATCTTATGGCGGCGAACGGCATGGGCGCGCTGTTCGGGGCGTTGACCCTCGCCTCCATCGGCGACTCCGTGGCCCGGCGAAAATTGTTCTATGGCGGACTCTTTGGCTTCTGCATCATGCTTGCCGTGTTCGCCCTCTCGCGCGTCTACTGGCTCTCCGCCGTGGCCCTCGCCGGGTCGGGTTTCTTCATGATCATCTTCTTCGCCACGGCCAACACTGCCGTCCAAACACGCGTGCCCGACGAACTTCGCGGGCGTGTCATGGGCATCTATGCCCTCGCGTTCCTCGGCCTGACACCCTTTGGCAGCCTCCTCGCGGGTGCCATCGCCAGAATTACCAGCGCCTCGTTCGCCGTGTCGCTCGGCGCGGTCATTTGCCTGATCGCCGGCCTCGTCGTCATGCGCCTGACACGGTCGCCCCCACCCGTTTCGCAGCCGTCTCCCGTGTCGTGATCGTCGATCAGAAAGACGCCAGCCGAACCCGCCACCACGTTTCGTAACTGCGTTACACGGGCGTTGCAGAATCCGCGCGCGACGGGTATCATTCAAGGTAATGATAGAAATCAACGCCCGCGCCGAAAGTCCGCACGGAGGCACTCAATGACCACCCAGGATTCCAACGCCACCATGGCGGTATTCCTCGATTTGGAGAACATTGCGCTCGGAGCCATGGACGCCAATTATCCGCAGTTCGACATCCAAAAGGTGCTCGAACGTCTCCTACTCAAGGGACACATCGTGGTCAAGAAGGCGTACTGCGATTTCGACCGCGGCAAAGCGTTCAAGCGCGACCTGCACGAGGCGGCGTTCGAATTGATCGAGATCCCGCACGTGCGCCAGTCGGGGAAAAACTCCGCCGACATTCGTATGGTCGTCGACGCCCTGGATCTCTGTTATACCAAGAGCCACGTCGATACCTTTGTGATCGTCAGCGGCGACTCCGATTTCTCCCCGTTGGTGAGCAAGCTCCGCGAGAATGCCAAGACCGTTATTGGCGTTGGCGTGAAGAACTCGACCGCCGATTTGTTCATCAACAATTGCGATGAATTCATCTACTACGATGACCTCGTGCGCGCGGCGCCATCCAAACCTCGGCACCGTGGCACGGCCCCGGCCGCACCGGTTGCGGCGGCGAAGAGCCCCGAGGGCGAGGCCAAAGGCAAGGGCCCCGCGATGGCCGACGCGTTCGATCTGGTGCTGAAAACGCTGGAGGCCATTTCTTCGGAGCGTGGCGCGAACGATCCGACCTACGGATCCATGATCAAACAGGCGATCAAGCGCCGCCATCCCGGGTTCAATGAACGCGCCCACGGGTTCCGCTCCTTCAATGATCTGCTGCTGGAAATGCAGAACCGCAGCCTTCTGAAAATCGAGCCTGACAAGAAGTCCGGCGGGTATATCGTCCAGACCATGGAATAGTCGTTGGTCTCGTGCTACATTGGCCTCGTTCGCAGGTGGCGGGACGTCCGTTTTTTTGTCCCGACAACTCTGTCTCAGGCACAAATCCTGCCTCGTTGACATGCTGGAATACGCCATGCCCAAATGGAATGACATCGCCAAACTATCGGATCGCGAGGAGAAAACGCGCGAAGCGGCATTTGAGGCCGAAATGCTGGCGTTGTTGGCGACGGACAAGCCGAAGCCGTCCGCCGCCTCGTCCCCGCCACCGACCGGCCCTGCGCCAGCACCAACCATTGCGCCCCGCGATGCCGTCCAAATCTGCGTCACTGAGAACGGTCAGACCGCAGTGTACGCTTTGGCATCCACTCCCGAGCCGGTGCGGGAGCAAATCGGCAATGCGTGGGGGCTCTCTCCAAGGTCCAACGTTCCCCCGGTAATCGCGCTCGTCCCCGCGACCGCTGCCCCGGCAACATCGACTCCGCGTCCCCGGACACTGCGGTTTGCGATGACCCTGAATCTGTTCGTGCCGGGCGCAGGCCAATTCTACCTCGGCCAACGCACCTCCGGCCTTTTCTACGCGGGCGGGTTCTGCGTGTGCCTGGTGACGATGCTCGTCCTGTTCGTTCGAGCGTATTCTCAGTACATGCAACTCGCCACCAACGGCGATATTCTGGAGGGCGGCAACCTGGAAACATTGGCCGGCGCATTCCCGGTCAGAACACTCTTGGGGTTGTCGGTCGTCGGCACCCTTATCTACATCGTCTCGGCGATCCATCTCGCCGTCGCCCGCGACCACCAGCAGCGTCCACCGCCGTAACACCGGCGCGTGCCGACTAGAATTTCACCGACTTCACGAATTGCAGGAAAGATTCCTTTTGCGCGCCCACCAATGGCGCGTCGCCGGTCATCTTGAAGAACCATGAATTACCTGCGTTCGGGACCGTGACCACGATCATCCGCGGCGGTTGCGTCTTCCCCGGGGGAGCGGTGTCCGCCTTGAAATCCACGACGGTCGCTTTCGTCCCGTTGACGTTCAGGTCCGAGGTGATTCCCGCGATCTCATCGGGCGCAACCGGGCCGAGGCCGATTTGGCCGCGCCACCGATTGATGTTCGCCATCAATCCGCCCACGTCTCCCGGAAACACCGAAACCGCGATCTCGGCGGTCTGCCCGTCCGCGCCCGTCACCAAAAACGTCGCCCGGCGCATCGACGAAGGATTGCCCGGCTTCCAATCCGCAGGGACCGACCATTGTGGGTTCGGCGCATCCGACGCCGAGCCGGGCGGCAAACTCTGCCCACTCATGCTGCTGATATCCGGATGCCCCGGAGGCAATGCCGGCGTTGGCGCGGCGGCTACCGACGACGAAACCGGCGCGGTCGCTTGAGCCGGCGCCGGCGTTGGCGCCGGTGGTGGTTGCGAAACGTCTTCGGACCGATTACAGCCAGCCCCGACCAGGGCCACTGCGACAAACAAACAAAAGATCAATCGTGTTTTCATCGTCACCTTGACTCACAGCTTGATTCCCCTGCGACTCCAAGTCAAGCGCCCGTCTCGCCTTGCTCCTTTGCGACGAAATCAAAAGCCCCTCGCCTTCGCGAGTTTCTTGTCGATGTCGGCGGTCTTGGCCTGCTCTTTCAACCAGAAATCTGGATTCGCCAGCGCGCGGAGTTCATTGATCCCCTTCCCTTGCTGCTCGACCCATGTGTAGTACTTCTGGTTGTGCCAGCGCGACCGATGGAACTTCGTGCCTTCCTGCACCCAATCGCTCACATCGGTCTTGCGGAATATGTCCACGCGCCGTTTCGCTTCGTCCTTCGTCATCTTGCCCATGGTCTTGTTGAGCCGCTGCATCACGGACGGATACCGGTCGAAACCATCGGTTGCAATGGTGACGACGTTCTGTCCCTTGCCTGCCTGGATGACCTTCGCCGTCTTGATCGCGCCGAGGATATTGCAGACCGAGCTGATGCCAAACGTGTCCACGAACGCCTCCGCCACCTCCGGCTTCACCCCTTCGCCGAGAAGCACGTCAGTCCCTTCTTGCAGGAGTTGCAGCCCCTTCAAACATTGCTGGTCGTCGATGCAAATCAGCCAGTCCATGTTCAACACGTTGTGAATCCACGTGACGTGCTTGTCGCCGATGCCTTCGATGGCGTGCGCGCCAAACCCCGCGTCGTACAACGTCGGGCATTGGATCGGCTCCAACCCGACGATCCGGCAATCGGGGAACTGTTGCTTCAGGAAATCGCCCGCGGCAATCGTCCCCGCCGATCCCATCGCCGACACGAACGCCGCCACCTTGCCGTTGCCGACCCCCTTTACCACTTCCTGCGCCGCGTGACCGGTCACGTCGTAATGGAACCGATAATTGCCGAACTCGGCGAACTGGTTGAGAATTTTGTTCTTCGCGTC
The DNA here is from genome assembly GCA_050015495.1 of Verrucomicrobiia bacterium. Classification (GTDB taxonomy): domain Bacteria; phylum Verrucomicrobiota; class Verrucomicrobiia; order Palsa-1439; family Palsa-1439; genus Palsa-1439. The sequence goes on from JBEKBH010000007.1 coordinate 87,917, forward strand.
GCGCCGGAGTTCGTTGACCTTGTCGTAAATCTCTTTGACGTTGCTCTCGCTGCCCGGCGTCTTGACGACTTGCGCGCCGTACGACTCGATCTTCTGGAACCGCTCGGCGCTCATCTCGGCGGGAAGCACTACCAGCGAGTCGTAGTTCATCCGCGGCCCGACCCACGCGCCGCCGATGCCGTAATTGCCCGTCGACGGGAACACGAGCCGATCGCGTCCCGGCTGCAATTCGCCCGCAAGCTGCTTTTCGATGAGGCAACTGTACGCCGGGCCGACCTTGTGCGCGCCCGTCGGGAAATGCCGCGCGATCATCACCACGATATTCGCGTCCACGCCCGTCAACTCGCGCGGCAACACCAGATGCGGGATGCCGAAGTCGTCCTGTTTCCACGTGATGTTGAACAGATTGACCGGATGCAGCGGGTCCTTCCGCTTTTTCTCCAACGCTTGCTTGCGCACGTCCGCCTTGATCCGTGACGGATCACGCATCTCGGCAAACGTCGGTCCATAAACGAAGTCGGTTCTCATAGAAATTTTCCCAGTGTCCGCAAGCCCGGTGTCCATAAGTTGAGTCGGGCAACGTCAAGAACTTCACACCAAGTTTACGCTAGACTACGGCAGGGGAAACCGTAAAGTCAATTGACAGAATCGACCCTATGGCGGATTTGCATTCAGTGCCGTTTTCCGATCTCGTCAAACGCATGTTCCTCGAACCGGAACGGCAGGAGACCATCTTCGATCTGCCATTGAAGAAGTGTTACCGGCCCGATCCGACCCTGGACACGAGCGTCAAGTTTCACGGGAGAGTCGCGGCCACACCCGTTGGTCCCGCCGCCGGTCCACAAACGCAGATGGCGCAAAACATCGTCCTCAGTTGGCTCGGCGGGTCGCGCATCCTCGAATTGAAAACCGTCCAGATCGACGACCACTTGGTCATCAATCGCCCGTGCATCGACATGACCAATGTGGGCTACAACATTGAATTCTCGCAGGAACTGCGGTTGCACGAGTCCATCCACGAGTACGTGGCCGGGATGATGCTCGTCGAAATGCTCAAGGCCAGCAACCTCCTGGAGTTCGCTCCGAGCCGGTTCGACAAGACGTCGACGATCTACGATTTCAGCCTCGGGTACGATCTGGCCGGGATTTCCAGCAAATCTATCCGCGCGTTCATCGCCAGTCTGCGCAATGCCAAAAAGCATATCGACAAGTTGCGCATGGAAATCCCCGACCGCTGGAAACAGTACCGGGACCTGCCCTACCCCGACGAGATTTCCCGGACCGTCACACTTTCGACGTTCCACAACTGCCCGCCGACCGAAATCGAAAAGATCTGTAATTTTCTACTGACCGAGATCGGGATGGATGTGGTGGTGAAGATGAATCCCACGATGCTCGGCCTCGATGAATTGAATCACCTGTTGCACGAGCGGCTCGGGTTCCAAGACATTCAGGTCAACAAGAAGGCCATCGACGCCGGCCTGAAATTTGATGAAGGCATGGAGATGATGCGCCGGTTGCAAGAGACGGGACGGAAACTTGGTCTGGGTGTCGGCGTGAAGTTCAGCAATACGCTCGAAGTCGTTAATCACAAGACGTTCTTCCCCAAAGACCAGATCATGTATCTCAGCGGCGCGCCGCTGCACGTGATCACCCTGCGGCTCGTCGAGCGCTGGCGGCAAAAGTTCGGCCCCGATTGCCCGATTAGCTTTTCGGCGGGCGTGGACAAACATAATTTCGCCAATTGCGTAGCCTGTGGATTTGTTCCCATCACCACATGCTCTGACCTCTTGAAAGTCGGGGGGTACGGCCGGCTCTTCGAGTATCTGAAGAACCTTGAACAGGAGATGAAGACGCTCGGGGTCGCCAACATCGGCGAGTTCATCCTGAAACGCGAAGGGAATGAGCAGGCCGCGTTGGAACACGCGAAGGGTCATCGCGACGTCGCCATCAGCCACGCCGGCCTTCTCAACACCGGCTCGATCTGGAGCCGCACCGTGACGGATCAGCGCTACACCTTCGACAAGAACCGGGCGGTCCCCAGGCGGATCGACTCGCACTTGTGGTTGTACGACTGCATCAGTTGCGATAAGTGCATTCCCGTCTGCCCGAACGACGCGAATTTCTATTACGAAGTCGAGCCGACCACCATCGAGTTCACCAATTACACCTGGACTACGGGCGGCCTGAAGCCCGACGACAGCGGCACGTTGAAGATCGAGCAGAAACACCAGATTGCCAATTTCGCCGATTGGTGCAACGAGTGCGGCAACTGCGATACGTTCTGCCCCGAGTATGGCGGGCCGTTCATTCAGAAGCCGAACTTCTTCATCGACCGCGTCACGTGGCTCGACAACGCCAAGCGCGACGGATTCTACATCACGAAGACCAACGGACTCTCCCAGATTGTGGGTCGGATCGAGGGCAAGGTCTACTCGCTGGTTGTCGATGAGCACCATGGCCGGGCCGTCTACAACGACGGGGCATTGGAGGTGAGTTTTGACACGGGCACGCACAAAATTGTGAACGTGAAGCCGCTGGCGACCGACGTTCCCACTCACCGGATCGACCTCAAAAACTACCATACCCTGCGCATTTTGCTGGCCGGCATGCTGAATCCGAGCCGCATTCATCCTGTAAACGCCGCGCATTTATGAACAACGGCTGGATTTCAAGCATGGGACTTGCTATTTCTTACGGGGTCACGCGCGAACTATGAAAAAGATTGAGGGTACTGTTGCGGTTGTCGGCCTCGGCTATGTCGGCCTGCCGTTGGCCGTGTCGCTCGCTCGCCACATTCCCGTGGTCGGGTTCGACATCAACACGCGCCGCGTCGAGGAACTTCAACGGGGAATCGATCGCACGGGCGAGACCCTCGGAGGCGACCTCAAGTCGCCGAATATCCGGTTCACGACGGACGCGAAACAACTGCGCGGGTGCAAGTACATCGTCGTCGCCGTTCCGACGCCTGTGGACCGCGCGAACGTCCCTGACCTCGAACCGGTCATCAGCGCCACGCGCATCGTGGGTGAAAACCTGGGCAAAGGTTCCATCGTCATTTTTGAAAGCACGGTCTACCCGGGCGTCACCGAGGAAGTCTGCCTGCCCATTCTCGAAGAAAAGTCCGGGCTCAAGCTCGGCGATTTCAAAATCGGCTACTCGCCGGAGCGGATCAACCCCGGCGATCACGAGCACACTGTCGACAAGGTCGTGAAGATCGTCAGCGGCTGCGACGCCGAGACATTGGAAGAAGTCAGCGCGCTGTATTCGCTCGTCGCCAAGAGCGTGTTTCACGCGTCCAGCATCGCCACCGCCGAGGCCGCCAAGGTCATCGAAAACATCCAGCGCGACCTGAACATCGCGCTCATGAACGAGCTGTCCCTGATCTTCTCGCGTCTTGGCCTCAACACCGACGAGGTCCTCGCCGCGGCGGGCACGAAGTGGAACTTCCACAAGTATCATCCCGGCCTCGTGGGCGGGCATTGTATCGGCGTCGACCCGTACTACCTCACCTATCGCGCCCAGCAATTCGGTTATCACCCACAGGTCATCCTGGCGGGGCGGCAGATTAACGATTCCATGCCGATTCACGTTGGCGAGATGGTCATCAAGGGCATCAGCCACGTCGGCAAACCGATCAAGGGCGCGACGGTGGTGATCCTCGGGCTGACATTCAAGGAGAACGTGCCCGACATTCGCAACAGCAAGGTCCACGACACGATCACGTACCTTCAGGGGTTCGGCATCAAAGTGCTCGGTTGCGACCCGTTGCTGTCGGCCGACATCGTCCGCAAGTATTTCGGTATCGAAAACGTCGAGTTCGACAAGGTGCCGAAATGCGACTGCGTCCTCGTCGCGAACAAGCACAGCGCCTTTCGCTCGCTCACGATCGATCAACTCAAGGCCAGGATGTCACCGCCCGTCCTGATCGACATCAAGAACCTCTTTGACCGCAAAGCCGCCGAGAGCGCCGGGTTCTATTACCGGAGTTTGTAAGGCGCTGGTCGCAACCCCGTCTGTCTTCTGCTAAAATCGCCTCGTATGGGCGAATTGGCGACCAATCCTACCCGACGCTTTTCCAGTCGCGTCGAGAATTACATCAAGTACCGCCCGGGCTATCCGTCGGCGGTGATTGACACGCTGGCGAGCGAATGCGGGCTGATGAAGAAATCCGTCATCGCCGACGTCGGATCGGGGACGGGTATCCTGAGCGAGTTGTTCCTGAAACACGGGAATCCCGTGTTCGGGGTCGAGCCGAATCGCGAGATGCGCGAGGCGGGCGAACGATTGCTGAAACAATATCCCAACTTCACGAGTGTCAACGGCGCCGCGGAGGCGACGACGCTGGCGGATCGTTCGGTGGACTTTATCACGGCGGGCCAGGCGTTCCATTGGTTCGACCGCGGACCGACACGCAACGAGTTCGCGCGCATTTTACGGACGGACGGCTGGGTCGTGCTGATCTGGAACGACCGACAAACCGACGCGTCCCCGTTCCTGCGCGAGTACGAGGAATTGCTCCAGAAGTACGGTACGGACTACAAACAGGTGAACCACCGAAACATCGACATCGAGGCGATCACTGCGTTCTTCGCTCCGCAGTCATTCACACGGCGGGAATTCGAGAGTCAGCAGGTCTTTGACCTGGAAGGACTGACGGGCCGTCTGCTGTCCTCGTCCTATGCGCCCGAGCCGGGCCACCCGAACCATCCGCCCATGATCGATGCCGTGCGCGCCATTTTCGACAAACATCAGATCGACGGTCGGGTGGAATTCACGTATACGACGATGATGTACTTCGGACATCTTCGCTAACGCGAGCTACTCCTACATCTTGTAGCGCGATGGACGGTGGGCAATCTTGTCGGGCGCCTTCGGCAGCGGCACGCCATCGCGCACGATGGTTTCGAGCACGGTGATGCGTTCCTCCGCCAACTTGGCCTGTTTCGTGCCGGGAACTTTCTCGCGCAATTGTCTCATCACGTCCAGCGCTCGCGCCGGGTCCTGCAGGGTAAGCTGGTAGAAATCGGCCAATCGCCCCGCCGCAAGCGCCGTGGAATCTTCTCCCCGGCCCTTCCCGAGCGCCGAGAGCAATTCGAGTTCGGCGAGTTTCACGTCGTTCAGGTGTTTGACCGCCAGCTCCGCGATGCGCAAGTGCGGATAAATATCGTCGGGATGTTTAGTGATCACCTTGCGATATTCGTCGATGGCCTCTTGATACCTACCCTTCTTGGCTTGCGCCTCGGCCGTGCTGTATTCGGGCACGATTTGAAAATTTGCGTCGCTCGGCATGAAAAGGGAATTTCCAATTCTCTCGCCGAAGCTCCCGATAAGCGGCCAGCCAAACAGACCAAACAGGATAAGGGCGTAGAATATCACGACTGCCATCTGAAAGAACCTGTCCAACGCGGAAAACCCTTGGCCACCGCCCGGGAAAGCGAATCTCAATAGAAAAAAGCCCAGGATAAGCGCGATCGCTATCCGAATCGCCACACTGACCCATCGTTTGAGTTCCATCGGTGGTCTCCTCTCAAGGTAGTTGAAACAATTGGCGGGCGTTCTCCGTCGTCGTGCGCGCCACTTCTTCGACGGTCACGCCTTTCACTTCCGCCAGCACCTGGGCGATGAGCGGCACGTAGGCCGGCTCGTTACGTTTCCCGCGATGCGGCACGGGCGCGAGGTACGGCGCATCGGTCTCCAACATCACACAGTCGAGAGACACTTTCTTGGCCACCTCGCGCAGCGGAGCGGCGTTCTTGAAGGTCAGGATGCCCGTGTAACTGATTAGCAGCCCGATCTCGATACAATCGAACGCGAATTTCTCGCTGCCGGAAAAGCAATGCATCACGCCCCACGGATGACGGTCCTTGGGCAAGCCTTCGGCGTGCGCCCGGAGGATTTCGAGAATGTCCTGCTCGGCGGAACGATTGTGAATGACCACGGGCAAGTGCCGCTGTTTCGCCAACGCAAGCTGCGCCCAGAAGAGGTCGGCCTGCTGCTGACGCAACGCCATGTCGGTCTGCGCCTCCCGAAAATAATCCAAGCCCGTCTCACCGATGGCCACGACCTTGGGCTCGACCGCCAGCAGGGACAGTTCTTTCATGTCGCAAAGGGTGACTTTCGGCACCTCGCCGGGATGCAGGCCGACGGCGGCGTGAACCCCGTCGAATTGGCGGGCGATATCCAGGGTCTTCCGCGCCGACTCCAGATCCGTCGCGATGCTGACGATCTGGGTGACCCGGGCGGCCTGCGCGCGCTCGACCACCTGCGGGAGTTCCTCACCGAAGTCGGGATAACACAGATGCGCGTGCGTATCGATGAACATGATGCTCGAAACGGCTCCGCTGCTTGTTTATCACTCGCGCGACAGCGAGTCCAACGCGAATTGCACGGGGAATCGGCATCGTGGTCGGCTAGAACTGCACTTTCGGCGCTTCGCGTTCGGCGCCGGGCGGCACACCGAAGAATTCACGGGACTGGAACTTGAACAAGGTCGCCACGGTATTGGCGGGGAACACTTGCAAGGCGTTGTTGAGGGCGAGCACGGCGTCGTTGTATTGCGAGCGGCACTGGGCGATGTAGTCCTCGGTGGTGGCCAACTCGGTCTGAAGCGACAGGAAGCCCTGATTAGCCTTGAGTTCGGGGTAGGCCTCGGCAATGGCGAATACGGACTTGATCGCGCCGGTGAGCGCGTTTTCGGCTTGCATCCGGGCTTGCGGTCCCACCGCATTCATGGCGGCATTGCGCGCCTTCACAGTATTTTCGAACGTTTGTCGCTCGTGGGTCGCGTAGCCTTTTACGGTCTCGACGAGGTTGGGAATCAAATCGCTGCGGCGTTTCAGTTGGGTGTCGGTCTGAGCCCAGGCGTTATCGACCAGATTGCGGGTCGAGACCAGGCCGTTGTAGACGCTCACCACCCACAAGGGCACGCCGAGCAGGATTACCGCCAGAATTAGCAATGGTAGTATCACATTCACAGGAGCTTGCCCGTCGACGCGACCTGATAACAAAGGCGCAGGGGCTTGTCACTTCTTTTCCGGTTGGCCAGTTTCCTTGGGCGGCGGGGCTGTCAACTCATCAATCCTGGACTGGAAGGACTTCACTTTCGCATCGTCACCAAGCGCACCCGCCAGGTCGCGAGCGTGGGTGCAGAACGCCACCACGTTGTGGTTCGACGGATAGGATGAGACGAGGTTTTCGTACACGGCCAATGCGTGGAGGATCTGACGGTTTGCTTCATAGGCGGCAGCCACCTTGGTGGCCACTCGAATGTGATGGTAGGGGTTACCCATTTTCTCGTCGGCTTGGGAGTACGCTTCGACGGCGCCCGTTTCCTGGTGCGCGGCGTGCAGCAGGTCGCCCAGTTTTTCAAAGAGAACCTCGCTGTGCAATGTCTTCGCTTTGGACCGGCAAAGGTCCTCGGCCATTGAGGATTGGCTCTGGGTCATCAGCAGGTTCACCTTGCGCAGGTACGCCCATTCGATGTCCGGCTGGTGGTCGGCCTCGAGACGCTGGATCTGCTCGTCCAATGACGCGGCAAAGGGACGATAGAGCGGATCGCCGACGAACGTCGTCTGCCAACTCAGCGCAGGCTCGCTGTAATAGCCGGCTTCCAAGAACGTCGCGCCGTCCAGCAATCGCTGAAAGAACATATCGATGTGCGGTGTGAGTCCAAGATACGGCTCGAAGACGTTGCCCATGGTAGCCGCCGCGCCCTTGGCCAGCAATGGCCCGACCCAATATGCCGTCCGCGTCCGCACGCTCGCGCCGCTGGACGAGTGGAGGTGGTACGCGAGTGCCCCGGTGCGGAAATGAAAATCCGGGCGGACAAATGGACCGCAAACGTTGGGCGCGTACCAGCCCGCGTAAATGGCGACGTCGGTCATGGGATAATCCTGATCGAATGTCTCGGGTCGATCGTCATAATCACATTCGTACCCCGCATCGCGACAGGCGCGATACGCCCCACGAATCCAATCGTCCCCTTCCACGTACACACTGTCATGCGTGCCCCTCCAATCGAAGTAGGCGCGACCGTGCACGCCGTATCGCTCGGCGGTCAACGCGTCATCGATCATCCGACGCACGGTTTGCGGATCGGGGCCATCCAAGCGACCGACCAGCAACATCGTCCTGTTGAGAGGCGCTTCGAAGCGCGTCGAGGCGCTTCCGAAGAATGGGTTCTTCAAGAACCCGGTAATGGGCGCGCCGGGGTTCGGCAACGTCGCCAGTTCGCTTTCGACGGAGGCGTCGTTGCGACGAAATCCCTCGGGTGCATTCTCGGGCACGCTCTCCGCCACGTTCGGATCGTTCTCGATCCGCAGCGGCACGCCGTACATCAGCACGATACAGGACACTTTTGTGCTGACTGTTCCCAAACCCGGAATTTTTCCAAGGACTGAATCGAAAATCGTCTTGGGTTCCTGGTGGATCAACCCTCCGCGAACCAGGAACTCCCCGATCGGGTCGCGGATCTTCTGGTTGTATTCGGCGCGTGTGATTGTTTCGGACGCGCGGACGTCGATTTCACAGATTTGGCTGCTGGGCACACCCCGTCTCAGCGCGTAATAATCGGCCAGCGGCCGGCTGTCGGGGTCTTCCACGTTGTAGACGATCACCACGGCCTTCGCCGCGTCGTCGTTGGCCCGCACAGCGCGAACGGCCGCCAGAAGCGCCGCCGCTACCAGGAATCCGATTCTCGCTTCACGCCAGGAGGCGCACATCGCCATGGATCACCTCAACCTGCATTCCGTCGTGCGCCACGCGCACATGCGGCGGCAACCTGTTTTCGACGGCTTCGTGCTCCGCCTCGTGGCACAGATGCGTCAAGAGCGTCAATTTCGCGCCCACTTGTTCCGCCACGCCACGCGCCTCGTCAATCGTCAGGTGTGTCGGGTGTTCACGATCCCGCAGCGCATCCAGCACAAGGACCGGGACACCGCGAACCGCCTCCACAACATCCGTCGGCACCGTCTTGCAATCGGTGATATAGGCCACATCCCGCGCCAACAGAAACCCAAACACGGTCATCCGGCCATGCGCCACCGGCAGGGCGCGAATTGGCGTCGGCGGAACTTCAAACGACTGATAGGCCTGCACGGTGTGGAGTTCAAAACTCGGCACGCCCGGCCATTCCGGTCTGTCCACACAAGCGTAGGGAAACATACGCCGAATGGTTTCGACCGAATGCGACGAACCGTAAATCGGCATCTTCCCGCCGGTGCGCTGGCAGAACACGCGCAAATCGTCCAGCCCGAGCATGTGGTCGGCGTGGGTGTGCGTCATGAGCACGGCGTCCACGCGCCGGATGTTGGCCCGGAGCGCCTGGGTGCGGAAATCCGGGGTGGCATCGATCAGGAGGCGCTGGTCGCCATTCTCGACGTAAACCGAAGGCCGCAGCCGTTTGTTGCGCGGATTCTCCGAGCGGCACACCGGGCAGTCGCACCCGATCATCGGGATTCCGTGACTGGTGCCGGTGCCCAAAAACGTGACGCGCATGCGTCCATCATCGGTGAGCCGCGCGGTGCGGTCAAGTCCGCCACTTAGTGAATCGAGAAATTTCGCACGTGCCAGCGGTTCGTCGGCTGCCAGCCCAACAGATAGATGTAAAACGCGTTGTAGGGGACAACGGCGCCACCGGAACCATAGGCCTGCCCGTCGACCGCGATGTCCAAGCCGTCTCTTGTCACCTCATACCTCATGTGATGCCAACTGCCGGGCTTGATGGACAGTGGAGAGCGCGACCAACTCTTGTACTTTTGGGTCGGCCAGCGCTGGAATCGTTCCTGCACGGAAATAGCGTCTCCCTGCTGGTCGTAGAGGAGCGATACCTGCACGTGATGCTCCGGCTCACGGTCAACGGCCTGCGTTGCGGGAACAAACTCGCACGTCAACGCCCCGTTGTCGGCAACGCGGTCTTCCAGCATCGCGTCGAACTCAACTGTAATTGGGGCCGAATAGGAATGCTGCGTCCGGATGTTCTGCCCGCGCAAGACCAAATCCTCACCCTGGATAACAGGCGCTTGACGCGGCGCGCCGGACCAATCATCGTCTTTCATGGTCACAACATCCCAGGCCAACTGGCCCGGCGGCAATTGCGTGGCACAGCCACCTCCCAATAATGCGGGGACGGCTAGTACCAGTAAAATCTCAAGGATTCGCCGCATGGATGGAGATTACTTCAACCACCTTTGCCGTGCAATCTCGATGAAAAGAAACCGGGGCGCAGGTTCGCTGCGCCCCGGCACAAACAACGATGAGAAGCCCTAGGCTTTCTCGAATTCCTGTTCCATCTGCGCCATTTCCGGCGAGTCCGTCTTCGACTTGCCGACAGCCCAAACGATCGCCGCCAGGGCCAGTGCGGCAACAATAACGGCAATGGCATACGGAGACTTGCCGCTGTCGCTGACGCCTTCGACGACATGGAACTTGAGCACAAGCGGCAACAACAGCAAGCTCACCATGTTCATGACTTTGATGAGCGGGTTGATGGCCGGGCCCGCCGTGTCCTTCAACGGATCGCCAACGGTATCGCCGGTCACCGCCGCCTTGTGGCGTTCGGAACCCTTGCCGGTGTTCTTCTCGATGCTCCGCGGCTCATCTTCAATCAGCTTCTTCGCGTTGTCCCACGCTCCACCAGCATTGGCCATGAACACGGCCAACAACTGCCCGACGAGAATCATGCCGGCGAGAAATCCCGCCAGCGCCAGCGGCCCGAGCAGGAAGCCAACCGCCAGTGGCGCCATGATCGCCAACAGACCGGGGCCGATGAGTTCCTTTTGCGCCGCCGAGGTGCAGATACCGACGACGCGGGCGTAATCGGGCTTCTTCGTACCGGCCCAGATTTCTTTGTCACGGAACTGGAGGCGGCATTCTTTCACGATCAAGAACGCCGCGCGGCCGACCGCGCGAATTGTCATCGAGCTGAACAGAAACGGCACCGCGCCGCCGATGAGCAAGCCGATAAACAACGTCGGGTTGGCCACCGTGAGCAGGCCTGCCACGCCGTTGTACTGCGCCGTGGTCATTTGGCTGATCCGCTCTTCGCTGCCCATCGCCATCACCGCGATGAAGCTCGCAAACAGCGAGACCGCGGCAATGACCGCCGAGCCAATGGCAATCCCCTTGGTTTCCGCCTTGGTGGTGTTGCCCACGGAGTCGAGGTCGGCCAGAATCTGCCGGGCTTGCTTGTATTTCTGTTCGCCCATCTCGGCCTTGTCGTAGCCCATTTCACCAATCCCGTTCGCGTTATCCGCCACGGGGCCGAACACGTCCATCGAGATCGTATTGCCGGTCAGCGTCAACATGCCGATGCCGCACATGGCCACGCCGTACGCCACAAAGATTGGCGATGTGCCGGAGTAGATGCCGACGGACGCGCCGATGGCGATGGCAATAATGATCACCGCCCACACGGTGGATTCATAACCCACCGCGATTCCCTGGATAATATTCGTCGCATGACCGGTCTGGCACGCCTTGACCATCGACTTGACCGGGGCGTGCGTCGTGTGCGTGAAATAGCTGGTGCATTTGTTCAACGCCACCGCCAGGAAGACACCAATCAGGCACGTCCAGGCCGGGCGCAAATCCAAGCCCGGCTGCCCCAGGTTGATCCAGGACGGCAGCGCATCCACACCGCCCGGATACCCTGCCGCCGCCTGGTGGTACTGCGCCAGATACTCAACGCTAAACCGCAGGTAAAACCACCCGACCACGAAGAAGCCCACCACACTGATCACCGAGCCGATCAAGAAACCGCGGTGCACCGATGCCAGCGCCGCATCTCCCGAATCGCCTTCCTTCGAGCGCACACTGTAGGTACTGATGATCGATCCGATCACGCCGACGGCGCGCACCAGCAATGGGAAAATGACGCCCTTGTGTCCAAACGAGGCGTAGCCGAGGATCATCGCGGCAACGATGGTGACTTCGTACGACTCGAAAATGTCCGCCGCCATACCCGCGCAGTCCCCGACGTTGTCGCCGACATTGTCCGCGATGGTCGCCGCATTTCGCGGGTCATCTTCCGGGATGTCTTTCTCGACCTTGCCGACCAGATCGGCGCCGACGTCCGCCGCCTTCGTGTAGATGCCGCCACCCACGCGCATAAACAGCGCGATCAGCGTGCCGCCAAATCCGAATCCGAGCAATACTTCATACGCCTTGTCGCCGTACGCCATGAAAATCAGCGTGCCGCCGAGCAACCCCAGCCCATCTGTCAACATCCCCGTGATCGTGCCCGTGCGGTACCCGACCTGCAATGCGTTGGCAAATGATGTCCGGGCCGCCGCTGCCACCCGGAGATTGCCGAGCGTCGCGAACCGCATCCCGACAAACCCCACGCAAAAGCTGAATAGTGACCCCATCAGAAATGCGCCCGCGCGACCCAGCGCAACAGGCATCGGCGAGTTCACCGCCGTGAAGTACAGCGCGAGCGTCAGAATCACAATGAGCATGACGATCTTCTTGAATTGTTGCGCCAGGTAGGCATTGGCGCCCGCGCGCACCGCGTCCGCTACCGCCTGCATCTTCGGCGTGCCCGTGTCGGCGCTCTTGACTTCGTCGATCAACATCATCGCGTACGCGAGACCCAAAAAGGCCACCCCGAGCACGCACCACAACGCCACGCGTTCATACGTGGCGTAATGCGAACTGGTCATGAACGAGAAGAATTGAAACTGTTCCTGGGCCCCCGTTGCAACCTGCTCGGCTGCGTCCCTGGCCCGCGCCCAATTCGCCGCCAACAGCGTCACGGCGCAAAGCGCCATGGTGATGAACAACTTGCGCCGCGGATTCCCCTTGGTGATCCGTTGCATGGCGCGATTCATTGATGCCGTCATAAGACTATAGTTCTCCTAATACGCTTCTAGCTACGGGGTGGGTCGCAGGAACCCTACAAAACCTCCGCCCCGTTGAAAAGAGAAAAAATCGCCCGTGACTCCTCCGCGACGTAGCACCAGAACTCATATTCTCGGCAGGATGCACGGTTGCGCGTTAAGTGTTTGTAAATCAATCCGATAGATATTTTCGGCCGAGTGAGCGATCTGAGTTCGTTTGGCAGAGACCCTGCAATTCCCCACCCCCCTCGGCGTTGCGTCAATAGCCGAGACTGAGTGTGTACCGCAAGATGTTGTGGCAATGGACCGAATCGATGGTGGTGCGGCTGCGCCAGCCCTGGCAAACCACTTCCCCGCTCACGGAACTGCGTCGCTCGGAAACGGCTTTGGCGAGTTCGTTACTCAAATCAAAATCTCCGCGGATGCACTCGTCGTTCAGGCAGTTAAACCGGAAAACCGACTTCGCGTTGGCCAGATTGACCTCGTACTTGACCTGCTTGCTCTTCACGACGCCCTGAGGATCGGAATACTCCAAATTGACCGTCAACCGTTTCAGTTTCTGAAACACCTCGCCCAGAGTGGCCGACTCCTTGACTCGCTGGCCTTCCTCCTGCCGATATTCAGCCCGAGGGCCGTGCTTCTGCTGGTGCATGAGATATCTCGACTCTGTTTACAACCCCATTTGTATTGTATCATACAAACTCCTCCCCGTCGCCAAAAAAGCGCGCCCGGCCAAAGGCACTCGCCCCGCTCCAAGCCGCGACGGATGACCCCCCATCGACCAGGTGAATGTAGTCGGTCGTCAAAATCTTGGACTGGCAACCCCAAATGCGTCTGCATTCCTCGCTGCAGTCGTTGTCTGCTATTCCGAGCTTGTCCAGAAATCTCCGTCGCCCTAGAGTTCGCTTGTATGAACTCCCTCTCACCGACAACGCGCCTTGATTACATACTGGATGTACCGCCTGACATGCGAAACGAAAACATTGTGGAGTCCTCTCGGGTTGGGTAGAATCCTGTCATGGCGAAAACAGCAACCGGAGTCAGACCGTTGTCACACGTCGACGACCGCACCACCCATTGCCCCAGCAATTCGGCACGCCCGAACAATCGGCACGACGACTGCGAGGACTTCAACTGCCTCGGAGGGCTCAAACTGCCTTCTTTTATGAGCCAGAAACGCTATGGGATGCCTCTAGTAAATGGACGCTGAGCAGGAATCAACATGATCGTCTCAAAGATTATCCTGAAGAACTGGCGGAACTTTTCGGCAGCCAACGTTGAACTATTTGAGCGCATGTTTTTGGTGGGCCCCAATGCTGCTGGAAAATCCAACTTCCTAGACGTTTTCAAGTTTCTACGGGATTTATCTCTACCAGGAGGCGGTCTACAGAAAGCGATCGCTGACCGGGGAGGCGTTCCGCAAATCCGCTGTCTTTCCGCACGGAAAGAATCCGACATTGCCATAACTGTAGAATTGAAGGTACCCGAAGCTCAAGCCTTCAAGTGGAAATACGAAATCGGCATCAAACTTCAGGTGCGCGGCGAAAGGGAGCCTTATCTGCTTCATGAAAAAGTCTGGCGCAATGGCGAAGCCGACCCGTTCATCAACCGTCCTGACGAGCATGATAACCAAGATGCAAAAAAACGAACCCAAACTTACCTTGAGCAAATCAGCGCCAATGCAGAATTTCGCGAGGTAAGCACTTTTTTTCAAGAGATTGAGTACCTGCACCTTGTTCCCCAATTGATCAAGTTTCCTGAAGCATTCCGCGGGAAGAAGTTGACGGGCGATCCGTACGGGCTCGACTTCTTGGAAAGCGTGGCAGGAACCACACCTAAGACGCGGGACGCCCGATTGCGAAAGATTAGCCAAGCGCTGACTCTGGCTGTGCCTCAACTTGGGGAACTTGGCTACAAGCCCGACGCGACGTTTGGTATTCCGCACTTGGAAGCAACATTTAAGCACTGGCGTCCCGGGGCAGGAAAGCAACGAGAGAATCAGTTTTCGGATGGCACCTTGCGATTAATCGGACTCCTCTGGTCGTTGTTAAGCGGAGACTCATTGTTGCTACTGGAAGAACCCGAGCTCTCTTTGCACACTGGAATAGTCAGTCAATTGGCACCTCTCATTCATCGACTGCAACGGGGGAAAAACGGCAAGAGGCAAGTCATTCTCAGCACGCATAGCGAAGCACTCTTGGCAAATCGCAGCATTGACCCCAGAGAAGTATTAATGCTGATCCCAGATAAGGATGGAAGCACGCGCGTGGAACCGGCGTCAACTGACCAGCAGATTGGCGCCCTGTTGGCTGGAGGAATGAATATTGCGGAAGCGGTCATTCCCAGAACAAACGCCAAAAATGCAGGCCAGCTGCTCTTAAACTTTTGATGCGAGGCCCGATTCCTATTAATCTGGCTGTTGAGGACGAGCTAAGCGAGCAGATGCTTCGCGTGCTTCTCCAAAAGTGCGGTAACGCTTATGAAGTCGGTGCCGTTTATCGAAAGGGCGGTAACAACTACCTAAAATCAAAGCTCTCTGGCTTCAACAGGGCAGCCAGGGGGATGCCATATCTCATATTGACAGATCTTGATGATAAGCCGTGTGCCGCAGATCTGATCGAAGAATGGTTTGCTTGTAAGATAAAAGACTACCCGACAAGGCGCAACCACAACCTGCTCTTCTTCATTGCCGTGCGAGAGGTCGAGGCTTGGCTGCTGGCGGACCGTGAGTCGTTCGCCGCGTTCCTAAGAATAAAGCTGGATGAGATCCCCTTGGAGCCGGATCGAATCGCTGATCCTAAAAAGGAACTCCTCGAGCTGGTTCGAAAAACAAAAAATCGACGTCTTCGCGAAGACATTGTACCCCGCGACACTTCAGCAACACGGATCGGCCCAGATTATAATGGAAGACTTACAGAGTTCCTCCTGCATAAGTGGAGATTGGATGCGGCCGAAGCCCGTTCGCCCAGTTTGCTTCGCGCAAAGAAAATTCTAAAATCGTTTCTACCGAAGTCCGAAAGCAAAAAGCGCGCGCAGCAGTAGCGTGTATGTTCAGCCAACACACAGCCCTATTCGTTTGGCTATCGCTCTCATCCCACATCTCGCACTAGTCGCCTAGGCCGTCAGCGCACCAACCCCACCGCTCCACAAACGTATAGCGTCCCAACGCCTGTGATCTGCCGTGGCCGGTGACAGATTCGCTCGCCTCACATCGCCACTTGCTCCGGCACTTCATGCGGTACGTCGTCCGTCTCCTGCTCCGTCTCGGTGTCCGTCTCGAGCGGCCGGAACCGCTCGGCCTTGAAGCCGCGTTCCGGATACGGGGGCATGTCACTGCACGGATTGATCAGCTCCACCAGGTACACGCACATCTCCCCGGCTTCGCCGACGGGATCGATGCCCGGCACCAGGTCGCGGATCGTGTACGTCACGCCCTTGACGGGAAGTTTCCAGTAGAATTTCTTGATGGCGTCCGGGAATACATCGTTGACGCACACCACTTTTTGCCCGGGCAAGAACATTCGTCCCGTACGATAATCGGATCGGCAGATTCTGACAATCGAGAAGCGCCGGTGATTTCACGCCTTGCATTGCCTGCGCAACGTGGCAGACTGCCGCCTCACCCATGGCGATTTCCAAACGCATCCTCGTGCAGCGGATCATCGAGCAGCTTTCCGAACAGCTCGCCACGCTGGCGCAAGCGTCGCGCGCCATGCACGCCGATGCCTCCGACGAACAAAACAAGGCCGAGGACAAATACGACACGCGCGGCCTGGAGACCGCCTACCTCGCCAGCTCACAAGCCCGGCTGGCAACGGAAATCGAGCAGGCCCGCGCCGTCTATCAAAACCTCGAACTCCGAAAGTTCGGGGAAGGCGCCACGATCGACGTCACCGCGCTGGTGGAATTGGAGGCCAACGGCGCGCATACACTCTATTTCCTCGGCCCGAAAGCCGGCGGCATGGAAATCAGCCACCGCGGTTCGGAAATCCTGGTCATCACCACGGAATCTCCCTTGGGACAGCAACTCGTCGGAAAGAAAGCCGGCGATCACGTCAACCTGCAAACCCGCGGCCCGTCCCAGGAATTCCAGGTGATCTCCGTCCGCTAGGATGGCGCGCTACGCTTGATTTGATGGCGAATTACCGGTCAGCATGAAGAACCCTCACCCTGACCCTCTCCCTTACACAACAAGGGAGAGGGAAGTTTCCTCTCCCCTTCGGGGGAGAGGATTAAGGTGAGGGGGCAGTCGTTAAATCAGTCGTGTCGCAACACTAGGATGGCGCGCCACCGGGCGCCCCCGACCCATCCCGGTCAAAACTTCACGGCGAGGACGATACTGTGCTTGTACTTGAACAGTGGCGACGACCGTCGCACTTCCTTCTTCGTGAGATCGAAGGCTTTGATCACATCTTCGTCCTCGGTCACGATCACCGCTTCCGCGTTCACTTCCGCGCGTCACTGACTGCCGGTCACCAAGGGCGGGGGCGGCACAAAGTTGTGGGGCTTTATCTCCACCCACGGCCGCACGTCCGTGCCGTAATTACTGCCGATCGATACCCCGATCTGGATCTCGTCGTTGGTAAGCCCGGGGGACGGAAAACCAAACCCGCCAACCGATATGGCGAACGTGTTCTTCGTAATATTAAACTGCGCCGAAACGTTCTCTTTGCTGGACGCCGACGTAGCGATCTGTCCTTTCGCGTTCACCGAGCCATTGCGCCACTTCCAGCCGGGAAAGTCCGGCGTCAGGGTCGCGGAAAACGGATTGGACGGGTCGCCCAAGGTCAACACCATCACATCGTTGCTGCTGAACGTCCGGTCGGATTCGCTGTTGAACGCAAACGTGCCGGTCACACTGATGCGGCTGCCTTTCGCTGTCGTTGTACCGGCATCCACGAACGATCCCTTCAGGGGCACAATGGTCATGGTCGGCGTCGCGCTCCGGGGCAGAACGTTGAGCACGAACGCTTGCGTGTCCGTCGACTGATTGGCGGCGCTCACGCCGAAAAGCAGGTTCACAATCCCTGTGAGTGTCACGTCAGGGCTGAACCATATCCGGCCCGTGCGTTTGTCCTCGCTGGCGATCATATTCGTCGGAAACACTCCGGTGGCAGTATCCACAAGCGTGAAGAACGTCGGCTTGCCGTCAATGTCGGTGGCCGTCGCGATGAACGACGTGGCCACGTCCTGCGTGACGGTTGCACCGGCGGGAATCGGCCCCAAAAACGGCGGCGAATTGTCGGTGTTAGTGACCACATTGACCTGAAAGGTCTGCATGGCGACCTGGTTCTCAGCGTTCGTCGCGCTCACCGTCACCGTCACCGCACCGAGGAATTTCGGCGGCGCCGTCAACCGCAACACCGCATCCTGCGAATTGGTAATCACGGTCACCGAATTCATGACCACGTTGGTGAACGGCTGGTCGTTACTGCTATTGACGGGCGTCGACATGAGTTTCGACAACACGTCGAAGCCGCTCGTCAATTGCCCAAAAATGGGTTGCAAGAAGTTCAAATACTGCGGTGACGTGTCCGCCGGATTGTTCACCGACATGTTCACATCGGTAATGAAAAACTGGGATTCGTTGGAATCATGGGCTGTCGGCGCCCGATTGGCCATGCCCAGTTGGCCAAAACCGTCATAAGTGAGTGACGCCACGTACTCATCGTCGATGGTCAGCCCTGATTCGTAATTGACATTGGTTGCCGCACCGCCCCCCTGTGCCACGAAACCCTCGATCACCCGCTGGAACACGAGCCCATTGTAGAAATTGCTGTTGACGAGGCTGATGATGCGGGCCGTGGTCAGCGGCGTGAGATCCTCAAAAAGCTGCAAGACCAGATTCCCCGTGAACGGATTGTTATTCGAGTCCACGCCGCTCACATTGATCAGGACGCTGCGGTTCGTGCTGGGCGCGAATACCGCCGTCAACTTCTTGTTGCTGACCGTCGCGGCGAAATGCAGCGGTTGCCCGTCGGGATCGGAAGCGGTAATCGGCATCTGAAACGTCCGACTCTCTGGCAGGACAATGTTGTTCGTCCACACGGTCAGGCTCGGCACCGCCCGCGCCGGACCGGCCAACAGCACCAATCCACAGGCCCCGATGGCCGCACACGTCAGTATTTGTAGAGTTCTGGAGAACATGCGGAATCTCAACTGCTGTACCTTGCCCTACGAATCAGCCCTCGTCAAACCCGAAACCGATCTCCGTTGCGAAACCACAGCTACATCGCGCCCCCGTGGCGAAATTGCCGGTGATGTCCGCGTTCCGTCATTCAACAAATCCATCCGCCACCGATCACCAGATCACCCTGATAAAAGACCGCCGCCTGCCCGGGCGTGATCGCCCGCTGCGGCTCGGACAACCTCACGCCGGCACGCCCCCCGGCCCGATGCTCAACGATCGCCTCGCAGCCGGGATGCTGATAGCGGGGTTTCACCGTCACCTCCATCCGCTCCAGTGGGTCTGACGTGTGCCACACACAATTGCTGACCTCGAATTCACTGCGGAGTAGATCCTCTGCCGGGCCGACAATCACGCGGTTGGACGCGGGATCGAGCTCGACGACGTACAACGGCCGCGGCTGGCCGCCGAGATTCAGGCCCTCACGTTGCCCGATGGTGAAATTGTGAACGCCATTGTGCTGTCCGAGCACGCGTCCGTCGCGTGTCACAATGTCGCCGTGAACATCCGCCACTTGGGCGCTCTCCCGCAGAAACCGCCGGTAATCGTTCTCCGGCACAAAGCAAACCTCCTGGCTCTCCTCCTTGCCGTATGTCTTGAGCCCGATTTCCTTGGCGATGGCGCGCGTTTCTTCCTTGGTGAGATCGCCCAACGGGAACATCGACCGCGCCAGTTGCTCCTGATTCAGGGAAAACAGGAAGTACGTCTGGTCTTTCTTCGGGTCGCGGCTCTTTCGCAACTCATACCGGCTGCCGTTGCCGTTTTTGCCTCTGTTCTCTGCGTGCCCCCTGTGGTTCGAGTCCGGTGCCGTGATCCGCGCATAATGCCCCGTCGCAATGAATTCCGCTCCCAGCGCCCGCGCCTTCCGCAACAACGATCCAAACTTTACCTTCTCGTTGCAGACCACGCACGGGTTCGGGGTGCGGCCCCGCTTGTATTCCGCCGTAAAATAATCCATCACCTCCCGCCGGAACGTGTCGATCTCGTCGATCACGTAGTACGGGATGTCCAGCGCGTGCGCCACCATCCGCGCGTCCGCCACCGCCTGCGGCCCGCAGCACTTGTCCTCTTCGATCGACCGGCAGTCCTGCGGCCAGCCACGAAAAGTCAACCCGATCACGTCGTAGCCCTGCTGTTTCAACAGGTGGGCCGCCACGCTCGAGTCCACGCCCCCGCTCATGCCGACGCAGACACGGGTGCCACGGTTTTTGGTTGTCGGTTCTCGCTTCATGGGTTGCGGCGACGCCGAATATAGTGCCGGATACCCAGTCGTTCAACCGTGAACCCGAAACCGCGAACTGTCGACTCCCCCTATCTCTCCAGCCACAGCGTGTCGCGCTTGAAATCAAACGTCACACGGTACCGGCGCAGGACAACGTCGCCAAGAAAGACGTTGCCGCCGCCGACTTCGGGCCCGATCAGGCCCGTCCGCGCGGGAACGCGGGTGAAGGTCGCTCCGCCAACCTTCACCACTTTGACCTGGTACGTCGTCGCCAGGGACGCGCCGCCCACGCCGCCGGGAATTGTCAGTGGACCCTTGCCGGGGCTCCAATAACCCCATTCATTGGCGCGGGTGCGCGGCAACAGCATCCCGTAATCACCACCCGTGTCGACGATGCAGGTGACCGACTCGCGGCCATCCACGGAAATGTCGACCGCCGGCAACCGGCCGATCCAGTGCAGCGGCAGGGCCGTCATGAACGTCAGCGTGTCATCCGGCAAATAGCTTTCGCGCGCGCCGAAGATGACGTTCCCGCGGAGATTGTCGATCGTCAGATACGATAGCTCGCGCAGCGCGCCAACGCCGAGAAGCATGACCTGATTGTTGCCCCAGAAACTGTGTGTCATGCCCAATACCTGCTCGTCGGGACCGACCAGCGTTACCATCCGGTGAAATTGAATCGACCCGATCTGCATCCCCGGCAGGATCGCCGCGTAGTTGTCCACCGATCCGCCGATGCCGCGACTGGTGATCGGTTTGACGCCGGCGATCAATGGAATGCCGAGACTGCGCGCGAGCGTGTACCCGAAGAGATTCAGGTTGCTGCCGCTGTCCAGCGTCACCGGCACGTCGGGCTTCCCATTGACGGAAGCGAGAATAACCGGCGCCCGATAGCGGCCCCCGGCTTGTCGCGGTTGGTCCGTCGGTATCTCCATCATCGGCACGGTCACGTTCTCGTGCGCCTCAATCAAATTGACGTCCCCGAAACCCGCCATCCCTCGCACGAGCTGCAGGCGGATGCCGAGTTCCTCGGGCGTCTTGGCGCTCTTCTGGAGTTCCGCCACCTGACTGGGCGACAACACCGGCGTGGCTTTCTCGAGTTGCGAGTACCGGTCGGTCGTGCAACCGGCCGCCAATACCGTCATCAACGCCGTCAGTAACGCTCGCCGCATACGCGTCAGGATATAAGCCCGCCGGCCAATGTCAACCCGCTTGCCCGCTGACGGAGGGCTTGCCGTGCGCGCCATCACCTCGTATTGTGGGGTGCAGGCGTGCACATCGTAACCTACATGCGCATCTCGGTGACGGATCGCTGCAACGAGCGGTGCGCCTATTGCCTGCCCCACGACACGGCCATCGAGTGGCTCCCGAAAGGCCAGATCCTCTCCTACGAGGAAATCCTGCGCGTGGCCCGCGTCGCCACCTCGCTCGGGGTCACGAAATTTCGTGTAACGGGCGGTGAACCGCTCGTCCGCAAGAATGTCGTCGAGTTCATCGGCCGGTTGAACAAACTTCCCGGCGTTACGGATATCGGCCTGAGCACAAATGCCACGTTGCTCGCGCCCCTCGCCCGCGCGTTGCGCGCCAATGGCGTCAACAAGGTCAACATCTCTCTCGACACACTCGATGCGGACAAGTATCGCGAGCTGAGCGGCAACGGCAACCTCGCCGACGCGCTGGCCGGTCTAGATGCCGCCATCGAGGCAAAGTTTCCGCAGGTCAAACTCAACATGGTCCTGATGAAGGGCAAGAACGACCAGGAAATCTTCGACCTCATCGAGTTTGCCCGCGAAAAATCCGTCACGCTCCGGTTCATCGAGTTGATGCCTGTCAGCACCAGCGAAGTGCTCACGGACGACAATTTCATTTCTATCGGGCACATCCGCCGCCGGATCGAGAAGCGCTACAAACTCGTCCCGCTTCCCGAGCCGCCCCGTGACATCAGGGGAAACGGCCCGGCCTTGTACTACGAAGTCAGCGGCTTGCGGAACCGGTCCGGTCAGCCGGTGCGCCTCGGGTTCATTGGCGCCATGACCAACCTTCATTTCTGCGACACGTGCAACAAAGTCCGCCTCACCGCCGACGGCAAGTTGCGCCCCTGTCTCGGCGCGCATCTCGAATACGACATCAAACCTGTGTTGCGAGCCGCGGACAGCACCGACGCGCAACTGCGCGACGTGTTCGTCCAGACGATCCGCAACAAGCCCGAGGAACACGAATTCCGCAACAACTACATGCCCGGCCGCAAAATGGTCGCCATCGGCGGATGAAAACCACCAGAACCGGTCTCCTAAGCGGTTGTAGGCCGCGCGCCCTCACGCGGCGGTCGTTCACCCTGTGTCTCTGTGGTTAAAATGAAATCTCTTACTCACATCGATAAGCGCGGCAAGGCGCGGATGGTCGATGTCTCCGCCAAGCCCGTCCAGCTTCGCGAAGCCGTGGCGCGCGGCGCGATTCATTTGAAGCGCGAGACGCTCGCTCTTATCAAGAAAAACCAGATCGCCAAGGGCGATGTCCTCCACACCGCCCGCATCGCCGGCATCCAGGCCGCCAAACGTACCAGCGACCTGATTCCGCTCTGCCATCCGTTGAATCTCACCCACGTGGATGTCGACCTTCAGGTAAAGCCAGGTAGGATCGAGATCACCGCTACCGCAAAGATCGCGGCGCAGACCGGCGTCGAAATGGAAGCCCTCACCGCCGTCGCCTTCACCGCCCTGACGATCTACGACATGTGCAAAGCCGTCGACAAATCCATGGTCATCGGCGAAATCAAACTCGTGAGCAAGACGAAGAAATGATTACCGTCGGCATCATCACAGTGAGCGACCGCGTGTTCCGCGGTGAGTACGAGGACAAGGGCGGCCCCGCGCTCAAACAATTCTGCGACAAACGCGGCTGGCAAATCGCGGCACAAGCAGTCGTTCCCGACGAAGAAGCTCTCATCGGCGACAAGGCGCAGGAACTGGCCCGCTCGTGTTCGCTGGTTCTCCTGACCGGCGGCACCGGCGTCACCGAGCGCGATGTCACCCCGGAAGCCATCCACGCCATCGCCACCAAGGAACTTCCCGGCTTCGGCGAGGTCATGCGCCTGAAAAGTTTCGAACGGTTCCCGCATGCCATCCTGTCGCGCAACCTGGCCGCGGTCGTTGGCAAATCGCTCGTCATCTGCCTCCCGGGCAGTCCCAAGGGCGCCGTCGAATGCCTCGAATTCGTCGTCGACGCCGTCCCCCATGCCGTTGAACTCTTGCAAGGAAACCCAACGAGTCACCAACCATGATCACACTTATCTCTCAAGCATTTCCAGCGCTGGCATCGCGTGATGTCTCGCCGGTAAGATCGTACTCACTCGCGCCCGTAATCCGCACGCGCGCAAATTCGCCGACACGCGGCGTTCCCCTCACCCGCACGCTCCCGTCAATCTCCGGCGCGTCGGCATGGGAACGCCCCCGCCAACCGTCCTCGTCCCGTTCTTCGACGAGCACCCGCAAGGTCTTTCCCACAAACGCCGCCTGCACCTCGCGCGACACTTGTTGCTGCGCGGCCATTGCCCGACGGTATCGCTGCTTTTTCACCCGGGTGGCAACCTGGCCCGACATGTCACCGGCGGGCGTGTGATCTTCTTGCGAATACTGGAACACACCGAGACGCTCGAATTTCGCGTCTTGGATGAAATCCAAAAGCTCCTCGAAGTGTTCTTCGGTCTCGCCCGGAAAACCGACGATGAACGTGGTCCGAAGTGCGATGCCGGGAATGCCCGCACGAATCCGCGAGACGAGCTCGCGAATGTACTTGCCGCTCGTCTCCCGCCGCATCCGCTTCAGCATCTCGTCATTAATATGCTGCAGCGGCATGTCGACGTACCGACAGACCTTGTCGCAGGCCGCAATCGTTTCGATGAGTTCATCGGTCCAGTGGTACGGATGCGTGTACAGCAATCGCACCCAAAAATCGCCGTCGACGCGCTGAATCTCGCGGAGCAATTCGCCAAGCAGCCCCTTGCCATCGCGCGGCCCCGGCGCGTGCGGGTCGAGGTCCTTGCCGTAAAACGTCGTGTCCTGCGAAATCAGGTTGATCTCCCGCGCGCCGGACTCGACGAGCCCGCGAATCTCGGTTAAAACGTCGTTCACCACCCGGCTCCGATGTTTGCCGCGGATGCGCGGGATGCTGCAGAACGTGCAGGGATGATTGCAGCCCTCGGCGATCTTCACGTACGCGTAGTGCTTCGGGGTCAGCCGGAATCGCGGCGCGGAATAATCGGGCACATACTTCGCCGGGCCGGACCAATACAACCGGGGCGCCGTATGACCGTTCCGCGAGAGCACGTCCCGCACAATCTCGCCGATGCGCGGGACTTCATTCAGCCCCACAATCGCGTCGACCTCGGGCAATTCCTTCCGTAAATCTTCCGGGTACCGCTGCGTCAGGCAGCCCGCCATGATCAACGCCTTGCAGTTGCCCGTCTCGCGCAGTTTGTTCGCCTTGAGAATCGCGTCGATGGATTCCTTCTTCGAGCCTTCGATGAAACCACACGTGTTGACAATGACCACGTCGGCTTCCTGCGCGTCCCGGGTCACCTCCATCCCGTCGCGCAACAGCGAGCCGAGCATGACTTCGCTATCGACGAGGTTTTTCGCGCAGCCGAGACTCACAAATCCAACTTTGATAGGCACAGACATGACCACAACTGTTAATTGCAGGGGCGAACGCGCCAGTCTCCTCTCCCCTTGGGGGAGAGGATTAAGGTGAGGGGTTGCCTAAAGCCTTCGAACATGTGCGTTCCTTCAACCATAAACCATCCACCATTTCCCATCATTTCCCCGCCGTCTCCACAAGCTCCAGCGCCGGCTTCGGTTTGGGTTGGTAATAGGCGTCGAAATCGGCCTTCGGCACGTCCGGCTGCGTTGGCGCTGTGGCCGCCACCGCCGGTGCCGTCGTCGTCACCTTTGGCGTTGTCGTTGTTGACGTCTGCGCCATCGATGTCTGCGCCGTCGGCGAAGCGTGACGCGAGAAAACGCTCTTGCCCACGATCACAGCCAAAACCGCGACGGTCAAACCGGCCACCACCAGCCCCACGCTCCGCAACGGCAATTGCAGTTCGCGCGGCTTGCGGGCGCGGATGGCCTTCTCCGTCTCCATATGCAACCCCTGCCGCCGCAGTCCGCCCTGGCTCCGCAAATAGGCGTCCACAACCGACTGGCCGTCGAGCCCGAGATACTCCGCATACAACCTCAAAAATCCCTTGGTATACGTCGGCGCCGCCAGACGATCGAATTCGTCCGCTTCGAGTTGTTCGAGGATCTCGATCTTGATTTTCGTCGCGCGCGACGCGTCTTCGAGGGACACCTTCTTGTTGTGCCGCGCCTCGCGCAGGTTCTCGCCTATGGATTCCATCATGTCCTCACTGTCACAGCGATTTCGTCACAATATCCTTGAGACCAAGCACTTACAGCCCAGTAAGCAGCGCTGCGGTTCAATCCTCCAATCTCCATGGTCCAACCCCGCAAGCCGAGTCCGACGAGACGCGGCCACGTTGTATCTGCGGCCGCAACTTGGGTTCGTTTTTGGCTTTGTTTTCCCAACTTTTCCACGCCGGCTTGATCAAACTTGGGTTTGTTTTCCTAAAAAAGCTTTTTTGGGGAATCCGTCGAGGACAACCTCCCCCTCAGCGACATCTCGACGACCGGGCCGACGCCACACCATCACTTCCAGCGCTCTGACTCCTACTCTCACGCGCACAATCCTACCATATTCCCCAACCACATACCAGCCCGCTGCAAAGCTTCCGGGAGCACTTCACTGACGTCCCTGTGCAGTGACTACGATGTATTGTCCATCCGCCAGCTTCTTCACAATCTCAAGCAGCACCCCGTCAGCATAGGTAGCTTTGTCCTCGTCTGGGCTCCATCCATGCATGTAGCGAACCAGCCCAGAAACCCATCCGAGTAGCACGGTGCTACCTTGGTAGCTGTTTACATGGCAGAGGTCAACCTGGTCCGGGCTGATAATCGTGTATGAGATGTAGTGACCGACGCTGCAAGGCTGCGGGATGACTCCGAGCGTAAGAACAAAAACCATCGGCTCGCAAACCCTGCGGTTTTCACTAAACGTGAAATCCTTCAAGACGAACGCCGGCTCCGCCGGCATCTCATCGACGTAATCGACATTCTTGAAGAGTTTCAGCCTGCGAGCCTCCGCGATCAGTTCGTCTCCAGTGATGAACAACTCGTTTGTTGGAGCCGCGCGCTCAATCCCCAGAGCGTACGGCTGTGAACCGACGCGATATTGATCGAAAGATCTCTCCGCAACCACTGGCCTGGTAAATGCCTGACAACCCCAACACAGCGGACAGACCGTGAGCACCATCAGATATTGAAAGGCCGATTTCACGGCATCATCACCGCGTCGCGTCCTTCGAATCATCCCCGAAGAACCGCCGTTTCCTACCCCCTTCGGCGCTCCGTTCTCGGTTCTCCGTCTTCAGTCTTCTTCCCGTCCTACCTCTCCGCCGGCATTTGCTCATCCAGGTCCATCAGGATTTCGCGCGGCTCGGCGCCCTTGTTCGGGCCGACGATCCCGCGTTCTTCGAGCAGGTCCATGATCCGAGCCGCCCGAGTGTAGCCGATGCGCAACCGGCGTTGCAAGACCGACACGCTGGCGCGGTTGGTCTGGCGGATCACCTCGATGCATTGCTCGACCAGCTCTTCATCCTCTTCGCTCGGGTCGCCATCGGGCAAATTGACATTCCGCTTCAACTTCTGCTCCAGCTCCTTTTCGAACCGCGGTTTGGCATGCGCGCCGATGAAGTCCACGATGCGCGTGATTTCCTTGTCGAGCACGAGCACGCCCTGCGCCCGCACCGCTTTGCCCGATCCCGGCTCGTACAGCATGTCGCCTTTGCCGAGCAATTTCTCCGCGCCCTGGCTGTCGAGGATGACCCGCGAATCCTGCATCGACGCCACCTGAAACGCGATGCGGGAGGGAATATTGGCCTTGATGACGCCTGTCACGACATTGACGCTGGGGCGCTGCGTCGCGATCACGAGATGAATCCCGGCGGCGCGCCCCAATGCCGTGAGCCGCGAGATGGCCATTTCGACGTCTTTGCCGACCGTCGTCATCAAATCCGCCAACTCATCGCAGACCACGACGATGTAGGGAAGCTTCTCCGGGATGATCAACTCGAAGTCCCGCGGCACTTCGATCTTCAACAGTTCCTGCTCCGCCTTGGGGGTTGGCTTCGAGTTCGTCGTGTATTCGGGTTTCTCGCGGACCGGTTCCTCGTCATCCGTCTCCACCGGCGTCTCCACCTCGGGCGCGACGGATTTCTTTGGGCGCGCGTTGAACGCGCCGATATTGCGCACGCCGCTCTTGGCAAAAATCTGGAACCGCTTTTCCATTTCGCGGATCACCCACCCCAACGCCAGCGGCACCTTCTTCGCCTCGGTCACCACGGGCACGATCAGATGCGGCAGGGCGTTGAAATGCTGCATCTCGACCATCTTCGGATCGATCAACACGAGGCGCAGGTCTTCGGCGGTGAATCGATAGAGCAACGACGCCAGAATCGCGTTGACGCACACCGTCTTGCCCGAACCCGTTGCGCCCGCGATCAGCAAATGCGGCATGTTCGCGAGATCGCCAAGAATGGGGTTGCCTTTCACGTCGCGGCCCAGCGCAATCGGGATCGTGTACGCCGAGTTGCGCCATTCGTCGGATTCCAGCATGTCGCGCAGGTACACCGTCGTGCGCGAGGAGTTCGGCACTTCGATGCCCACCGTGCCCTTGCCCGGCACGGGCGCAAGAATGCGCACCTTCTCCGCGCGCATCGTCATCGCGACGTTGTTCGACAGCGACGAAATCTTCTCCACGCGCACGCCCGCCGCCGGGTACAACTCGAACAGCGTCACGGTCGGGCCTTTGGTCACGTCGCCGGATTCCACTTCGATGCCGAATTCCTGCAGCGTCTCGCGCAACACCCGCGCGCTCGCTTTCAAGTCCTCCATCACGTCCCGCTTGCCCGGCAACGGCGGCTGCTCCAGCAAATCGAGCGTGGGCAGCCGATATTCCTCGCCGGAGGCGGCGGTGACGCTCCCGAGCACCGTCGCGGTCGTCGCGGCGGGCTTGTCGCGTCTCGGCTTGTGTGACGCCACAGCGGCGCCCGCTTCCGACTCCGTCGAGCCTGTCGCGCCGTCGTGCTTCGGCTTGAGTTTGTCGGCGATCTTCTCGACCAGCGACGGTGCGCCGTCTTCCGCCGCTTTCTTTTTGTCCGCGCCGCCCTGGGGACGCGCCACGGTGTAGTCCTCGAACTTCGGCTCGGGCCGACGTTCGCGGCCCGGATCGTCTCCGCCATTCGACCGTTCCGTCGCCAGCTTGCGGGCTTCCTTCTCCTGCCGCGCCAGTTCGCGGTCGGTCTGGAATTCCTTGATCGTCAATTCGCGTTCCTGATCGCGAAGCTCGTCCTCGACGCTCGATTTGGATTTGCCTTTGTGCTTTCGCTGCCAGAAATCCGTTGCCGCCCCGACGGTCAGCGCCACCCAATAGCTCGGGCGGAAGTTGATGAGCAAAATGAGGCCGATCACGTAGCAGCCGCTGAAGATGATGATCGTCCCGGGCTTGCCGACGACCCGTTGGAAAAACCCGCCGACGAACAAACCGAGAAACCCGCCGGCGCTGTCGGGTAAATTCAACGCGTGTTGCGCGCGCGCCAGACCCGCCACGTGCAGCAGGCAACTCAATGAAACGAGCAGCAACGCGCCCGCGCCGATTTTCCCGCGCCACGGCAGTTCTTTCCCCAGCAGGAGCGTCGCTCCGATCACCGCCAGCACCGCCATCAATCCGTACGCGGCGAGACCGAACGCCTGGAACGTCACAAACGCGATCCACGCGCCGACGGGTCCGATGAAGTTCGCGGCGGGCCGATGGTCGCTGGCGGAAATGTGGCCGACATCGTACGGATTGTACGAAATCAGGCTCAGAAACAGCAGCAGGGACAACGCGACCAAGACAACGGCCCAAATCTCCCGACCGCCCGAGTTCTTCGAGTCCTTCCCCATAGAAAAATGTTGCAAATCCTCCTTGCGGTTGCGCAGTGTATGCAAAAGGGCGACCAACTGCAAGGCACAAAACATACGATCGAGCACAATTGAAAGATTTTAATGAGACCCTCACCCTGACCCTCTCCCCTCCAAAAGGGAGAGGGGAATCTCCTCTCCCCTTGGGGGAGAGGATTAAGGTGAGGGGAACTCGTCGTGCTCAGGAAAGGTCTTAAGCGGGCCTATGCTTTACCCGTACAAATTTACCCCCGTTCTACAGGAACGCATTTGGGGCGGAAACGCCCTTGAACATTACGGCAAATCCGTGCCGCCGGGCAAACGCGTCGGCGAATCGTGGGAAATCAGCGACCGCGATGACGTGCAATCCGTCATCTCCAACGGCCCCGACAAGGGCAAGACCCTCCGGCAGCAGGTTGAAGCCCACGGCGCGCAGTTGTTGGGGACCAATTCCGGCAAGGCGACGCGTTTTCCACTCCTCGTCAAACTCCTCGATGCTCGCGAACGGCTCTCGTTGCAGGTGCATCCGCCCCCTGCGCTTGCCGCCAAGTTCAAAGGCGAACCGAAAACCGAAATGTGGTACGTGCTCGAAGCCGACCAGGACGCGCATCTCATTGCCGGACTCCGTCGGGGCGCCAGCGCCGCCGATTTCATGCGTTCGCTTGAAGGCGCCAAGGATTCCAAGCCCATCATCGACTACGTTCACCGGTTCCAGGTTCTGCCCGGCGACGTGTTTTTCGTGCCGTCCGGCCGTCTTCACGCGATCGACGCCGGCGTCGTACTGGTTGAAATCCAGCAGAACTCCGATACCACCTACCGCGTGTACGATTGGGGCCGAGTCGGGCTTGACGGCAAACCGCGCCAGTTGCACACGCGCGAATCGCTCGTGTGCATCGACTTCAAGGATTACGAACCGAAGAAGCAACGGGCGACCGTCGAGCGCCGGGGCGTCAACGGTCTCTGGCGGTTGGTCGAGTGCGACTACTTCCACGTGCACCGGCTCGATCTGGCCAACGCCTGGCCCGACCGCTGCGATGGGTCAACGTTTCACATCCTCACCTGCGTCTCCGGCGCGCTCGGCCTCGTCACCCCCGACGGCAAGGAAGACCGCCTCAACGTCGGCGAATTCATCTTGCTGCCCGCCGCCCTCGGCTTCTACACGCTCACGCCCCTCGCCGAAAACACCCGCGCATTAAAGTCCTACGTGCCGCGAGCCCTCTAAT
Organism: Verrucomicrobiia bacterium; assembly: GCA_050015495.1. Lineage (GTDB taxonomy): Bacteria > Verrucomicrobiota > Verrucomicrobiia > Palsa-1439 > Palsa-1439 > Palsa-1439. The sequence goes on from JBEKBH010000007.1 coordinate 118,441, forward strand.
CACTTGCGGAAGAAGACTTCAAGAATCTCAAGAACTGGTACGACTAGCACTATGAGGATTAATACATTCATGACAAGCGAGTATAGAAACAGCCCTCGCGCGTCGGGACTCTGACGGGCACCGATCCACAGACTAACAAAACTCACCACCTGGAACAGACACGTAGCGACCAAACCAAGATAGAAACCCGCGGCGAAGTTGGCCAAGGCGCCAGGCCCTCTGGCGTTCGCCGGGTCAGACGTCGTCAAGAGGAACGTGACCGTCCCCACTCCGATTCCGATTAGCGGGCACCAAGTGGAAAAGACTAGCCACCGTGATGGCCGCCGAGGATCTTCGCCAACGCCGTGTTGATCAGCACTCATATCGCGATCGACTACGTCGATAAAGTACCCTACCGGAACGCTGAAACGTCTAAAGATTATACAACTCCCCGTACTTCGTCCGCAAATACCGAATGTACGGCTCAATCGTCAGGTCCTGACCCGTTGCGCGGTTGACGATCTCGTTCGCGGTGAATTTGCTCCCGTGCTGGTAGATGTTTTTCTGGAGCCAACCGTGAAGCGTGGCGAATTCGCCGCGTGGAATCTGGTTGGAAATCTCCGGATGCGCCTTGGTCGCCGCCTCGTAAAACTGCGCGCTAAGGATGTTGCCGAGCGTGTACCCCTGAAACACGCCGCCGATCTGTCCGCCGTACCAATGCACGTCCTGTAACACGCCGTCGCGGTCATCGGGCGACGCGATGCCCAAGTCGCTCTTGTACCGCGCCCGCCACGCTTCCGGCAAATCGCGCACGGCGAGCTTGCCTTCGAGCAATTGCAGTTCGAGATCGAACCGGATCATCACGTGCAAATTGTACGTCACCTCGTCCGCATCGGTGCGAATCAATGACCGCTCGACCTTGTTGATCGCCCGATAGAACGTATCGAGCGGTTCGTCGTCGAGTTGCAGCGAAAACGCCGCCTGCAATTTCGGGTAGAAATATTCCCAGAAGCCGTGTCCGCGTCCCACGACGTTCTCCCACAATCGCGACTGGCTTTCGTGCACGCCCGACGACGTCCCATGCGCCAGCGGCGTGCCTTCCAGTTCGGGCCGAATCCCCTGCTCGTACATCGCATGACCCGCCTCATGGATCGTGCTGAATAGCGCATCGCCGAGATCGTTGTCCTTCACCCGCGTCGTGATCCGCACGTCGCCCAGCGAAAACGTCGTTTGAAACGGATGCCGCGTCTTGTCCTGGCGGCCCCGATTGAAGTCGTAGCCAAGCCGCTTCACAACCTCGCGGCCGAACGCGAGTTGCTCCGCTTCGGGAAAAGTCTGGCGGATGCACGACTCATCGGCCACGGGTTGCGCCGCAATCGCCTCCACCAGCGGCACGAGATTCTCCCTCAACTCCGCAAACAACGCGCTCACCGTCGCCGCTTTCATCCCGTAATCGACGAAATCAATCAGCGGGTCGGCAATGTGATCGTAGCCGGGAAAGAAGTTCGCCATCTCACGGCTGTACTCGAGCGTCTTCTCCAACATTGGCCGCACCGATGCAAAATCATTCGCTGGCCGCGCCTTCACCCAGGCTTCATACGTCGCGGCGACATGCGCGCTGAATTTCGCGACGAACGCCGACGGCACTTTCACCGCCCGCTCGTAGTCGCGCCGGGTCACCCGAATCAGCGCCGCTTCATCGGAATCATATGGCAACGATTCCTCGTACGACTGCAAGTCCGCAAGCAACTTGCCAATCGCCGCGTCGGTGAACTTCTCGTGCGCCAGCCGGTCCAGCGTCGCCGTTTGCCGTCCCCGCGCCTCCGCCCCGCCCGGCGGCATATGCGTCGCCTGGTCCCAACCCAGCACCGCCGAGGCGCGCCGCAGATCGTCAATTTCCGCAAGACGCTGTTTCAATTCTTCGAGTTTTGGTTCCATTGTCCTCATCTCAAGTGTCGTGTGTAGCCGCGCCCCGACAGAGCGGGGCGGCTACAAACTCCGTTGTGCGAGGGTCTCCTGACCCCGCACAGACGCCGACCGAAGGTCTCCCGGGCTCCGACGGAACGGCGCGGTCGGGAGACCTGCGCCGAACGGTGATACCGCGGACATACCCCATCACATCACCTCCAGCAACAGCCCCCGCAGATACTCCGTCTCCGGTATCGCCGGCAGGATCGGATGGTCGGGCGATTGGGTGAGCACTTTCACGAGCCGCACCGTCTTCTTCGCGTCGGCGGCGGCATCGAGCACGACCGACTTGAACAACTCGGCATCGATGTGATGCGAGCAGGTAAACGTCGCCAGCAGGCCGCCCGGCGGCAGCATCTTCAGCGCGCGCAGGTTGATTTCCTTGTACCCGCGCAACGCGCCGCCCACGTTTTCTTTCGTGCGGGTGAACGACGGCGGATCGAGCACGATCACGTCGTATTGGCGCTTCTCGACATCGTATTTCTTCAACACATCGAACGCGTTGGCACACACGAACTCGATCTTGCCAGTCAGCCCGTTGAGTTCGGCATTCTTGCGGGCGCGCGCAACTGCCTGGTCCGAGATTTCCACCGCCTCGATGCTCTTGGCGTCACCAACCGCCGCCGCCAGCGCGAACCCGCCGTGGTACGTGAAACAATCGAGCACGCGTTTGCCCGCGCAGTGGCGCGCAACCTCGGCATAGTTGTCGCGCTGATCGAGAAAGAAACCCGTCTTCTGGTCTTCGAGCAGGTTGACCTCGATGGAGAACTGGCTGAACTGTACACGGACGACGGCATCGGTCTCGCCGACGAGCACGCCCTTCGTTTCCTCCAGCCCTTCCAGCTTGCGGCTGGGAACGTCGCTGCGTTCAACAATGGCTTTCGGTTGAACGATCTCGCGGAGAACCTCGATGATCTGTTTCTTGCGCTGATCGATTCCGAGCGTGAGGGCCTGCAAGACGACGTGGTCGCCATACTGGTCAACAATAAGCCCCGGCACCTGGTCACTTTCCGAAGACACCAGCCGAAACGCCTCCGCATCGGCAATGGACGTGTTTTCGCGTCGATATTCCAACGCCGCCTCGATGCGGCGGCTGAAAAATGCTTTATCGATCTCCTCTTTCTGCGTCGTGAACCGCCGGACGGTAATCTGCGAGCGGGTGTTGAGCAGGCCGCGCCCCATGAAGCGCTCCTTGTGGTCGCGGATGTCCACGGCGTCCCCGTCCTTCGGGTTGCTGGTGATGTCGGCAATTTCGCCCGAGTACACCCAGCTATGGCCCGCGTAGAGGCGATGTTCCCGGCCCTTTTTCAAAATGACAGAAGGCATGTTTGTGACGCTAACAGAAATTTGGTAAAGTCCGCAACATTACATGACGAACATACCCTTCACCTTAATCCTCTCCCCCAAGGGGAGAGGAGACAGTTTATCGCTGCTCCCTTGGTTCCCTTCCCGAGATCAAAGCAAGGAGCCGGTTCCCTCTCCCTTTCGAGGGGAGAGGGTCAGGGTGAGGGTGAGGATGGAATGGTGACATAACAATCGTATGCAAATCTACTGGGTCAGCCTGCTCGCGGCGTTCGGCGCGGGCTTCGTCAACGCCGTGGCCGGCGGTGGCACGCTGCTCACGTTCCCGGCGCTGTTGTACAGCGGCATGTCGTCGATCACGGCGAACGCGACGAGCACGGCGGCCATCTGGCCGGGCTCCGTGACGAGTTCGTGGGCGTACCGGCGGCAATTGAGGGAAAATCGCGCGCGCGTCTGGGTGTTGTCGATCCCATCGTTGCTGGGCGGACTGACGGGCGCGATCCTGTTGCTGAACACGCCCGAGTCGGTCTTCCGTTATATCGTGCCGTATCTGATCCTGCTCGCGTGCGCGTTGCTCCTGCTCAACGAACCCATCGGACGCTGGATGTCGAAACGGGCCGAAGCGCACCCGAAGAAGCACGCCGCGGCGCTGTGGTTGTCCCAATTCGCCATCGCGGTCTACGGCGGCTATTTTGGCGCGGGGATCGGAATATTGATGCTGGCGGCGATGGCGATTTTTCTGCCCGAAGATTTGCAGGCCGCCAACGGCATGAAGAACTTTTTCGCCACGCTCATCAACGGCACCGCGGCGCTGTATTTCGTCGTTAAGGGTATGGCGATCCTGAGCATCGCGCTGGCCATGGCGTTGGCGGCCATCGCCGGCGGTTTTATCGGCGCGAAGACGGCGCAACGGTTGTCACCGCGCATCCTGCGAGGCGCGGTCGTGGTGTTCGGCGTGATCGTGGCTGTGCATTTGATGATAAAGAAGTGATGAGCACGGCGCGCCATCCACATCATTTCGCCACGAAGCACGCAAAGTGCGCGAAACCGTACCCCGTCCGCCGCCGCGTCCATTCACTCAACACGCTTGCCGAGTTCTGGTAAGCAATTATGGCTCTTATGAAACTCCGCCACGAAATACTCGCCAAGGTCAACCGCACTGTCATGCGTCATACCGAGCAGTGTGGTTAGCCCGAGACCTTTCGGCAAGCCGGCAAGACCACCCCTTCGTCAATGCCGCTTTCGCCGTCAACGGCTGGACAGCGCCGCTACCGAGCGTTTTCAACCTTCCCGGCGCTGGCGGTGATCGGCGACGGCGTAAATCGATACGCGCGCATTGCGCCGGACCGCAGGGTCACGAGAAGACCGCCGGTGCCGGAGCGGTTGGCGATTGCGAAGGCGCTGATCCCCTTCTGATCCGGAATGGCGCAGAGTTTTTCCCCTTGGGCCGACGCGATGACGAGGTCCCCGGAAGCTTCCAGAAACGCCCACTGGCGTCGACCGTCGCCGGTGAGGTCGCCGACCGCGAAACTGACGGTCCGCCATGCGCCGTGATCCTGGATGGCGCTGGTTGACCAGGCGATTTCGCCCAGCGGATCGAACGCGATGGTCCTCCCGCCACCGATGGCAATGGCCTGGATTGTTCCCTGGTCGGTCACAGCGGCGGCGCTCATCTGCGCGCAATACTTTCCTTGGGGGCGAATGGTTCGCAGCAATTGCCCTTGAGCATCGAAGACATGCACCGAACCGCCGGCTTCGGTGGCGAAAACCAGTGCGGGTTGATTGGTGCGGGCGGAAACAACCGCTTGATTCCAGACATTTCCCAGCGAGGCTTTCCATCGCGTCTTGCCGTCGGCATCGACCACATGCAGTCCGCCACCCCCATTCATGCCGACGATCAACTCATCCGTGCCGTCGCCATCCAGGTCGCCCCAGTGGGCGCCATCGACCCCCGACAACGAGCCGTAAGACCAAAGTCGCTTTCCCTGCGAGTCCATTACGACAACCTCATGCCCCCAGTTGGAATACCCGAGCAGGCGCGGACCCCGCGTCTTGTGACGGCCACACTCGATCATGGTGAAGGTACCGGCAATGGGAAGTGTGTTCTTCTCTGAACCGTCGCCGCCCAGGATGTGAAGCTGCTGGCGATTGTCGGCGACGAGGATTTCCTGCTGGCCGTCTCCGTACCAGTCACCGGCGCACATCGCCAGGGCTCCGGGAACCTCCTTGCTCCACGCGGGCACTGGCTGAAGCGGGTGATCGCTGACCGTGAGGCTGCTGCCTGTCGCCTCCGGACGGTCTTTGGGCGTTCCTTCCCAATCCTTGTTCAGCGCCTGTTCCTTGAGCGAATCGAAATCGTGGTAGCCCACCACGACTTTCTGGATCACGCCGTGCCGGTCAATGAAAAACGTGGTGGGAATCGACTCGACGCTCTCGTACGGAGCCGGCAGGCTGCGAGCCGAAGCCACCGGATAGTTCATCCCGTTCTTCCCGACGAACGACCGCAAGGTCGGTTCCTCCTCGGAACTGATGCCGATGATGACCAGATCATCGCGCGATGTTTCTTTGGCCAGCCGCACCAAATGCGGAATCTCCTTGCGGCACGGCGGGCACCATGTCGCCCAAAAATCAAGGATCACCCGTTTGCCTTTGAGGGTGCTCAGAGTCGTCTTCGTTCCGTCGAGCGCCGTCACGGTGAAATCAGGGGCCGTCACGCCTTCCCACTGCGTCAGATCCGTTCCCGTGGCTGACTCCATCGCCGCCTCAAAGCGTTTGAAAAACTCAAAGTACAACACGCCAAAACCGATGCTGGCCAACAACCCGAGCACCGAGAGGCTGACCCCCCACCACGCCATCGTCTTCGGACTGCCCCGCCGTCGAAATTGAATGAGCCCGAAGACAAGGCCGATCAGTCCGAGCAACGCTCCCATCACCAGAAAGCTGAGGCACACGGCCACAATGCCCAATACCAAGCTCGTGATGGCGAACCCCGTTCGCGGCAGAGGGGGCGGCACGACGGCGGGTTGTTCGGATGTTGTGCTCATAAGAACACGCACCTTTCTAGGGGTAAGGTTCCACCCTCCGGGGTCGAACGAACCGATGCGTCACATTTGGTTCGGGCAAACGGAGTGATCGCATTCCTCACCGTCAAAAGGGTATTCCGTCGGTTGCACGAACACAATCCGAATCGCATCGCAGAATTTCCGATGTCGAGATGCTTGTCGACGCCCAATTCAACCCGCGCCCGCCGCCGCGTCCATTCACTCGACACGCTTGCCGAGTTCTGGTAAGCATTGATGGCTCTTATGAAGCTCCGCCACGAAATACTCGCCAAGGTGAACCGCATCGTCATCAAGCTCGGGACGGGCCTGCTGACCGATGTGCAGAACCATCTTTCGGCGCGGCAGATTGAGGGGCTGGTCGCGCAAATCGCCACGTTGCACGAACTGAAAAAGCAGATCATCATTGTTTCCTCGGGCGCGATCGGCGCGGGCATGGCCGAGCTTGGCCTGAAACAGCGCCCGAAACATCTCGACGAACTCCAGGCTGCCGCCGCCATCGGCCAGAGTAAATTGATGGCCGTGTACGACGAGTTGTTCGGGAAATTCGGCATCACGGTCGCGCAAATCCTGCTGACCCATGACGATCTGAAAGACCGGACGCGCCACCTCAACGCGCACAACACGCTGGCCACACTGCTGGCGCATGGCGCTGTGCCGATCATTAACGAGAACGACACGGTGGCTGTCGAGGAAATCAAGTTCGGCGATAACGACCGGCTCGGGGCGCTGGCGGCCACGCTCATCGACGCGGATTTGCTGGTCATCCTGTCACATGTCGAGGGATTGCTGGAAGGAGAGGGCCGCGTCGTTCCCGCCGTGCCCGAAATCACACGCGAGATCGAATCGCTCGCGGGCGACACGGATCGCACGACGAGCGTTGGCGGGATGAAGTCGAAGATCGATGCGGCAAAGATCGTAACGCGCGCCGGAATTCCGCTCGTCATCGCCAACGGCGAACGCGCAAGTGTTCTCCGCGATATTCTGGCCGGCGACGAGGTGGGGACGATATTCCTGCCGCACGCGGACAAATTGGCGAGCCGCAAGCGCTGGATCGCGTTTTTCCAGCATCCCGCCGGGGTGATAGTGGTCGACGATGGCGCGAAAGAAGCCCTGTGCGCCAAGGGTAAGAGCTTGCTGGCCAAAGGGATAGTTTCCTCGGAGGGGAAATTCGAGGAAGGCGATCTCGTCAGCGTCCGAGACAAGAACCAGGTTGAATTTGCGCGCGGCCTGACGAAGGTTGGCGGCATCCAAATCAAGTCCGCCACGGGCGTGGTGATTCATCGGGATGACATGGTGATTTTGTGACAACGGCGCGACCCTCACCCTGACCCTCTCCCTTCGAAAGGGCGAGGAGGTCTCCTCTCCCCTTGGGGGAGAGGATTAAGGTGAGGGGTGGAAACGATTGCGTATGGATTTGAAACAACAGATACGATTGTTGGCCGAGCGGTCGCGGGACGCATCGCGCGAACTGGCGAAATTCGACGCGGACAAGAAGAACGCGCTGCTGCGCGCCATGGCCAACGGCATCGAAAAATCCGCCGCCGCGATCCAGTCGGCCAACGCCAAGGACCTCGATGCGGGGAAGAAAGCCGGGCTTTCGTCGGCGATGCTCGACCGCCTGACCCTCACCGACAAACGTATTTTGGAAATGGCGAAGGGCGTCCGCGAAGTCGCCGCCCTGCCCGACCCGGTCGGGACAACCATCAGCGAGTGGACGCGTCCGAACGGAATCCGCATCCGGAAAGTGCGCGTACCCATCGGCGTGATCCTCATCATTTACGAGTCGCGGCCGAACGTGACCGCCGACGCCGGGTGCCTGTGCTTCAAGACCGGCAACGCGGTGATCCTGCGCGGCGGTTCAGAGGCGATCCACAGCAACCTCGCCATCGCCGAAGCGATGACTGTGCCGGGGCTGCCGCCGAACAGCATCACGGTCGTGCCCACGACGGACCGCGCGGCCATCGACGAGTTGCTGAAACTCGATGACCTGATCAACCTCTGCATCCCGCGCGGCGGGGAGGGATTGATTCGCGCCGTCGCGGAGAAATCGCGCATCCCCGTCATCAAGCACTACAAAGGCGTGTGCCACGTGTACGTCGACCGCGATGCCGATTTTGACATGGCGGAGAAGATCGTCATCAACGCCAAATGCCAGCGTCCCGGCGTGTGCAACGCCATCGAGACACTGCTCATCGATGAAAAGATTGCCGACAAGTTTCTGCCGCGTATCGCGAAGGCGCTCACCGAACACAAGGTCGAACTGCGTGGCGACGACCGGACGCGCAAGCTCGTGTCCAATGCCAGCGTTGCCGCCGAAGCCGATTGGTACGCGGAGTATCTCGACCTGATTCTTGCCGTGCGCGTCGTCAACGGCGTGGACGAAGCCATCGATCACATCACGAAATACGGGTCGGCCCACAGCGACGCGATTGTCACGGGCGACAAGGCGACCGCGGAAACATTCCTGCGCGAGGTGGACAGCTCGAGCGTATTCTGGAACGCCAGCACGCGACTGGCCGACGGCGCACAATACGGGTTCGGCGCGGAGATCGGGATTTCGACGGACAAAATCCACGCCCGCGGCCCGATGGGCCTGGAGGAATTGACCAGCTACAAATTCGTCGTGGTGGGGGATGGCCAGGTGCGCGAGTGAACCGCCCTGCATCGAAGGACTTCAATTTCGTCGCGAACGTGATGGAGGAATGGGCGCGGCGGGCCCCGGATGCATTGGCGCTGTGGTGGGTGGACGAAAACGGGCGACACCAGCGCAAAATCACCGTAGCCGAGATCGTTGCCGACGCGCATCGCGCCGCCAACTTCTTTCGCGACTGCGGCATTGAACCGGGCGATCCGGTGCTGGTGATGCTGCCACGCATTCCGGAATGGTGGATCACGTTGCTGGGCCTGATCCGTCTGGGGGCGGTTCCTGTTCCCAGCGCCACGATGTTGACCACCCGCGATGTCCGCTACCGCATCGAGGCGGCGGGCGTCCGCGCCGTGATCACGGACGCCGATGGAATCGGCAAACTGGATTGGTTCCGCGGCAAACGGATTTTGGTGGGCTTGCAACGGCCCGGCTGGATTAGCTTCCAGGCCGGGTTGCGAGACGCCTCGCCGAAATTCGCCGGCGAACCAACTCGCGCCGACGATCCCGGCATTATCTATTTCACCAGCGCCACCACCGGGCAACCGAAGATGGTGTTGCACACGCAAGCCAGTTATGGCCTGGCCCACCGGGTCACGGGCGAACTGTGGCTCGATTTGAAACCGGGTGACCTCCATTGGTGTATTACCGATACCGGGTGGGGGAAGGCCGCCTGGTCGTGCTTCTTCGGCCCGTGGCTGGCCGGCGCCACGGTTTTTGCCATGGACGCCCGGCGCAAATTCAGTGGCTCCTGTGCGCTGCGTACCCTCGCGAGCTATCCCATTACCACGTGGTGCGCGCCGCCAACCGCCCTGCGTCTCATCGTCCGGGAAGACCTGACCCAATTTCGCTCCAAGCATTTGCGCCATTGCACCAGCGCGGGTGAACCCCTCAACCCGGAGGTCATCACGGCATGGCGGGAAGCGACCGGGACAACCATCTACGAAGGTTACGGTCAAACCGAGACCGTTGTGTTGATCGCCAACATCCGATCCCATGGCCGCGAAGTGCGCCCCGGCTCCATGGGCCAGCCGGTCCCGGGTTTTGAGGTCGCTCTTCTTGACGCGGACCTGCAGGAGGTACCCGTCGGCGCCGAAGGCGAAATCGCCGTGCGCTACCGCCCGCAGCGACCGCTGGGGCTGTTTCGTGAATACTGGCGGAATCCTGACCTGACCAAGCAGCGTTTCCGTGGCGACTGGTATTTGACTGGCGACGTCGCCCGGCGCGACACCGATGGCTACTACTGGTTCGTCGGACGGTCCGACGACGTGATCAAAAGCGCCGCGTACCGCATCGGACCTTTCGAGGTGGAGAGCACGCTTCTGGAACATCCCGCTGTGCTGGAATCTGGCGTTGTCGGCAAACCGGATGCGATTCGCGGGCAGATCGTCAAGGCGTTCGTTGTGCTCCGGAGCGGTTACGCCGCCAGCGACACCCTCAAAGCCGAACTGCAGGAACACTGCAAACTCGTTACGGCACCCTACAAATATCCGCGTGAAATCGAGTTCGTGAAGGAGCTGCCCAAAACCACCAGCGGAAAAATCCGTCGCGTCGAGTTGCGCGGGCAGATCTGAGTGCGTCATGAGCGATTCACAATCCGCCGCCGAGCGCGCCCGGTATGTGCGCGACCAGTTGCCCGCGGCGGGCCTGTTTGCCGGCGCGACCTGGCGGATTTCCCCCGAAGCCTTCCCGCTCTCCCGCGACATCGTCACCCGACTCGAAGCGCTCGGGCCGCATCTGCTGGCGTTTTACCGCGCCGCCAACGTGATGTACCGCCACAGCGTCGAGGGCAAGTTGCCGTCGTGGATCGCGGACTACCTCGACGCGGGCAAGCCGAAGGAGTTGATCGAGTTTTCCCGGCTTGGCCGCTTCAAGGGTCACGTCCCGCGCGTGATTCGTCCCGACGTGATCCTTACCAACGACCATTTCTTCGTCGCCGAGCTTGATTCGGTCCCCGGCGGCATCGGCCTGACCGGCTGGCTGGGGAAGACGTACGGCGAGCTGGGCGACAAGATCGTCGGCGGCGCGCATGGGATGATGGAGGGATTCGACGCCGTGTTGCGCGCGGAGGCGAAAGGCGACGAGCCGCTGGCGGTCGTGGTGGTGTCGGATGAAGCCGCGACGTATCGCCCCGAGATGGAATGGCTCGGCCGGCAGATCGGGTTCCGCGTTATGCGTCCGGAGGAATTGTCCAACTTCGACAAAACGTCGGTCGTCTACCGGTTCTTTGAATTGTTCGATTTGCCGAACGTGCCGAATGCGAAGGCGTTGATGGATGCCGCGGCGCGGGGCGAAGTGCATGTGACGCCGCCATTCAAACCGCAGCTCGAAGAGAAAATGCTCTTCGCGTTCCTGTGGATGGAGCAATTGCGCGGGTTCTGGCGAGAGCAACTCGGCGACAAGACGCTCGCGGTCTTGCGGGAGGTCCTGCCGTACACGTGGATTTTCGATCCCGCGCCGTTGCCGCCGCACGCGGTGATTCCCGAACTCGGCATCCACGACTGGCGCGACATGGCGAAGTTTTCCCAGAAGCAGCGCGAGCTGGTGCTGAAAATCTCCGGCTTCAGCGACCGGGCGTGGGGCAGCCGCGGCGTGTACGTCGGGCACGATCTGCCGGCAGGCGAATGGGCGGAAGCGATTGACCAGGCGCTGAGCGGGTTCGCGACGCATCCATTCATTCTCCAGAGATTCGAGAACTCGAAATTGTTCGAGGCGCGGTACGTCGATTTCGAGACGAATGAAGTGCGTCCGTTCAACGCGCGGGTGCGGTTGTGTCCGTACTATTTCGTGGTGGGCGACGACGCCAAACTGGGCGGTATCCTGGCGACGATTTGCCCGGCCGACAAAAAGATTTTGCACGGAATGCCTGACGCCGTGATGGCGCCGTGCCGCGTGTTGTAACGCGGGCGGACGGCTGCCCGGTCGGGGCTTGCGCTTGACGCTCTGGCGACGGCTGGTGTACGTTGGCGGCGCGAGCGCGGGCGTAGCATAGTGGTAATGCGCCAGCCTTCCAAGCTGGTGAGGTGGGTTCGATTCCCATCGCCCGCTCCACTTTCCCCGGCGAAATGCTGATCGATTCCCACCTGATTTCTTGTTTCTGCTTACACGTCAAGAGGTTGCAATCTTGATATCGCAAATTGCGACTTCATGTTTGGAAAGCCAAAAAGAATCTACGGGTTTCCTCGAATAGGGATTTTGGAACTTTGACATCGCAAATTGCGAGGTCAAAGACAGGCATGGCACGAATTCTTAAGGCATCAAATTGGCACCTTAAGGCGCGCAGCACTTGTCGAAGAGGCGGCGACTCGGTACACTGCGCAACCAAATGAGCGATGACAAGGCGGTTGTGCCGGTCGAACGAATCGAGCAACTGATCTATTTGATTCGGGGTCAGAAAGTGATGCTCGACTCCGATCTCGCCGAGATCTACGGCGTCACAACGAAGCGATTGAACGAGCAGGTCGGGCGCAACGCGGATCGATTCCCATCCGATTTTGCGTTTCTGCTTACGCGTCAAGAGGTTGCAAACTTGAGGTCGCAAATTGCGACCTCAAGTTTGGAGGGCCAGGCGGGATCTGCGAGCGCCCGCCATCATGGAGGACCTCGGTACCGGCCGCGGGTGTTCACCGAGCATGGCGCGATCATGTTGGCCAGCGTGCTTAACAGCCCGGTGGCGGTGCAAGCCAGCGTTCGGGTCGTGCGCGCGTTCGTGCGGCTGCGCGAGATGCTGGCATCGAATCGGGACCTCGCGCAGAAGCTGGTCGAGCTGGAACGCAAATTTGAAGGCCACGACGATGCCATTCGCAACCTCTTTGAAGCCATCCGCCAGCTTCTAACCCCGCCGGAACCGAAACGCCGCAAGATCGGGTTCCAGGTGAGGGAAACACCGGGCCGCTACACCGTCCGCACTCGCGGCGGCAGGAATTCACGGCTGCGGCGGAAATAGTAGAAGGGACGCGCGGTAACGGCGTCGAGCTTGCTGAAAGGCCTCGGACTGACTACACTCAACAGCATGGGCTGACCGCACAGATGCGCGCAAAATTAAAACCTGATCAACTCGTTCAAACGTTTCAGATCCTCCTCACGAAACATGATGAGCTCATGAAGGTGCACAGCTTGCCCTCCATCGGCCAAGCGGAGTTGGCGACTTTCATTAACGGATTCATGGATTCGCTGAGCCGCTGCGAACACGCTCAAGCACAGGCCGCTCAGCATGACCTTCCCTTGCTGAACACGTTGCTCGATGGCTACCAAGAAACGCGTGCAATATGGGCGGAGAAACAAATTGCAACGGCTGATGACTTCAACTTGTTTGAGGTCATGGAGGTCGCGTACGACGAAGTTCGTCATTCGATGATACTGGCGTGGCTATTAGACGGCCGACTTGAGCACGGAACTCACGCACAGGGCAACCTTGGTTTTCGACTCTTCCTCCAAGAACTTGGAGAGGAACTGGAACTTGGTCTGAAGCCCGAGAGAATGGCTTACGCCGATGCATCATACTGGGTACGCCGTGAGGTCTCTTGCAGCGAATCACGGGTAGACATCGAAATTGCGGCGCGTAAGGAATTTGTCATTCACATCGAGAACAAAATCCGATCCCCTGAAGGCGGAAATCAAACAAATCGCGAGTGGAAAGGTTTGGCGGGACGAGCGGAAGAGTTGGAAGTCCTTGCGGTAAATGCTCACGGCATTTTTCTGACACTCGACGGACGGAAAGCCGACAATGAAGAATTCCACCCCCTGAGATGGAGCCGGATGATCCGTGTTCTGGACGGTTTCGCACAACGGGCTCAGCCGCCTGAGGTTAGGTTGTTTGTTACTCACTACGCGAAGGCCCTCAGCAAGTTTGTGGTGGCCGAACCGAAAACTAAGGAGATGCAACGTGACGAAGCAGTTGTTTAACGAACCTGAATCGTACTTGCTGAAGAATTGGGCGAAAGCACAATTGCTCGCAGACTCAATGGACGCGGTGCGCAAGAAATACGCACAGGTATTTGACAAGATACTGGATTCTGTACAGGAGGAGCATCCAGAGTTGGATTCTCGCTCCATTCACATCACCCCAAACGAAGGCAACGTCACCATAGGCAAGAAGACATGGCCTTCCATGTACGTAGAGTGGCCGTCTGGCTTGCGCATTTGGGACATACGCCTAGAGAATTTGGCCTCGGAGGACGAGGAAGTACCGGAAGCAGTCGTGTGGTTTCATCCTCCGAAGGAACTGCGGAGCCAAGTGAACTTTCAGGAAGTGGCAGATGATTTCAAGAAAGAGGCTGAACAACTGATGACGAAAGCGGAATTCAAGCGGGTGTACGTTGAGAGTACAAAGACCTATGCCTATCTTTCGTATCCCCTTCCGGAAACACGCCAGAAACTGCTGGAATCATTGCTCGCTGACGAAGCGCGAGAATTCATCGAGTGTGTGCGTGCGCATTTTGAATCCTTGACGAGATTCACATCCGTCATGGACGGAATCACTAAGTCCGGTAAGCGAACGCGCTGATTCGCCTCGCAAGCGTCAATTACAGTCTCCATTGACGATCTCCGAGCCTCCCAAGAACGCCGCGTGAGGGCACGCGGCCTACAACGGCCAAGGCGGCGGGTTCGCCTGAGTCGCGGCGGGCTGCCACGAGGCGTTGCAACAGTCGTCGATCACATTGGTTATCCGCAGATGATAATTCCACTGGACTCAGTCGAGCATTGATGGTAGGGTCGCGGCGGATGGAAAAGGGGCGATGGGAGATGGGGGGGCTGCCATGGTTAAAATGGGAAATGGCTGATGGGGGGACAGATCAACGCTCGACGTCCAACCTTGAACATGAAACGCTCAATGTTCCGGGTCGACGGCGGGGGTCGCAGTACGACGGCAACCGGGCCGGTCGCCCTACAGGCGGAAAGCGTCCAACGAGGGACGGATGTCTGATCCGCGCCCACCGTGCACGGCTACAAGGAACGGCGGGAGACGACCGACGCACGTAGCGCGCCGCTACAGCCGGACCGGACGGTCAGGGACCGAGGGGAGCCCCTATATATGATTTTTGCGAAACGAACCCAAGTTTAATCAAGCCGGCGTGGAAAACTGGTGAAAACAAAGCCAAAAACGAACCCATTTCTGCCCCTAAAAGAGCCAGTAGAGAGAGCCAAAATGCATGGTTTTGATGCTCTTGCGGCGACTTCGGACGAGCGGCAGCTCGTCCCTACCGCGACCCGTGAGGAGCAGGGTTCGTCGCCACTACGGCTGGCTACGGACGGTGACGGAAAGTGCGTTGACAGGGGGGGCGGGTTTGGTAGAGTGGCCGTGGCGTTACCCCCGTTGATTTGGAAAATTGGCTCCTGCCTCTGATCAGGCAGTACAAACTCACATAGAGGAAGCTCACGAACATGGCTACGAAGAAGTCAAAAAGCTCAGTCAAGAAGTCGTCGAAGTACGTCTATTTCTTTGGCGGTGGCAAGGCCGACGGCAACGGCGGACAGAAACCGTTGCTGGGCGGCAAAGGCGCGAACCTGCATGAGATGACGCGGATCGGGTTGCCGGTGCCCCCGGGATTCAC
>JBEKBH010000008.1:0-133937 GCA_050015495.1 Verrucomicrobiia bacterium
GGGGCATCGGCGGCGGTAGTCTCGGATCCTACCCGTGCAATGAACTCGCCTAGTGCCTTGGCGCTTCTCCAAGTGCAAGACACCCTCACCGCATTGCACAAACTCGCAACGAACTACCGCCGGCTGATGCCCCCAACCACCCGCTTGATTGCCGTCACCGGCTCGAGCGGGAAGACGACCACCAAGCAACTGATCTCCGCGGTGCTGGGGGAACGGTTTAATGTAGTGGAATCGTCCGGCAATAACAACAACCACATTGGCGTGCCGCTCAACCTCTTACGGCTGGACGCCGCGCACGACTACGGCGTGTTCGAGCTGGGGACGAATCATCCGGGTGAAATCGCGGCGCTGGCGGAGATGGTCCGGCCCGACATCGGGGTCATCACCAACGTCGGTCTCGGGCATGTCGAGTTCTTCAAGGACGAAGCCGGCGTGGCCCGGGAGAAGGGATCGCTATTCGCCGTGTTGCCGCGCAACGGCGACGGTCTCGCGGTGATCAATGCCGACGACAAGTGGTGCCACGAGTTGCGCGCGCGCACGAACGCCACGGTGGTCACGGTCGGGATCGACAATTTTGCGGACATCCGCGCCAGTGAAATCAAGATCAACGGGGATGTGAAGTTCCGGCTCAACATCGCGAAGAAGCGGGAAGATGTGATCGTGCGGCTCAAAACGCTCGGTCGCCACCAGATTTACAACGCGCTGCAAGCGGCGGCCGTGGGCTATTTCGCGGGAATGGACCTGGATGAAATCCGGGTGGGCCTGGAGAACGCGGAATTCCCGCGCCTGCGGATGGAGCCGGTCACAGTCGATGGCGTGCGGTTCGTGAACGATTGCTACAACGCCAACATGGTGTCGATGAAGGCCGCGTTGCAGATGATTCGCGAGACCCCCTGCGGCGGACGAAAGATCGCGGTTCTCGGCGACATGCTGGAGCTCGGCGAATGGACGCAGTCGGCGCACAGCGACATCGGGGCGATGGCCGCCAACTGCGGCCTGACACTGCTGATCACGGTCGGCCAGTCCGCGCGGCTGATCGCGCAAGCGGCCATCGAAGCCGGCATGGAGACGCACCGGGTGTTGCCGCTGGGAACGACGGTCGAGGCGGGCGAGACGGTCCGCACGCTGGCGCAGGACGGAGATTTTGTGTTGGTCAAAGGTTCGAGACGATTGCAGTTGGAACGAATTGTGGAGGAATACCGAAACCACGTAGTCGCGCCTCTGTGAGGCGCCAACCAGTTGCGTGTGGGGACTGCGCCTGCCGAGGCGCAGCGACACGGGTGTGTGGAAGTGAAGGACCGAGGAGGAGATGTTTTACTATTTGAGCGAGTATACGCAGTGGTTCTCGCCGTTGCGGGTGTTTCAATATGTGACCTTCCGCGCGGTGTGTGCCGCGCTCACGGCGCTGTTGATGTGCGTCCTGGTGGGGCCGTGGCTCATTCGCCGTCTGGTCGAGATGAAACTCCAACAGCCGATCCGCGGCGAAGACGATCTGCGGGAACTGGCCAAGACACACGGCGAGAAGGGGGCCTGCCCGACGATGGGCGGCATTCTCATCATTTGGGCGGTGGTGGATTCGACCCTGCTGTGGGCGCGTCCGACCAACCAGCTCGTCCTGATTTGCCTGGTGACGCTGATCTGGCTTGGAGGGATCGGGTTCCTGGACGATTGGGCGAAGGTCCAGGAGCGAACGTCCCAGGGGATGCGCGCGAAGACAAAATTTCTCTTTCAGATCGGCCTGGGATTGTTTGTCGGGATATTGCTCCTGACCGATCCGCGGCTCGGCCCGACCGCCAGGAAGTTGATGGTGCCCTTCGTGAAGGGACCGGTGATCGCGGACATGGGATGGTGGGCGTTGCTGCTGGTGGTGGTGGTGATCGTCGGGGCGTCGAATGCCGTGAATCTGACGGATGGCCTCGACGGTTTGGCGACGGGATGCACCCTGACCGTGGCGTTGACGTATGCGGTGATGTGTTACGTGGCCGGCAATTTCCGCTTCGCCACCTACTTGCAGGTGCCGTTCGTGTCGGGGGCCGGCGAATTGACCGTGGTATGCGCCGCGCTGATCGGCGCGAGCCTGGGTTTTTTGTGGTTCAACTGCCATCCCGCGCAGGTGTTCATGGGCGATACCGGTTCGCTGGCGATTGGCGGGTTGATCGGCGGCATTGCGGTGATGATCAAGCAGGAGTTGGTGCTGGTCATTGTCGGCGGGATTTTCGTGATGGAAGCCGCCTCGGTGATTTTGCAGGTCGCCAGCTTCAAGCTCCGCGGCAAGCGGATTTTTGCGATGGCGCCGTTGCATCACCATTTCGAGTTGCGCGGCTGGTCGGAAACCAAGGTGACCACGCGATTTTGGGTATTGTCCGTAATCTTTGCGCTGCTGGGACTGGCAACGCTGAAATTGAGGTAATCGAATCATGCAGACGATGGAATTAAGGGGCAAGGACGTGGTCGTTCTGGGGCTGGGCCGCAGCGGCATGGCGGCCGCAAACCTGTTGCAGCGCGATGGCGCCCGCGTGGTCGTGCGGGATGAATTGGCGGGGGATCAACTGCAGGAGCGGGCGATGCGGTTGCGTCGGCTGGGCGTGCGGGTGGAGCTGGGCAACCAGTTCGACCACACGACGCGGTTTGACCTCGCAGTGGTCAGTCCGGGCATCGGGCCCGAGCGACCGATCGTGCGGGAGATGCTGACGCAGAATACGCCACTGCTGAGCGAACTGGAACTGGCCTACCGTTTTTGCCTGTGCCCGATCATCGCCATCACGGGCACAAACGGGAAGACGACAACGACGGAATTGATCGCGGCGATGCTCGCGGGCTGCGGCAAACGGACCACGGCGGCGGGCAATATCGGGAACGCGTTTTCCGACGCGGTGGAAGCCAGCGCGGGGTTGGACGCGGTGGTGCTCGAAGTCAGTTCGTTCCAGTTGGAGAAGATCGAGCAGTTTCGCGCGAGCATCGCGGTGTTGTTGAACATCACGCCTGACCACCTCGACCGGTACGAGTCGATGGACGCCTATGCGGCGGCAAAATCCTTCATTTTCATGAACCAGCGGCCGGAAGACACGGCAGTCGTCAGTGTGGAGACGCTGCAAACACTGCGGCGCATGGGCCTGGCGATTCGGGCGCGTCCGATCACGTTCAGCGCCTACAACCGCGAAGCGGACATCTGGCTCGACTGGTTCGACAACGAAACCATTTGGTGCCGGTTGCCGGAATGCCGCGGGATTCTGCTGAAGATGAGCGAGACAAACCTGCGCGGCGTCCACAATGCCGAGAACGTGCTGGCGACGCTCGCGACCGGACTGGCCATGGGGTTGCCCGTGGCGCAAATGCGCGAGGCAATTTGCTCGTATGTCCCGCAACCGCACCGGTGTGAATTCGTGACCGAAGTTGGTGGCGTGACGTACATCAACGATTCGAAGGCGACCAACGTCGATGCCGTCGAGAAGGCGCTACGTTCCCTGCCGGGGCACTGCGTGCTGATCGCGGGCGGTCGCGACAAGGGTTTGGATTTCACGTCGCTAAAGGGGGTGGTTGCCGACAAGGTCAAGTTGGCGGTGTTGATCGGCGAGGCGCAGGGGAAGATGTGGCGCGCCTGGTCGAAAGCGACGCCGTGCGTGCGCGCGTCTTCCATGGAAGAAGCCGTCCGTCTGGCGGCCAGTCATGCCCGCCGGGGCGATACAGTGCTGTTGTCGCCGGCGTGTGCCAGCTTTGACATGTTTGAGAATTATGAACATCGCGGTGAGGAGTTCAAGCGGCACGTCTTCAACCTGCCGTGAGGTGACGCAACCAGATTTGTAGAACAACGATCGATCAAAACAACAATACCGGAACGAAAGGAACCAATGAAAGTCTCGAAAGTCGTACTCATCGTCGTAGCGTTACACGTCCTCGTGATCGGGGGCATCGTCGTCTTTGAGGGATGCTCCCGGGTCAAGAGCAGCACGCCAGACATGGCGGCCAATGAAAGCCTGCCCGGCCAACAACCGGACAACATGACACCGGGTAGCGCCAGCAACTCGGTGACGTCGATTCCGAATCCGCAAGGTCCGGGAGCGGCCACCTCGCTGGTGCCTCCGACGTCGATGGCGGGCAATGAAGCGCCGGCTCCGGCTCCCGCGCCGGTGGCTGTGGCCCAACCCGCGCCGGTCTCAGCGACCGCACAAGTCTATGTCGTCAAGAAGGGTGATTCCCTGTGGAAGATCGCCAAAGCGGAGAACGTCACCGTCGGCGAACTCAGTCGCGCGAACAACATGTCGAAGACGAGCGTTCTGAAGGTCGGCCAGAAACTGACCGTGCCTGCGGCGAAGGCGGACAAGACCAGCGTGGCGACCGCGTCTGTGATTCCCACGTCAACGGACGCCAGCAGCGTCCCATCCGGGGCGACCGCATCCGCGACACCGGCGGCGGGGACCGTCGACAGCGGCAATCTGTATGTCGTGAAGTCCGGGGATTCCCTCTGGAGGATCGCCCGGCACCAGAACGTCACCGTGGCCGCGCTCAAGCAGGCGAACAATCTGAATGGCGATTCGCTCAAAGTTGGCCAGAAGCTCCACATTCCGATGGCGACAGCCAAGGCCACGACGGACACGGCGGCCAACACCGTCAGCGCGGGCATTGCAGCCACGTCGTCGGCCGGATGGCAGGCGCCCGGCACCTACACGGAGAACGGGCAGACGATCCACGTGGTGGACATCAATGAGACACCGTCGATGATCGCCAAGAAGTACGGCGTCAAGACCGATGATCTGATGAAGGCCAACAACATCACCGATCCGAAAAAGATCGTCTATGGCCAGCGTCTGGTGATCCCGTCGCAGCAGCCGAGCGCGACCGCGTCGGCGACGGCGGTTCCTGCGACGACGCCGGTGGCCAACACAACACCGGCGGCCAGCACGGCGCCCGTGGCGACCACGGCAACCACGGCCCCGACCACGCCGGCCCTGGCGGCACCGGTCGTATCCGCATCGCACGCGACCGTACAATAATAGAATAATCGACAGTTCCAGATTCGTGTAACCAAGGAATTGGAGGCCTGTGAACAAGGCGGCCATGACGCTGTTGACGATCATGCTGGTATTGTTGACCATTGGCGTGGTCATGCTCTTCAGCACGAGCGCCCTGTACGCCAAGGACCGCTACGGCGACCAGCGCTATCTGCTGAAGCGGCAACTGGCGTGGATGCTCGTCGGAGCCGTCGGATGTGTGATGGCAGCCAGCGTTCCCTACCCGAAGCTTCGCGGGGTGTGCACGGGCGTGCTCGTCGTCGCCGGGGCCATGCTGGCGCTGGTGCTGGTTCCCCACATCGGCCTGAAGGTGGGCGGAGCGCGCCGCTGGCTCGGGTTCGGTCCAATGCGGTTTCAGCCATCGGAACTCGGGAAACTGGCGCTGGTCGTGTGGCTGGCACACTGGCTGGCGAAAGAGAAGCGGCGTCTCGACCGGTTCAGCCGGGGGTTTGCCATTCCCATGGGTGTGGTTGGGGTGACGTTGCTCCTGATACTGGCCGAGCCGGACTTCGGTTCCACGGCGTTGATGGCGTCGGTAAGTTTCGCGATGATGTACGTCGCGGGGGTGCGGCTGTACTACCTGGCGCCGACGATTCTCGGCGGTGTGGCGGGTTTTGCCACGCTTATCATCCACAACCCGACGCGCGCGGCGCGGCTCATGGCGTTCATGGACCTGGAGAAGTACAAGCAGGGCGCCGGCTATCAGGTGTGGCAGGCGATCCTGGCGTTTGGGTCGGGTGGATTCAACGGCCTGGGTCTGGGCAATAGTTTGCAAAAGATGTTTTACCTGCCGGAAGCGCATACCGACTTCATTTTTCCGATCATCGGGGAAGAACTGGGATTGGTGGGGACGCTGGCGATCCTGCTGGCGTTCGCACTGTTGATGGTGTGCGCGGCGATTATCAGTTTGCGGGCGGCGGATTTATTCGGGCAGTACCTCGGGATGGGGATCGCAGTGCTGTTGGCGATGCAGGCACTGATCAATATCGGCGTCGTCACGGCGTGGCTGCCGACCAAAGGACTGCCGCTGCCGTTTATCAGTTTTGGCGGATCGAACCTGGTACTGAACATGATCGCCGTCGGATTGCTGTTGAGCATCCACCGGCAGAGTTCGGCGGACGCCGAGAGCGAGGAACAGGAATTCTTCGCGCGCCGTTCGTCACTCACGTAGGAGGCGCAGCCGCGGTTGCATGAATGAAAGTCATGATCGCATGCGGCGGGACGGGGGGACATCTGTTCCCGGGGATGGCGGTCGCGGAAGTTCTCCGCGCGCGCCGGCATCGAGTCCGGTTGTTGGTCTCCGAAAAGGCTATCGATCAGACGGCCCTGGCAGCGTTGACCGGTTCCTCCACCCGTTCGGACGATATCGCGGTACAAGCGGTTCCGGCCGTGGGATACGAGGGAGCGGGACGGCTGATCAAGTTTTGCCTGCGCTTGGCCAGGGCGACGCGGGGATGCGTCGCGGCGTGTGACGAATTCGGGCCGGATGTTGTGCTGGGAATGGGGGGATTTACGTCCGCGCCGGCGGTGTTCGGGGCGCGATGGTTCCGCAAGAGCGGGACAGCGACGTTGATCCACGAATCCAACGCGGTACCCGGCAAGGCGAACCGCTGGGCGAGCCGGTTGGCGGACCACGTGGCGGTGGGCATGGCCGATTGCGCCGGATATTTTGGGCGCAAGCCCGTGACGGTCACGGGCACGCCGATTCGCGAAGCGTTGCGACGCGGCAAAGTGGTCGACGCGCACGCGCGACTGGGTTTGGAGACGGGACGATTGACGGTGTTGGTCGCGGGTGGCAGCCAGGGAGCCCACGCGATCAACGAACGCGTGGCGGGGGCGTTGCCGTGGCTGAAGCCGCGGGCGGACGCGTTGCAGTTTGTGCACCTGGCAGGCGCAAACGATGAAGAATACATGCGCGAGACGTACGAGAAGAACGGATTTCGAGCTATCGTGATGAGTTTTTGCGACCACATGGAATTGGCGTACAGCGCGGCCGACGTGGTCGTGGCGCGTTCGGGAGCGTCCACGCTCACCGAGATCGCGGCGTTCGGTTTGCCCGCGATCTTGGTTCCGTACCCGCACTCGGCGGGCAATCACCAGTGGTACAACGCGCGGGTGTTCGAGCGGGCCGGTGCCGCGCGGCTGATCGAACAATCGTCAGCGGACGGAGAAGCGGCGGACCGAGGGGAACGATTTGCGCGAGTCATTGGTGACCTGCTCGACGACGAGACGTGTCGCCGCCGCATGGCCAGGGCGGCGCGGTCACTGGCCGTGGACGATGCGGCGGACCGCATCGCGACCCTGTTGGAACACTATGGGAAACAAACAGCAACTAATTGAGTTTCTCGGCAGCCGACCACGGCGGGTCCATTTTGTGGGCATCGGAGGATGCGGGATGAGCGGCTTGGCGCGACTGTTGATGCAACAGGGGCATCGCGTCACCGGGTCGGACATGGCGCCCAACGGCGGCATGAAGGAGTTGCAAAAATTGGGCGCGCGAATCTATAGCGGCCACGCGGGCCAAAATATCAGCGAGGGGACGGAGCTGGTGGTCTACACGTCAGCCGTTGGCGGCGAGAACGTTGAACTTCAAGCGGCGACCGAAATGAAAATACCGCGGGTGCGGCGCGGGTTGTTGCTGAGCGCCCTGATGAACCACCCCAACAACATCGCGGTGGCCGGAACGCACGGCAAGACGACGACGACCGCGATGATCGCCTACGTGCTTACGCGTAGCGACAGCGCGCCCAGTTATTGCGTCGGAGCGCACGTGCCGGCGCTCGGCGCCAATGCGCAGATCGGCGGCGGAAAATACTTTGTCGCCGAAGCCGACGAAAGCGACGGCACGCTGGTCGGGTTCAGTCCGGAATACTCCGTGTGCCTGAACATCGAGCCGGAGCACCTCGATCACTACGGTTCGATGGACAAACTTCGCGAGACCTTCGAATCATTTTTCGCCAGCACGCACAAGACCGTGTTTCTGTGCGCCGATTGCGTGAACTGCCTGGCGTTGACGCCGAAATGCCCGAGGGCGATCACCTTTGGACTGTCCCCGAAGGCGGATTACGGCGCACGGAACGTCGAGCAGACGAAATGCGGTTCCCGGTTCACGGTCACCTGCCGCGACCAGGAGATCGGGGTGATTGAATTAAGCATTCCCGGAATGCAAAACGTCACCAATGCGCTGGCGGCGGTGGCGGTGGCCGACGAGTTGGGCGTGCCATTCGAGAGGATCGCCGACGCGCTCGGGCGGTTCACGGGGGCCACACGGCGGTTTGATCGAAAGTACGAAGAGGACGGAATCCTGGTGGTGGATGATTACGCTCATCATCCCACGGAAATCCGCGCGACGATTGCGGCAGCCCGCACGATGTTGGCGAAGGAGAACGGGGCGGGGTATCGGCGGTTGATCGTGGCGTTCCAGCCGCATCGGTACACGCGCACGCAGGCGCTGCTCGAAGAATTTGGCTCGGCGTTCGCCGGGGCCGACAAGTTGTTTCTCACGGACATTTACGCCGCGAGCGAACGGCCCATCGAAGGAGTCAACGGCCGGACGCTCCACCAGACCGTGGTCGCCTCCGGGCAGTCGGAGGCCGTGTTTGAAACGGACCCGGAAATGCTGGTGGTACGGCTGTTTGCGGAAGCGCGGCCCGGTGACCTGATCCTGACCATGGGCGCGGGAGACGTGTACAAGGTGGCCGAATCGCTGGTGCGCAAGCTCCGCAGTCGCGGACCGAACATTCTCCATCCGGACAAGCAGCCCATAAAGATGCAGGCGGACTGGGAGGTGTTGCTCTCGGGGAAGTCCAAGATTCGCCGTGATGAACCGATGGCGCGGCACACGTCGATGCGCGTGGGCGGCCCGGCCGAATTTTGGGTTGAGCCTGCGGACGAGCGCGATCTCGCGCGACTTCTGCATTACTGCCACGTTCGCGAGGTGCCGGTGACGGTGATTGGCCGCGGGACGAATCTGCTGGTGCTCGACGGAGGCATCCCGGGTGTGGTCATCAGCCTGACCAACGATGAATTTACGAAGGTCGAGGTGGACGGGGAACGGCTCGTGGCGCGGGCCGGAGCGCGGCTGAAAGCGATTGTCACGGTGGCGGCACGGAACCACCTCAGCGGGCTGGAATTCATGGAAGGGATTCCCGGATCGCTGGGGGGGGCCTTGCGCATGAACGCGGGGGCGATGGGCAAGCAGATGTTCGACGTGGTCGACTGGGTCCGCTACATCAGTTACGCGGGCGACATGTACGATGCGGAGGCAAAAACCCTGCCCGTGACGTATCGGAGTTGCCCCGTGTTTCACAACCACATCGCGCTCTCAGCGATCCTTCGCGGGACCAAGTCGGAGCGCAAAACAATCGAGGGCCGGCTCAAGACGTTTGCGCAACGGCGGTGGTCGTCGCAACCAGCGAAGCCGAGCGCGGGCTGCATTTTCAAGAATCCCGAAACGATTCCCGCCGGCAAATTGATTGAGGAATTGGGGTTGAAGGGGATGTCAGTTGGCGGGGCGCGCGTCTCCGAAGTGCACGGGAATTTCATCGTGAACGAGGGACGGGCAAAAGCCAGTGACGTGATGGAGTTGATTGCGGCGATACGCCAGCGGGCGCGCCAGGAGCGCGGCATCGACCTGGAACCCGAAGTGATGATTCTCGGAACGGAAAGACATTAGAAAGTTGCGACCATGAGGAAACTGAAGATCGCCGTGTTGATGGGTGGGCCGTCGGCGGAGCGGGAAGTATCGTTGCGGTCCGGCACGGCCGTGGCGAATGCGTTGGCGGCGACCGGTGCCAAGGTCGTACCCATGGACATTTGGGATGCGACATTCACGATCCCGGCGAACGTGGACGTGACGTTCCTTGTGGTTCACGGGACGTTTGGGGAAGATGGCGCCCTCCAGCGCATTCTCGAGGAGAGAGGCGTCGCGTACACGGGATCCAGCCCCGAGGCGAGCGCTCTGGCGTTCGACAAGGTCGCCGCCAAACAGTCCTTCGTGGCCGCGGGAATCCCGACACCGGCGTACGAAGCGTTCGAGAACACCCAACCGATCCGGCCGCGACTGGGACGACTCGGTTTCCCCGTGGTGGTGAAACCCTCGCGGCAAGGCTCGAGCGTGGGCATCAGCATTGTTCAACAACGGTCTGAGCTGGCCAAGGCCTGCGAGCTGGCCGGGCGATACGACAATCGGCTGCTGGCGGAACAATTTATCCCGGGCCGGGAATTGACGGTTGGAATCCTGGATGGCCGGGCCTTGCCGGTGGTGGAAATTCGCCCGAAGCACGGCTTCTTTACCTACGACGCCAAGTACACGAAGGGTGAAACCGACTATCTCGTGCCGGCGTCACTGGACAAGAACATCGAATTTCAGGCGAAGACGCTGGCGTTGCGCGCGCATGATTGCCTGGGCTGCCGGGATTATTCCCGCGTGGACCTGATGCTGTCGCCAACCGGCAAACTCTTCGTGCTGGAGGTGAACACCATACCCGGGTTCACCGAGACGAGCCTCCTGCCCAAGGCGGCCCGCGCGGCGGGGATCGAATTTCCGGATCTGTGCGCGCGGTTGGTGCAACTGGCCCTGGCGCGGAACGGCCAGAACGGCGCACCGGTCAACGGCGAGAGAGAGACGACGGCCATTTCCCGATGAAACTTGGAAACCGAAGAAAAAGGCGTCCCGAGTACCTGCTGGACGTGAAAGTCCAGACGCGGGGGCGCTCGCTGCGGCGGCTGCGGGTGGCGGCAGCGTTGGTGGTGGGGCTCGGCATGATCGCCCTCACGGGCTACGGGATTTGCTGGCTGGTGAAGACGACGGTTCACCGGTTGGTGTACGACAACCCGCGGTTTGCGATCCGCCAGATCGTGGTGGACGACGACGGCGTGCTGACGCCGGAGCGGGTGGTCCAATTTGCGGGCGTGCGGGTTGGGGAGAACCTCCTGTCAGTCGATTTGGACCAGGTGCGCGGCAACCTGGAAATGCTGCCCCTGGTGCGGGCCGTGGAAGTGCGACGGATGCAGCCGGATCGATTGTTCATTCGCGTGCGGGAACGCACCGCGGTGGCGCGACTGCGCGTGGCGACCCGGCAGATGGGGGATGAGACATTTTATATCGACCGCGCGGGCTTTGTGATGAAGGCGATCAAGCTGCCCGACGGGACGGTGCTCCAGCCGCTGACGCCGCGGCCGGCACCGGTGTTGACCGGGGTGACACTGGCCGACGCGCGCGTGGGGCGACAGGTGGAATCCGAACAGATTTATCGGGCGCTGGAATTGTTGGACAAACTGGACCAGGCCGTGGCGGGCTCACTGCTGGAGGTCGAACAGATCGATTTGTCGAAGCCGCGGCAATTGGTGCTGACCACGGGCCAGCGCACCACGGTGAAAGTGGACGTGGAAAATTTTCCCCAGCAATTGCGACGGCTGGGAGTAATTTTGCGATGGGCACAGCAACGGCAAAGATCGGTGCAGATGGTGGACCTGACCGTCAACCGCGGCGTGCCCGTGACATTTGTTAATTAGAAAGGTTCGGTTGGAAACATGTTACCGAAGGAAAAAATCATTGTGGGGTTGGAGGTGGGCACATCCAAGGTGTGCGCCGTGGTCGGCGAGGTGCTGGACGACGGCAACATCATGGTCATCGGGGTGGGTCAGGCGAACTCCGAGGGCGTGCGCAAAGGGGAGATCATCAATATCGATGCCGCAGTGGAATGCATCCATGCAGCCGTGGCCGACGGCGAGGAGAGCGCCGGCGTGGAGATCCACAACGTGTACGCCAGCGTGAGCGGGGGCCACATTCGCAGCTTCAACAACCGCGGCACGGTGGCGGTGACCAACGACGAGCGCGAGATTTCGGAGGAGGACGTTCGCAATGTCCTGCTCAACGCCAAGGCGGTGAATATTCCCATGGACCACGTGGTCATCCACGCGATCCGCCAGCATTTTTTCGTGGACGGCCACGATGGAATCCAGAATCCGTCGGGGATGATTGGCGCGAAGCTCGAGGCTGACGTGCACGTGATTTACGGCGTGCGCACGCGGCTGCAAAACACGATCAAGTGCATCAAGCAGGTGCCGCTCGACGTGGCCAACATCGCCGTCAGCGGGTTCGCGTCGGCGCTGGCGGTGCTGACATCGGAACACCAGCAATTGGGCGCGGTGGTCATCGACATGGGCGGGGGCACGACCGATTATATCGTCTACAGCGAAGGGACGATCCAACACAGCGGTGTGCTGGCGGTGGGTGGCGACCATATTACCAACGACGTGGCGATCGGGTTGCGCATCCCGATGAACCGCGCCGAGACGCTCAAGGTCGAGCACGGGTCCGTGGAAGTTCCGCTGGTGGACGAGGCGATCACACTGAAGCGCGAGGTCGGGCTGCCGGACCGCCAGGTGTCGAAACAGCAACTCTGCCGGGCGATGAACCTGCGCGTCGAGGAGACGCTTACCTTGGTGAAGAAGGAACTGGAGAAACACAAACTGCTCGATTACCTCGGGGCGGGAGTATTCATCACGGGTGGCTGCGCGCGCTTGAGGGGCATGGAACCACTCGCGGCACAGATTTTCGGACAGCCGGTTCACATTGGGCACAGTTTGACAGTCGGGGGGCCGACTTCGGCGATTGAGAGTCCCGAGTATTCGACGGCGATCGGTCTCGTGCGATACGCGCTCGGCTCGCAGCGCGACCAGCACCAGGCGCCGCCTCCGTGGAAACGGATGGGCACGACGTTTCAACATCTCCTGCAAAAAGTGCGGGCCTTTATGTGAGACGGAGAACCGTGATGACACCCCGACGCAAGGCAGTCTCGAAATCGGCCGCGGAACCGGCGGCACAACAGGAAGCCAGCGAGAACATGGAAAAGAAATCAACGCCCGGGCAGAAGATTCGATTGAAGATTTTTGGTGTGGGGGGCGCTGGTTGTCACGTTATCAGCCAGATTGCGCTGGCGCGAACCCAGCCCGACCACCCGTTGGAAGGGGTCGACCTGGTGGCGATCAACACCGACGTGCAGGGGCTGAGCGAAATGACCGGCGCGGAGACGGTGCAGATTGGCGGGGCGGTGACGCACGGATTGGGGACGGGCGGCGAGCCGGAGATCGGCGCGCGCGCGGCGCAGAACGATGCGGAACGGATCGAGGCGCTGGCGCAGGGGGCGGACGTGGTGTTCATCACCACGGGATTGGGCGGGGGAACGGGCACGGGAGCGAGTCCGACGATTGCGCGAATCGCCAAGGAGCAGGGCGCGCTGGTGCTGGCGTTTGTCGCGTTGCCGTTTTCGTTCGAAGGGGACAGGCGCAAACAGCAAGCGTTGTCGGGGCTGGAGCAACTCAAGTTGCAGGCGGACGCGGTGATTTGCATCCCGAACGACAAGATTGTGCGCATCGCGGGCGCGGATTCGAGCGTGGTGGATGCGTTCAAGCGCGCGGATGAAACGATCATGGTAGGCGTGCAGGCAATCTGGCAACTATTGTCGCGCAAGGGACTGATCAATCTGGATTTTGCCGATTTGCGCGCGACGCTCGGATCAAAACATTGCGACGGGCTGTTCAGTTACGGCCAAGCCGAAGGAACCAATAAGGCGCGGGACGCCGTGAAAGCCCTGCTCGACAATCCGCTGCTGGACAGCGGTGACGTACTGGCGAAGACTGAGGGCGTATTGGTGAGCATCCTGGGCGGGCCGGATTTGACGCTGGCCGACGTGCAGAAGACGGTCGAACCGATTTCGCGCCTGGCGAGCCGGGCGCACGTGATCATGGGCGCAGCGATTGATGAAGCATATCGCGGGAAACTGTCGGTGACGGTAATCGCGGCGGCCAACATTTTGCCACGGCGGGTTGTTCCTCAGCCCGCGACAGCACAACCAGCGCTTCCCCGGCGCGCCGTCGAGTCCATGCCGCCGCGTAACAATTCGCGACTCGTATCGACTCCGACTCCCGCGGTGGGCGCTCCTGTATCGTCGTCTCCCAAGCCGGCGATGGAGGAAGCGCCGAAGCCGGAGCCGGTCGTCGCCCAGAAATCGAACGCCAAGCCGAAGCAGGAGACGTTGCCCTTGGAAGGGGTAAGCCGCGGCCGGTTCGACAAGAGCGAGCCGACGCTGTACAACGGCGAAGACCTCGACGTGCCGACTTTTTTGAGGCGGAGTGTTAGTTTGAAGAGGTAGGGTAGTACAAGCCACCAGACGGGACGCTTGTCTTGGTCGGAACCTTTACTGGGTGACCCTAGTTCACTGCACGACTCCGATGGTCTGCTCGATCAACGTACACACTGGTCCTATGGTCGCTTGGAGGTTTCCATTACTTTGCATTTTAAATGTTGCTCTAGTCACCCCTGCTAAATCCGACGGCAACTCGATTTGGGTTGTGTCGCAATGAACCATGAAAGTCCTCTCTTGACCGAGAGCCCCCATGAAGAAGCCCAATTCAAAAAGGACATTGTCTCGTGGGCTATTGGCTCGGCGCCCCCTTTTTATTGTGGTGTCATCTGGCGTCAAGACGAGAATCGCGTAATCAAACTTGGACTTAGCTTTGGCCAGCCCCTCCAACGTGCCGCGAGACAGCCCAAACACTCCCTGATCCCATATGGTGCTGTCGCATGTCTTGGAAAGCCCTAGTTGGAGATATTTAGCGATCTGCTTTCCTTCAGAAGAGGACCCAATGAATACCCTCGGTCTCGGTTGTGAATTGATCTGAGATATGGACCTGAGCGCCCCCAACAGCCTCATTATCGCAGCGTTAGTCTGGGGATCGACTGCTTTCTCCAATTGGTCCGCACATTCGTCACAGATGACTATTGAGCTCATGGATTTCCGGAGGCCGCTGCTGATTTTCTGGTCAAAAAGGCAGTTCCGCATCTCTGGATGCATCACTTTGCCGGGATAGGCAAAAACAGCCGCTGAATGCACGAAGACGTATCCTAGGAAGGCGCTGACGGGCTCGGTCGACTCTCGTTCCCACTTCTTCGACGTGCATACGGCCACCCCCTCATTTGGCATGTACTGCATATTCACACTCTTGCCCTTGTCTGAGAGCGTCCCGTGAACTATGCCAATCACGAACGGGTGAAAGCCCTTACGTTCTTCGCGAAACCGCGCGAACTTCCCATACAGTGTATCGACCTCGTATTCCTCTCGGGTAAAAGGCTCAAACCAAGCTCGATCTTGGTGCGATGGCATCAGATACAGATACTCTCCCTGAGCCAAATTCAGTCTTTCGGCAACACGCTCAGCGGCGTGGAAAGATGAATCCCCAAAACCAAACACCTCAACCGGATATGCCATGGCGGATTCTCCTGTGTGTTGGTACTTTCAATCCTGCGTGTACCGTCATCACAAAATGACAGGTGTTACAATGCATGGACGTGACCTCAAAACCTTTGACTCGTAGTCGCTGCTACACCATAGGCTCGACTAGATGACGGGACTCGACTTCCCTAATTCCCAAACGCGTGACGTAGTATCGCTGACCATCAAAGTGGGCAAAATCTTTCCGCTCGACCAGATTGGCGAGGGTTCTTCCGAGATTTGCCCGCATGCTGGGGCGGACCCAACTCTCCATCTCTTTGAATGTCACACCTTTCGTGCCTCGCTGATACAACAAGACTATACAGTGATCGCTTGTTGCCAGGTTCGGCTTCAGCACTTTGAGAAAGCCGTTGAAGTCTTGAACCACCGGGGCAACTCGCGTGACGATTTCGTCCACAAGCGACTGTGCGACATCTGCGCTCACGTTATGATAAAGGCGTATGAACTCCGCCAAAACCCAGTCGAGCACTGATACAACCATCGTCGCGTCTTGCAAGTTGGGATCGATGCCATCTGCAAGATGGGCGGCGTCGCGTTTGTTTCGGACGTCGTAAACTAGCCGGAGCGCTCGCGGTATGTGGATTCGAATCGCGTCGGGATGGGACGCAGCAGGAAGATTCTCTAATGTCTCTATAAGCCTGTCGGTGTTTAGCGTCCGTCCAAGAGGTGTGAAGCGCCCCGTTGTGGCTTGCTCGAGCAGCCGAAACGCAGCTTCGCAAAACCGCCCGCCTTCGACTTCGGTTAACCGCAGCCCGCCCAAGTAATAATTCTGTTTGACTTGGGCGTGAGCCTCAAGAAGCTCCCGAACGAGATTTGGCTCGAGTGAGGACGCGAGCTGCGATTCGATAATTGAACGCACCGCCTATTTATTTCCCCTTGATCCCGTTTTCTTTCGGGTCTTTTTACGGCGTCCAGCCTTGCTCGCAGTAACTATAGTCTTTACGGCCTCCTGATCGGGCAGGGCATCGACGACATCCTCACCGAGGGTAGTTATTCGTTTCTTGCCCTTTCCGGCAGGGGCGAGGAATTTGTTTGCATCGGTAGCGTTCATCACCGCCACCGCCGGGTTCGAGAGACGTATTCCACGCGCCTCTTCGTTGAGCTTTGTGAGATCGGCTGTCTTGAATTCGGTTTGCTCCTTGTTGTGCGTCGAATAGTAGGCCAGACAGGCAATCCTCTGCGCGTCTGTTTGCGGGTTCTTGGCTTTCAGGAAATCCTTCGCAGTGATCTCCTTTATCACGATGGCCGCGCCGCTGCTGCCGACGGGTGCAGGACTTGCCGTCCTACCACCGGTATTGGAAGCGACCGGCGTCACACCTGCGATTCCGAGGCGATCAGTGACTGTCTTCAAAACAAACTTTCGCTTCTCATCTTCCAGAGGTTCAAGCGCTCCAAGAATGATGCCGATCGCGTTCAATTCTTCCGCGAATGTCTTAGACTTTTCCATACAGGCTCCTTATTGAGGCGGGTATAAGCTTCACTCTTCGCTTCCGCAAGCGAAAATTGACCGGGCTCGGCTCTCCGCTCGTGACAGAAGCATAGGTTTGTGCAGGCGGTCGGCGGCGGGGGGCAGCCGTGGAGGGCCCTTGGAGGACGGCGCGGGGAACGACAGAGACCCTTCGACGGGTTCAGCAGGCTCACCGCAGGCAGGCTCAGTGTGACAACCGGAGGCGGTTATACCCCTCACCTCTCCCTCGGGGGGGCGAGTAGACGCGAGACGACAGAGCCGGACGGGTCAATGCGATTGCGGGGTGATGAGGTCGACTTCGCCGCCGTTGATGCCGGGGTGTCCGTCGCGTGGTTCGCAGAGGGATTGCATTTGATCCCAGAGTTTGGCGACGGACGCAGGGACATGTTCGGGGGCGGAATGGCTGACCCACGTGAAGACTTCGATGAAGCGGGTTTTGTCGGGGCTGTCGTCGACCCGGACGATGAGATGCGGCTGGGCGAACACGAGATGTTCCTTGCGGTAGAAGACCCACACATCAGAGAGGACGTGCACGAACTCGCCTTCTTTGCCGGGCTTGACGTGATAGTTGACCAGCACGGTTTCGGGGTAAGATTTGGTGTTGGCGGCGGCGTGTCGGTCGGGATGAGTAGTCGAGCAGGCAGTGATGAGGGAAAGGAGCGCGAGGGTAATGACGATGTGGGCCAGTTTCATCGGGCGACGTGGGCGTAGACTAGCGGAGATGGGGAGCGGTCGCAAGCCGGAATGGGTGATGGCGGCCGGTCCCGCAAGCAGGGACGCTTGCGCCACCAGGGCGGCGACGGCGGGGCGAGGATGCGGTCTGGAATCGGGCTGGGGAAGGTGGTAGGGTGAATTGGAGCGAGTGACGCCATGCCGAAGTCGGATCCAGTTTTGGATGAGAGCCGCGGGATGAAGGGGAGGAAGGCCGCGGGGTCGCTGGGGGAAACCCTGTCGCGGTTGACGAGGGAAGGCGAGTTGTACGAGAAACTTCCCGAGGGCAAGGTGCGGTGTTTCGCGTGCGGTCATCGGTGCCTGATCCTGGACGGGCACGACGGGATTTGCCGGGTGCGGTTCAACCGGGGCGGCACGTTGCAGGTGCCGTGGAACTATTTTGGGGCGTTGCAGTGCGATCCCATCGAGAAGAAGCCGTTTTTTCACGCGCTGCCCGGCACGCTGGCGATGAGTTTCGGGATGCTCGGGTGCGACCTGCACTGCGGTTATTGCCAGAACTGGGTGACATCGCAGGCGTTGCGCGATCCGCTGAGCACGGCACCGCCGATACCGATGACGGCGGAGCGGTTCGTGCGGCTGGCGGTGGAAGGCGGCGCGGACACCGTGACGAGCACGTACAACGAGCCGTTGATCACGAGCGAGTGGGGGGTGGAAGTTTTCAAGGAGGCGCGGAAGCGGGGTCTGCGCACGTCGTATGTCTCGAATGGCAACGGCACGGAAGAAGTGCTCGATTACATCAAGCCATGGGTCGATTTCTACAAGGTCGATCTGAAGGGGTTCGACGACAAGAGCTACCGTCAGCTCGGCGGCAAACTCGACAACGTGCTCAAGACAGTGGAGATGCTTCACCGGAAGGGATTCTGGCTGGAGATCGTCACGCTATTCGTGCCCGGGTTCAACGACAGCGAGAACGAGATGCGGGGGATCGCGAAGTTTCTGGCGGGCGTGTCGCGGGACATTCCGTGGCATTGCACAGCGTTTCATCCGGATTACAAGATGGCCGACCGGGATTACACGCGTGCGCGAACGCTGATCCGGGCGTGCGAGATCGGCAAGGAGGAGGGTTTGCGATACGTGTACGCGGGCAATCTGCCGGGGCGGGCGGGCGACTGGGAAAACACGCGGTGCCCGAACTGCAACGAACTGTTGGTGGAGCGCGCGGGGTTCATGGTGCGCGGATATCATCTGACGGACGATGGAAAGTGTCCGAAGTGCGGGACGTCCATCGCCGGGCGCTGGGACGCGGCGAAGACGGGCGCGGCGCTGCGGCATTTCAAGCTTACCGATCGCATTCCTCATGCGGTCATACCGCGTTGATTTCACAGAGCTAGGGTAATAATAGCCGGAAGGGGTCATGATTTCCGTTGCTAGCACTCTCGTTTGGCAGACGGACAGAGCTACTCCTCTTCATTCATTCGTGAGATGGGAATTGTGATTGAGTGGATTGCATTCTCAATTTGGCTGCGGGGCGAGGGTTCCGTCGGATAAATGGGAGGAATTGAAGCTGATGGGGCGAGATTGGTCACGATTGGGTTGACGGCACGCCATCTGCGGCTACGAGGCACTCCGAAGCACGAGACGGAGTACATGGAAATGAAGATCACTATTCGAAGGTTGTGTCGTTCACTCAAGTTGCAGAAGGGCCAAGGCCTCGTGGAATACTCGCTGATCCTGGCTCTGCTCGCTATCTTTGCGATGGTGACTTTGCGTGGTGTCGGCACGGGCGTAAACGCGACGCTCACCTCGATAAATTCAAACCTGCCCTAGGGCAGCCAAACGCTGTCCTGTCTGGAAGTATCCTGTCCCCGCCAACACAGCCGGGCGCGACGAGGCCCCCACCGATTTGATTCCCTCGATTTGTGTTGTGCGTGCCGCGCGGCGCGTGCTCATTGTCCCTCGCAGCCCGCGACGGGTCAGGCTGACAATTTGGTAGCAATTGGGCGACAATTGGGCGGGAAAGATTCGGGTTGCAAAGCGGGGGGGGATTCAGTAGAAGAGACGACGCTTTCGAGGCCACAGGTTGCGGGTTGTGGCCTTGATTTTTGGGCGAAACAACAGCAGTCGAAATTACGGTTTCAAGTCGTGGAGTCGTCAATCCAGTTGAAGATTTTTTCTGGTAATGCCAATCGACCTCTCGCGCAGCGGATCGCCGATTACATCGGTGTGCCGTTGGGCGACGCGTCGGTCACGTCGTTTCCCGACGAGGAGACGTTCGTCAAGATCAACGAGAACATCCGCGGGCGGGACATTTTCATCGTGCAACCGACGAACCCCCCGGCGAACCAGCATTTGATGGAGTTGTTGATCATGATCGACGCGTGCCGGCGGGCCAGCGCCCAGCGGATCACGGCGGTGGTGCCGTTCTTTGGCTATGCGCGGCAGGACCGCAAGGACCAGCCGCGGGTGCCGATTACAGCCAAGCTCGTGGCCAACCTGATCACGGCGGCGGGCGCCAACCGGTTGTTGACGCTGGACCTGCACGCGCAGCAGATCATGGGTTTTTTCGACATCCCGGTCGATCATCTGTACGCGGCGCCGGTGATGTACCGGTACTTCAACAAGAAGAAGCTGAAGGACCTGGTGGTCGTTTCGCCCGATATCGGCGGCGTGAAGATGGTGCATGCCTACGCGAACCTGTTCCATGCGCCGCTGGCCATCGTCAACAAGAAGCGGACGTCGGCGACGGAAGTCGAGATGCTCAGCGTCGTCGGCGACGTGGACGGCAAGAATGTGTTGCTCGTGGACGACCTGACGGAAACGGCGGGCACGGTGACGCGGGCGGCGGAGATTTTGAAGAAGCACGGGGCGAAGAAGGTCTACGCGTCGGTGAGCCATGCGGTATTGAACCCCGCGGCGCTGGACCGGCTCAAAGCGTCGGAGCTGGACGAGTTGGTCACGACGGACACCGTGCCGCACTCGAAAGTCAGCGGGTTCAAGCTGACAGAGCTGACCGTGGCGCCGTTACTGGGCGAGGCGATCAAGCGGATCCATGATTCCGAGTCGGTATCCTCGTTGTTCGACATTAACGGGGAAACGTCGTCGGACCTGAGCGCGGCGGCGGCGGTACGGGCCACGGAAGTGAACTGAGAGAATTTTATAGTCGGTCGTTTGGAGGAGACACCTGGTATGGCAAAGAAAGTACAATTGAAAGTCAAGGCGCGCACCGAGAGCGGTCGGGGCGCGGTGAAACGGTTGCGGGCGACGGGAGTGGTTCCCGGCGTGATTTACGGCGCCAACACGAAGTCGCTCAACGTGGCCGTGGAGGTGGAAGAGCTGGAGAGGGTGTTGGAGGACGCGACCAGCGAAAATGTGCTGGTGGATTTACAGGTCGACGAGGCGGGCACGACGAAGAACCGCCTCGCGCTGATCCAGGAAGTCCAGCGTCATCCCTATGAGGACGTGGTCCTGCACATTGATTTTCACGAGGTGTTGGCGACCGAGAAGTTGCGCGCGCGAGTGCCCGTTCGTCCCATCGGCGAACCAGCGGGCGTGAAGACGGGCGGCGGCATTCTCGAATATGTGATGCGCGACCTGCACGTCGAATGTCTGCCGCAAGACCTGCCCGAAGTGATCGAGGTCAACGTCGAGAAGTTGGAAATCGGCCAGAGCATCCACATTGGAGACATTGCGGCGCCGGCGGGTGTGGCGTTGGTCGACGACAAGGGACAGACGGTGTTCCTCGTGGCCGCGCCGATCACGGAGGAGGAATTGGCGGCGATGACCGAAGCGGCTGCCGCGCCGTCGGCGGAACCGGAAGTCATTACGGCGAAGGTGGAAGAGGGCGAGGAAGGCGCCGTCGTCGAAGGCGAAGAGAAGCCGAAGGCAGAAGCGGGCAAAGCCGAGGCAAAGGCCCCGGCTGCCGGTGCGGCGGGCAAAGCCCCGGCCGCTGGAGCGACTGGCAAAGCCCCCGCCGCCGGTGCAGGCGGCAAGGCACCAGCTGCCGGAGCGGCTGGCAAGGCACCGGCCGCCGCGGCGGGAAAGGGCGAAGCCAAGCCGGCAGGCAAACCGGCCGGCAAGCCCGAAGCCAAGAAGTAAGGCGAGCGAGGCGGCACGACGGTGTCGGCCAGGCCAAAGCTGGTGGTGGGGCTGGGAAATCCCGGCCGGGAATACGATGGCACGCGCCACAACATCGGCTTCGCGGCGTTGGACGGGCTCGCGGACAAGTTGGGCTGTTCTTTTCGAAACAGGTCGCGGTTTTCGGCGCACGTCGCCGAAGCGGGAGCGGGTGATACCGGCAAGGTAACACTGGCGAAACCGCAGACGTTCATGAACCGCAGCGGGTCCGCCGTGCAGGGGCTGCTGGTCTGGCTGAAGATCGAGCCGGGACAGTTGCTGGTGGTGGTGGACGACGCGGATTTGCCGCTGGGCCAGATCCGGTTGCGGCCCTCGGGAGGAAGCGGCGGCCACAACGGTTTGCGCTCGATTATCGAGACGCTGGGCGGGAACGAGGAGTTCGCGCGGTTGCGAATCGGCATCGGACGCACCGCGCCGCTGGGCACGGACATCACGGGCCACGTGCTGGGCCGGTTCGCGCCGGCGGAACGCAAGGTGGCGGAGGAGGCCGTGGCGGCGGCGGTGGAGGCGATGGAGTGTTGCCTGCGGGACGGCTTGGCGGAAGCCATGAATCGGTTTAATCGGAAACGTCCGCGCCCGGGCGCGGAAGAAGGAGAGTAGAGGTTGAAGACATACGAAGGATTGTTTATTCTGGACACCGGCGGCAAGGAAGAGGTGTCCAAGGAGTTGGTGGACAAGCTCCAGAAGAGCATCGAGAACGCGGGCGGGCGTGTGGACAAAGTGCAGCGGATGGGCGCGCGGCCGTTTGCCCGCGATACGCGCAAGCGCACGTCGGGGTTTTATGTGAACTTCGTTTTCGATGCCCCGCCGAAGACGGTTGCCGAACTGGACGCCAAGCTCCATTTGGAGACGGAAGTATTCCGGTGGCAGTTCACCGAGTTCATCGAGCCGCCGGTGCGCAAGCCGCGCAAGATCCCGACCACGGGTGTGGTTGAGTAACAGGAACCATGGCTGCATACAACAAAGTGCTGTTGCTGGGCAACCTGACGCGTGATCCCGAGGTGCGGTACACGCCGAAAGGCACGGCCATTGCCAATCTCGGTCTCGCGGTGAACCGCGTGTACACGACCGAAAGCGGGGAGCAGAAGGAAGAGGTTACCTTCGTCGATATCGAAGTCTGGGGCCGTCAGGCGGAGACCGCCGGGCAATACCTGGCCAAGGGCCGGCCGGTGTTCGTGGAGGGGCGCTTGAAGTTGGACAGTTGGGAGGACAAGGAGTCCGGCCAGAAGCGCAACAAATTGAAGGTGGTAGCGGAGCGGGTGCAATTTCTGGGCGCGC
Organism: Verrucomicrobiia bacterium; assembly: GCA_050015495.1. GTDB lineage: Bacteria > Verrucomicrobiota > Verrucomicrobiia > Palsa-1439 > Palsa-1439 > Palsa-1439. Next base: position 22,860 of record JBEKBH010000008.1, read on the forward strand.
CGCGGGGCGGGGCGGAATTCAAGGATCAGGCGCCGGCGGACGAAGCGCCGGCGCGGGCGGCGAGTCGGGGCGGGCGTCCGGCAGCGCCACCGCCGCCGGACAAGGGAGAACCGGAGCCACCGGCGGGCGAGGACGACAACATACCGTTTTGAACCGGGTCGTCAGAACGTTTAATTCAGTGAGGAAAACCGAGCCATGATGGAAAGAAACTTTGATAGTCGGGAGAATCGAGAGGGCCGGGATGGCAAGCGGTCGAAGCGCGACATCATTATCAAGCGCGACTGCAAGTTGTGCATTGACCAGATCGACATCGATTACAAGCAGGCGGATTTGCTGAAGAAATTCATGACGGAGCGGGGCAAGATTTTGCCGCGACGGATTTCCGGCAACTGCGCCAAGCACCAACGGCAACTGGCCACCGCGATCAAACGCGCGCGCATCATGTTACTCGTGCGCTAGGACGGAGTCACCACTACCATGAGCAAGCAAATCATTTTGACAGCCCTCGTTGACAACCTGGGGGCCGAAGGCGATACGGTCACGGTCGCCGACGGATATGCGAGAAACTTCCTGATCCCGAAAGGGCTGGCGATGCCGGCCACGCCGGGCAACCTGCGGCGCGTGGAGTCGTTGCGCAAGAAGCGCGAGGCGTCGCTCGCGGCCCAATTGGAAGGCGCGAAGACAACGGTCGCGCAGTTGGTGAAGCAGTCCTACACCATCACGGCGGCGGCGGGAGAGGACGGCAAGTTGTACGGGTCCGTCACGGCCTCCGACATTTCGGAGGCGTTGAAGAAGGAAGGGATCGAGGTGGACCGGCGGAAGATCGTGCTGGAACGCGCGATCCACGAATTGGGCGTGTACGACGTTGATGTGAAGCTGCATCCCGAGGTGACGACCAAGGTCAAGATCTGGGTGGTCGGCCCCGAAGGCGAAGGAGTTCCCGCAAAGAAGACGGCGGCGACAGCGACGGCGGCGGACGAAAAAGCTGGTAAGAAGACACCGAAGGCCGATAAGAAGAAATAGCCGCACGAGTTCTGTGGGGACGGCTATATGGCTTTGACCAACCCTCTCGCATCCGAAAGCGCCTCCCAGACGGGAGGGGCCGGCGCAACGTCGAGCCGCGATTCCGGACGAGCGGCGATCCTGGGGAGGGGAAGGTCGGCCCCGGTTCTGGCCCTGGATCGGGTGTTGCCGAACAGTCTGGACGCTGAGATGGCCGTCTTGGGGGCAATGTTGCTCAGCCCCACCGAGGCCGGGTCCGAGATTCGCGATCGGCTCAGCGACAATCATTTCTACTACTCCGCCCACCAGGCGATTTTTCGGGAAATCTCGGCGTTGCAGGACGCGTTGCAGGCGGTCGATCTCATTACCCTGACGCAGCGGCTGCGGGACAAGAACCAGCTTGAGGAGATTGGCGGGCCGGCCTATCTGAGCGATTTGATCGCCCGCGTACCAACCACGACGAACGTCGAGCACTACATCGACATCGTGTGGGAGAAAAGCCAGTTGCGGCAGCTCATCGGCGCGGCGCACGAGGTTATTTCCCGCTCCTTTGAACAGCAGGACGACGTCAAAGCATGGATTGACGAGGCCGAGCAACGGATTTTCAACATTACGGCGGAGAAGACCGGCGACGTAATCAAGCCGGCCAAACCTCTCGTCATGGATGCAATGTCGAGCATCGAGCGGATGTACGAGAAGCGTGGCGAAGTGATGGGGCTGGCGACCGGGTTCCGCGATCTGGACAAGCTGACATCGGGGCTGCACGACGGCAATTTGTTCATCGTGGCGGGTCGTCCTTCCATGGGAAAGACCGCGCTGGCGATGAACATCGTGGAGAAGGTGGCGGTCGATCGCAATCTGCCCGTTGGCGTGTTCAGCCTGGAAATGTCCGGACAGGAACTGGTCACGCGGATGTTGTGCTCGCGGGCCGAGGTGAACCTGCGAATGCTCCACAATGGATTCCCGTCGGACCGGGACCACCACCAATTGACAGCGGTGGCCAGCCAGTTGATGAAAGCGCCACTGTATATCGACGACTCGGCGGGGTTGACGGTCAATCAGGTGCGCGCGCGGGCGCGACGGATGAAGCAGCAGTACAAGATCCGGTTGCTGGTGATCGACTACATGCAATTGATGCGGGCGCCGTCCCGGCGGGCGGAGAGCAGCCGGCAGGCCGAGGTGGCCGATATTTCCGCCGGGGTAAAGGCGTTGGCCAAGGAATTGAGCATTCCGATCCTGGTGATGAGTCAGTTGAACCGGCAACCGGAATCGAGGGATGAGGGCAAGCCGCGGCTGGCCGATCTTCGTGAATCCGGGGCGATTGAACAGGATGCGGACGTGGTGGGTCTGTTAGTACGGCCGGAGGTATATGAGGACGACGAGGACAAGCGGAAGGAACTGAAGGGCAAAGCGAGCCTGATCATTGCGAAGCAGCGAAACGGGCCGACGGGAGACATCGATTTGGTGTTCCGCGGCGAGTATACCCGGTTCGAAGATCAGGCGCGGGTTGACGAGGGAGATGTACCGAGTTTTGAAGGGGGCGAAGAATGAGGCGACTGGAGGGGTCGCTCCTACTGTTCCTCGCCATGGCGGTCGTGAGTTCGTGTTCGTGGGCGCAAGATGCCGGGGATGAGGATATCGTCCGCGACATTGAAGTGCGCTTCGTTGGTCCGGAAACCGTCAACCGATCGATTGTCATGGCCAATATCCAGACGGCGGTGGGCAAACCGCGGTCCCGGGACGTGATCGAACAGGATGTCCGCAATCTCATCAACACGGGCTACTTCTTCGACGTGCGCGTGCTGGAGGAGCCTGTGGTGGATGGCGTGCGGGTCGTCTTCCAGGTCCAGGGCAAGGCCACGATCAAGGAGATCCTGATTGAGGGGGAGAAGCAGTTCAAGGACGCGCGCCTGCGGAAGGAATGTTCCCAGAAGGTGGGGGACAGCCTGGATGAGCGCAAAGCACACGATGACGCGCAGAAGATGCGGGATTTGTATCAGAAGGCGGGCTATCCGGATGTCAAGGTCACCTACGAAGTCGGATTGGACAAAGACACGGGCAAGGCGGTCCTGAAATTCAAGGTCCAGGAGGGCGAACGGGTGCTCGTCAAGGAGATCAAGTTCACCGGCAACAAGGCCTATACCGAGCAGCGCCTGTGCAAGTTGCTGAAAACGCGGCGGCATTGGTGGGGTTCGTGGCTGGCGGGGACGGGTGTGTTGAAAGGGGAAGATTTCAACGAAGACCTCGATAAGATCCGCGATTTCTACCACTCCAACGGCTACATTGACATGGACATTCGCGGGACGCGGACCCAGCGGGTCGGCCCCAAGTGGATGGTGGTCTACATCGACCTGTTCGAGGGGGCGCAATACAAGGTTGGCGCCGTTGTCATCGATGGCAACCGCCTGTTTCCGATCACGGAGCTCGAGAAGCAACTCAAGATGACGGCGGGCAGGACGTTCACGCCCACCGGGATGTCAGCCGACCAGAAGGCCCTCAGTGATTACTACGGGGCACGCGGGTACCTGGACACCGACGTGCGCCCGATCCGGGCGCCCAACGTCGAGACTGGCCGCATCGACATGACGTACGCGATTCGCGAAGGGGAACTGACCTACATCGAGAAAATCGAGATTCGCGGCAACGCGAAGACCAAGGACAAGGTGATTCGCCGCGAACTGGCGGTGCACCCCGGCGAAATCTACAATACCGTGCGCGTCGATCGCAGCGTCGAACGTCTGAAGAACCTGGGTTATTTCTCGAAAGTGGAGGCGGATCCGGAGCCCACCGACGTACCCAACCACAAGGATCTGGTGCTCAATTTGGAGGAGCAACGCACCGGCTCGGTCAATTTCGGGGCAGGCTTCAGTTCGGTGGACAGCCTGATCGGGTTTGTGGAGATGACGCAGGGCAACTTTGATTTGTTCAACCCGCCCTCGTTCACGGGGGGCGGCCAAAAACTTCGCCTGCGGTTGCAACTGGGCTTGAAACGGCAGGACGAGATTCTGTCGTTTGTCGAGCCATGGTTTCTGGACAGGAAGTTGTCATTGGGGTTTGATCTGTTTCACCATGCGGCGAATTACCTGAGTACGGAATACAACGAACAAAGCACGGGCGCGTCGCTGTCGCTGGAGAAGGCGTTTACCGAATTTTTGCGCGGGCAGATTCAATACAGCATCCAGTACATTTCGATCGACGTGGACAAGTCGGCCTCGCCGGAGGTGCAGTCGCAGGACAATTCGTACCTTCGCAGTTCGGTTTCCGGCACGGTTACGTATGACACGCGCGACAGCGTCTTTTTGACGACGCGCGGGACACGCACGGAGATGAACGCCGAGGTTGCGGGCGGGGGACTGGGAGGGAACGTCAACATCTACAAACTGAACCTCACCAGCTCGGTATTTTTCCCGCTGCCCAACCAGCAGGTGTTCGAGTTGCTCGGGGCGGCCCGGGTGGTGGACGCATTTGGTTCGACCGAGAACAACGGCACGAACGTCATCGAGACGATCGCCAGCCAGAACAAGCAGGGCCCCTCGGTCAACCGTCGGGTGGATCCCGTGCCCATTTTTGACCGCTTGTTTCTGGGCGGCGCGAATACGCTGCGGGGTTTTGCTTTCCGGCAGGTCGGCCCGAAGGATGTCACCGGTGAACCCGTGGGAGGGAATACGTCCCTCAATGGGACGGCGGAGTACAGTTATCCGATTATCGAGCGGGTGCGGGGGGCATTTTTCTTCGACGTCGGGAACGTCTATGCCAACGCGTATGAAGTTACGGCGGGCGACTTGAAATCCGACGCGGGCCTCGGTCTGCGGCTCAACCTGCCGATTGGGCCGTTGCAGCTGGATTACGGCTACCCGATCATGACCGACAGCCTGACGGGACGGGCCGGAAAATTTCAGTTTCGTGTTGGCTACCAGTTCTGATATGCTGGTGGCCGTTAACGGAAAGGAACGACAGAAAGGTTGTGGGAACAAAATGAAGAACACCATTGCTGCATTCATCACCATGGCTGCGCTGGGACTGGCCGTGACGGCGTCGGCGCAGTCACCGGCGGGCCGGATCGTGACGATCGACTTGAACAAGGTTTTCAACGGTTATTACAAGACACCGATTGCGTCGGCCAAGCTCAAGGAGACCGCGGATTCGTTCAACAAAGATCACGACGACATGATGGCCAATTACAAGAAGGAGATCGACGATCTCAACAAATTGCGCGATGACCAGGACAAGCCCGAGTACTCGGCCGAGGTTCGCGATCAGAAACGCAAGGCGGTGGCGGACAAGCTGACCGAGACCCAGAAGATGCAACGCGACATCGACGATTACCGCACGAGCCACCGCAAGATCCTTGAGGAGCAAACCCAGCGGATGCGCCAGACGATCCTCAAGGAGATTCAAGACGTGATCGATAAGGAATCTCGGGACGCCGGCTACCTGCTGGTCATAGACAAGTCCGGCAACACGCTCAACGGCGCACCGGCGCTGGTATACAGCCAGGACTCGCTGGACATCACCGACAACATCATCAAGATTCTGAACAAGAACGAGCCGAAAGGCGCGGGGGCGTCCAAGCCAGCCGACAGCAAGGGCGACACGAAGTAAGTGTGCAGCTAACGGCCCGTGATATTGCGCGGATGGTTCGCGGCGAGCTATCCGGCAACCCCGACCAGATGGTGACCGGGCTGGCCGGGATGCGTGAAGCCACGCCGAACGATATCAGCTTTCTGGCCAGCCCCAAGTACCAGGCAGCGGTGAAGGCGACGCGCGCCTGTGTGCTGATTGTCGCCAGGGATCTCACGGTTGATTTTGACGGGGTGATTATTCGTGTCGACAATCCGTCGGAAGCGTTTGCAGAGTTGGTCCGCCAGGTTGCGCCCCCGCCGATAACGTTCGCGCCGGGCATCCATCCCACGGCGGTCGTGGCGTCGACCGCCCGGCTGGGCAAGGACGTATCCGTCCAACCGCACGCGGTGATCGAGGACCGCGTTGTGATTGGCGACCGCACGGTCATCGGGGCCGGCACCTATATTGGCCACGAGAGCCGCGTGGGAGCCGGCTGCCGGTTTTACGCGAACGTCAGCCTGCGCGAACGGACGATGATCGGGGACCGTGTGATCCTGCATTCGGGCGTGGTGCTGGGCGCGGATGGTTTCGGTTACGAGCAGGTGAACGGAACGCACAAGAAGATTCCCCAGGTGGGCAACGTGGAGATTGGGGATGACGTCGAGATCGGCGCGAACTCGGCGATTGACCGCGGGCGGTTCGGCCGGACGCGGGTCGGGAAAGGCACCAAGATCGACAATCTGGTGCAGATCGGGCACAACTGCGTGATTGGCGAGCACTGCATCATTTGCGGGCTGGTGGGCATTGCCGGCAGCACGATCATCGGCGACCACGTGACGCTGGCCGGGCAGGTCGGCGTTGCGGGGCATCTGACCATCGGCAACAAGAGCATCATCATGGCGCAGGCCGGGGTGACGAAGGATGTGCCGGCGGGCTCGATCATGCTGGGCGCGCCGGCGGTTCCCCACAAAGAATTCAAGCGAATCAACGCGGCCATCCAACGGCTACCGGAAATACTCGCCAAGTTTCACGACCTGAAATAGCCGGGCGAGGGTGCGCCAGGTTGGCGTGGTCGACTGTGACATCGCGCGTCGAGTGTGACAGACTGCGCCGCGCCCTTCTGGTGAAACCAGCGCCGGCATGACCATTCGCGTGATGGCACCGTGTGTGCTAAGGTGGGTTGCCCAATGATTCGTCCCGATAAATTTACGATCAAGGGCCAGGAGGCGCTGCAGTCGGCGCAGGAAATCGCCCAGAAGCTCAACCATCCCGAGGTTGACACCGAGCACCTGTTGTCGGCGCTCATTCAACAGCCGGACGGACTCGTGCGTCCGTTGCTGGACAAGCTCGGCGCGAACGCGGATGTCATTGTTCGTTCGCTGGACGACACGTTGAATCGCCGGTCGCAGGTTCATGGCGCGGACGCGAGCCAGGTGTCCATGAGCAAGGGACTGCGGACGGCGCTGGAGGCGGCGTTCACGGAGGCCGACAAGTTGAAGGACCAATTCGTCGGCACGGAGCACATGCTCCTGGGAATCGCGGGCACGACGAATCTTCTCAAGCCGCACGGCGTGACGCCGGCGGCGATCCTCAAGGCACTGCGCGACGTCCGCGGCAACACCCAGGTGACGGACCAGAATCCCGAAGACAAATACCAGGCGTTGGCGAAGTACGGGCGCGACCTGACGGAGGACGCACGGCGCGGCAAACTCGATCCGGTCATCGGTCGGGACACGGAAATCCGCCGGGTCATCCAGGTGCTGTCGCGGCGGACGAAGAACAACCCGGTTCTCATTGGCGATCCCGGTGTCGGCAAGACGGCAATTGCGGAAGGGCTGGCGCGGCGGATTGTCAGCGGCGACGTGCCCGAGGGGCTCAAGGGCAAACGGCTCGTGGCGATGGACATCGGCTCGATGCTGGCGGGGGCGAAATTCCGCGGCGAGTTTGAAGACCGGTTCAAGGCGTTCCTCAAAGAGGTGATTGCCAGCGAAGGCAAGATCATCGTGTTCATTGACGAGTTGCACACGGTGGTCGGCGCGGGCAAGGCGGAGGGCGCGCCGGTGGACGCGGCAAACATGCTCAAGCCATCGCTGGCCCGCGGGGAGTTGCACACGATCGGCGCGACCACGCTGGATGAGTACCGCAAATACGTCGAGAAAGACCCGGCGCTGGAGCGGCGGTTCCAGCCGATCTATGTCGGCGAGCCGTCGGTCGAGGACACGATTGCGATTTTGCGCGGCTTGAAGGAGCGGTATGAAGTGCACCATGGCGTGCGCATCCAGGACAGCGCGCTCGTGAGCGCGGCGGTGCTGTCGCATCGGTACATCGCGGACCGGTTTTTGCCGGACAAGGCGATTGACCTGGTGGATGAAGCGGCGTCACGGCTGCGGATCGAGTTGGATTCGCTGCCGACGGAGATCGACGAGATCGAGCGGCGGGTCATGCAATTGGAGATCGAGCGCACGGCATTGAAGAAGGAGAGCGACAAGGCGAGCAAAGAGCGGTTGCACAAGCTGGAGAAAGACCTTGCCGACCTGCAGGAGCAGGTCAAGAAGCTTAAGACACAATGGCAGAACGAGAAGGGCGTGGTCGATGAGATTCGGAACCTGAAATCGGCGATTGAGATGTCGCGGGAACAAATGGAGCAGGCCAAGCGCGAGGGCAACCTCAGCAAGGCCAGCGAAATCCAGTACGGGCGACTACCCGACCTGGAGAAAAAGATCGAGGTGGCCGACCAGAAGCTGGCGAAACTGCAGAAGACATCGAAGATGCTGACCGAAGAGGTCACGGAAAACGACATTGCCGACGTGGTCGCGCAGTGGACGGGGATTCCCGTTTCGCGGCTGCTGGAAGGCGAGCGCGAGAAGCTCGTGCACATGGAGGACCGGCTGCGGTTGCGGGTCGTCGGCCAGGAGGACGCGATTGCGGCGGTATCGAATGCCGTGCGTCGGGCGCGGAGCGGGTTACAGGACCCGAACCGGCCCATTGGCTCATTCATTTTTCTCGGACCGACGGGGGTCGGCAAGACGGAGCTGGCGCGAGCGCTGGCGGAGTTTCTGTTTGATGATGAGAACGCGATGGTGCGCATCGACATGAGCGAATACATGGAGAAGCACACCGTGGCGCGGCTGATCGGCGCGCCACCGGGGTATGTGGGGTACGAAGAGGGCGGGCAATTGACCGAAGCGGTCCGGCGGCGACCGTACTCGGTGGTGTTGCTGGACGAGATCGAGAAGGCGCACCATGACGTGTTCAACGTGATGCTACAGGTGCTCGATGACGGGCGCCTGACGGACGGTCAGGGGCGGGCGGTGGATTTCAAGAACACGGTGCTGATCATGACCAGCAACATCGGCTCGCAGCATTTCGCCGAGAAGCAAGGGGACGACGAGGCGGTGCGTCAGCGCGTGATGGAGGATTTACGGGCGCATTTCCGGCCTGAATTCCTGAACCGCGTGGACGAGATCGTGTTGTTCCACGGGTTGACGCGCGAGGACATCAAGAAGATCGTGGATATCCAACTGGCCCGCGTCCAGAAACGGTTACTCGATCAGAACATCGCCGTGACGGTGACCGATGCGGCGAAAGACGTGATTGCGCGCGAGGGATACGATCCGGTGTTCGGGGCGCGGCCGCTGAAGCGGGTGATCCAGAAGAAGATACTCGACGCGCTATCGCTGGAAATCCTGTCCGGCAATTTCAAGGAAGGCGACAAGATCAAGGTGGTGGTGGACAAGAAGCGGGCGGGTGAGCTGGCGTTCGAGCGGGGGTGATGCGCTCAGGTTTGGAGACCTTCGGTCGAAATACGTGCGGGGTCAGGAGACCCGCGCACAACATCCAGGCTGGTTTACTCGGACGTGTCGGAAGATGCTGGAGGGATTGGTTTGGCGGTGAAGGATGGCTGAATCGTAACGGGGCCGGCCCCCAACGCCCCGGCGCTGTACTCCGGTTTCATCCTTTTCGACATGCCGGCGCGCTCCCTGTTGCCGGAGCCCCTGGTCGGCGTGAGGAAAACTTGCTGATCCGCTAGCGCGGCTTCGAGAGGCGAGACTTTGGCGAGACCGGATTCGTAGCGAAGTTCCACGGGGCCGAGGCGGATCGATGCGCCATCCGGAAGTTTCACGGCTATGATCTGCTCGCCGTTCACAAACGTGCCATTGGTGGACTTGAAGTCGTGCAATTGATACGTGTCCCCGTCGCGGACCAGCATCCCGTGCATTGAGGAGACATTCGTATCCGGGATGCAAATGGCGTTGTCTTCGTTGCGACCGATGGTGATGAGCTTGTCCGTTAGCTCGATCGTGGTGGCGAGCGAACTCGGCGACAGTATGTGCAGCTTCGGCATAGGCGACCCGATTCGGAACATAGCGCAGGCGCGCGACGGAGTCAAATTACGGGCCGCGATAAATTGTAGCCGCGAATCCTATTCGCGGTGTGTTCTTGCCGCGAAAGAGTTTCGCGGCTACAAAAGTCGCCTGAGGTGCGATTATGGCGAACCATTGGCTGCTGAAGACGGAACCGAGCACGTATTCGTTTGGGGATTTGGAGCGGGACAAACGGGCGGTATGGGATGGCGTGTCGAATGCGCTGGCGCTGAAACATCTGCGGTCGATGAAGCGTGGCGACCTCGCGTTCATTTACCACACGGGTGACGAGAAACAGATTGTCGGCATTGCGGAAGTCACGAGCGACGCGTATCCCGACCCGAAAGAGAAGGATGCGCGGTTGGTGGTGGTGGACTTGAAACCCCGGGAGCGTCTGGCGCGGCCGGTGACGCTGGGCGAGGTCAAGGCGTTGAGTGAATTTCGGGATTTTGAACTGGTTCGGATGGGACGGTTGAGCGTGATGCCGGTCAGCGAGGAGAGGTGGAAGAGGCTGGTGGGGATGGGGGCGGTGGGGTGATTCAGCGGTTGGACGTGACCGGTTTCCACGCGAGCGCGAACAGTCCATGTTGATTTTTGCGAGTGTTGTGTCATCGTGTTCGATAATGATCGGAGGAATGTTATGATGCATAACAAAGTGTGGATTTGGATTGTTAGCAAACTCGCTTCCTGGTCGGGTTGGGTATGGCAATGGTTTCCGTACGAGTTCGTGCGTAAGGACAGAGCGAAAACGGACGTGGCTCGCCACGATGAAGGCAACCAGTTGGTGCCGTCAGACGTTCGTCTCGCGGCAGTGGCACAAGCGCGGGTGCTGTTGTTCAAAATCAATGGTGTGCGGCATGATCCGGCGCAATGCGGCATGGTCGGAATGGAGTGCGACAACTGGCTGAATGAGAATGGTCTGTATCTTCCCGAAGCGATTCGCAAGCAGTTTTACCGGAGCGTCCGGGCTTGCCAACTCTTGTCGAGTTGCAATATACCCGGCCGCAGGGATACCGATTTTATGAGGCTGCTCAGGGAGCAGACGGAGCAAGCGGAGCGTGGCGTGGAAGTGATTGAGGAATACGTCGATTCATTCGACAAATAGCATTACCTGTCCCGACAGCCTGCCCCTTCCGCGAGACACATACACTCGACGCCGTCACTGTCATCCTTGACCGGCAAGCCGTCGCGTCATTGGAACGAGTCGATGTCGGACGCAATGGCGACCACTCCTGGGCGACGGCTTATCTGTCACCTAACTGCAGCGGGCAGACGCGGAGGTCTGCCCCTACATCCCGCCTGCACCTGGGAACGACAGAGATTCCTCGACAAGCTCGGAATGACAAGGCGCTCAGTCGTGAGATGGCATCGGCACGCACCCTTGCACATGACGCGGAATCACGAGGAGATATTTTGTTGACATTGCTATCGTGATACGATATAGGTCACGGCGACATGCGGAGATATGTGGGGTGGTGGGGAAGGGAGAGGGACCGACGGCCGGGCGCCCGGTGACCGAGCGCCGCGTGGGGGCACGCGGCCTACAACACCCGAAACGGCGGGATACGCTCGTCGGACTGGGCATCCCGCCCCACAATTATGAAGGCGACCGGGTCCGCGCTCGCCGAGCGCGGCTACAGCAGGCGCCACGAAAAAGGTGTTTTTGCGAAACAAACCCAAGTTTATCCAAGCCGGCGTGGAAAATTGATGAAAACAAAGCCAAAAACGAACCCAAATTGGGGTGTGTTTGGGAGGGGAATTGGGGGTTGATCCGGCCGATTTGGGGGGCGAAAACGACGTGGCGCAGAGGAGAACCCACCCCTGTTTCCCCTCCGTGGGAGGGGATGGTGGAAGATCCGCGAATGAGATTCGCGGCTACAACCAAGGGCGTTACACAGCGGGTTGCTGTTGGGTGAGGCAGTGGAAGGAGCCGAGGCCCAAGATGAGGTTGGTGCTGTCGATTCCGACGACGCGGCGGTCGGGGAAGAGTTTTTGCAACGTGTCGATGGCGGCCTTGTCGGTGGCCGGGTTGCGATAGGTGGGCAGGAGGACGACGCGGTTGGCGATGTAGAAATTGGCGTAGCTGGCCGGCAACCGTTGGCCGTTGTATTCGATGAAGCCGGGCATGGGCAACTCGACGACGCGGAGGGGTTGACCATCCTGATCGCGCATGGCGTGGAGACGTTTGAGGTTTTCCTGGAGGGGCTGGTAATTGTCGTCGTGGGTGTCGGGTTCGATGACGGTCACGACGGTATGCGGGTCGACGAATCGGGCGAGGTCGTCGATGTGACCATCGGTATCATCGCCCGCGATGCCGTCCCCGAGCCAGAGGACGTTGGAGACGCCGAGGTAATCGCGGAGGTACTGCTCGATCTGCGGCTGGCTGAGGCCCGGGTTGCGGTTGGGGTTCAGGAGACAGGAGGTCGTGGTGAGGAGCGAGCCCGCGCCGTTGACGTCGACGGAACCGCCCTCCATGACGATGCCCGGACTGAACAGCGGGAGGCCGAGGAGTTCGGCGACGCGTTGCGGCACGGCGTCATCGTCGTCGTACGGGGGATACTTGTTACCCCAGGCGTTGTAGCGCCAATCGACGATGGCCATCTCGGCCTTGCGCACGACGAAGATGGGACCGTGATCACGGCACCAGGGTTCGTAGGACGGGATGCGGTGGTAGAAGACATTCGGCTCGCGGTCGCCCACGGCGCGTCGGGCGATGGATTCGACCTCGTCGTTGCGGACATTAATATGGACAGGTTCGTGCGGCGCGATGGTCCGGACCATTTCGGCGAGCGTCGGCAGCGCCTCGTCGTAACGATCGGGAAAACTGATCCCGTCGGGACGCGGCCAACTGAGCCACGTGGCCGCGTGGGGATGCCACTCGGCGGGCATGCGGTAGCCGAGTTCGCGGGGGGTCAATTGGCCCTGGGTCATTGGCTAATCTGTTAGCAGGTTGCCGTGGGCAGCGAAAGAAGTTTGTTCGGCTGCTGACATTTGATAGTTTTGCCAACGATGAATGCCAAATTCAGATTCGTTCTCAGCCTGTTGGTTCTCGTGGGAAACCTCGCGCGCGCGCAAGGCACGAATGCGCCGACGACGGGCATCGACGTTTACGATGGGTTTGAGACGCCGGAGCTGAGCAAGCTTTGGGACACCAGCCGATTTGCTCCCGGCGCGGTGGAAATGCAGACGAACATTGTTCGGGCGGGCCACGGCGCCGCCAAGATCACCCTTCACGCCGGCGAGAAATTTGAAGCCGGCATCAACGGCAACAAGGACAGCGAACGCGCGGAATTGCGGGAGGGTCCCAAGAAGCTGGTATCGAGGGAGAACAAGGCTTACGAATACTCGTTCAGCGACTTCATCCCGACGGATTTTCCCATCGTGCCGACGCGCCTAGTCATCGCGCAGTGGAAGCAATATTGTCCCGAAGGGGGCAACTGCTCGGACGACAGCCCGGTGGTGGCGCTTCGGTACGTTGCCGGCGTGCTGTTCATCACGCGTCAGATCGGCCCCCATCCAACGACCATTTTCAAGACGACCGAAGACCTGCGTGGCAAATGGACGGATTTCAAGTTTCAGATCCGGTTCACGACCAATGAGACCGGACGGATCAAAGCGTGGCTCAACGGCAAACAGGTTGTGGATTACACCGGCGCGACCGCCTATCCCGAGAATCCGACGACGAGCTATCCGAACCCGAGCTACTATTATTTCAAGATGGGTCTGTATCGCGACGTCATGGCCGAGCCGATGACGATCTACATTGACGAATATCGCAAGAGGGAATTGCGCGAAGACGAATTTTAATGTGACTGCGTCGTTGCTGGCATCAGTCGAGCAAGCGCTGGCTGATGCCGCCGTAGGCATCAATGCGGCGGTCGCGAAGGAACGGCCAATGCTGGCGCGTTACCTCGACTTTGCGGAGGTCGCACTTCGCGATGAGGGCCTCTTCCTTATCGTAGCCGGCCTCGGCAATCACTTCGCCAAATGGATCGCAAATGAACGAGCCGCCCCAGAATTGGATGGCGCCTTCGAGTCCGACGCGATTGGGCACGGCGACAAACACGCCGTTGGCGATGGCGTGAGACCGCTGGATCGTGACCCAGGCATCATGCTGCTTCGCGCCGAATTGCTTTTTCTCGCTGAGATGCCAACCGATGGCCGTCGGATAAAAGAGGATTTGAGCACCTTTCAACGCAGTGATCCGCGCGGCTTCCGGGTACCATTGATCCCAGCACACGAGCGCGCCGATGGTGGCGTGTTTGGTCGCGAACGATTGAAAGCCGAGATCGCCGGGGGCAAAGTAGAATTTCTCGTAGTACAACGGATCGTCGGGGATATGCATCTTGCGGTACCGGCCAGCGAGCTTGCCGCGCGGGTCGATGATGACGGCGGTGTTGTGATACACGCCGGCGGAACGTTTCTCGAAGATCGAGCCGACGATGGTGATGCGGTGGGCGCGCGCGACGGCGGCGAGCGCGGTCGTGGTCGGGCCCGGGACCGGTTCGGCGAGCGCGAACTGGCTGTGGTCCTCGGCCTGGCAAAAATAGAGCGACCGGAACAGCTCGGGCAGGCAAACGATTTGCGCGCCGCGTTTGGCGGCTTTTTCGATAAGCGCGAGCGCGCGTTTCAGGTTCGCCGAGGGCTGCGCGGTGCAGCGCATCTGGATGATGCCGACGGTGACGTTCTGGTGTTTGGCGGCCATGTGAAGAAATGCGGCAGCACGATGATGAATTTCTTGCATTGCTGCAAGAAATTTGTTTCCCTTCGCGACGGCAGCGAGAAACAATTCACATGCATTTTGTTCCATCGAAGATTTTTCTGACGAAGGGTGTCGGCACACACAAACACGAGCTGCGAAGTTTCGAGCTGGCGCTGCGGGACGCGGGCATCGAGAAGTGCAACCTGGTGACGGTGTCGAGCATCCTGCCACCGCGGTGCAAGATCATTTCGCGCAAGCAGGGCGAGCAGTTGCTGCAGCCCGGCCAGATCACGTTTGCGGTGATCGCGCGCCTCTCGACGAATGAGCCGCACCGGCTGATTGCGGCATCGATTGGCGTGGCGCAGCCGGCCGACGAGGACGCGTACGGTTACCTGAGCGAATTGCACGCGTACGGGATGAACGACACGACGGCGGGTAATTTTTCCGAGGACATGGCGGCGGCGATGTTGGGAACGACCTTGGGCGTTGATTTTAATGAGGACGCGGGCTGGGATGAGAAGGAACAGGTCTTCCGCATGAGCGGAAAGATCGTCCGCACAAGCAATTGCACGCAGACAGCCGTTGGCCATCCGCAAGGGCTCTACTCGACGGTGATCACGGCGGCGATATGCCTGTTTTGAACTTGGAATGCGTGGTTTGCCTTTCGCGGCAAAGGCATCTATGATAACGCCGTGAAGAACGACGTCGTCGAAGTGCAGGTGAAGGGCGTGCTGCCGACCACCACGGGTTGCGCAGTGTTCGTCGGCAACGACGAGAAAACGTTCGTCATCTATGTGGACCACAGTGTCGGCGCGGCGATCACGATGTTCCTGCGCAACACCCCGAAAGAGCGGCCGCTCACGCACGATCTGATCGGCCATATTTTTACGGGATTGGGCGTGAAGGTCGAGCGCATCGTCATCAACGATCTCAAGAACAGCACGTATTACGCGCGGCTCGTATTGCGGTCCGAGAACGAACTGGGAAAGAAGATCCTGGAGATCGACTCACGTCCGAGCGATTGCATCGCGCTGGCCGTCCAACAGAAGAGCCCGATCTACGTCGCCGCCAAGGTTTTTCATGTGGTCGAGGACATGTCCGAGGTGCTCAAGCGGATGAAGCAGGAGGGCGGCGAAGAGTTTACCGGTCAGGAAGAGGAAGGCCAGACGGAGTGAGCCTTCGGCAGCGTTGTCAGCGCCACCACGGGTGATCGACCCGGTAGACGTAGATGGAATAGCCAATCACCGCCGCCGGCTCCATGTCCAACAGGGGTTTGTATTCGTCGCGTTCGTTTGCTGGAAAATAGAGGCCGCGCAGATTGGAAGCGCTCACCGCAACGAAACCGGGCAGGATCGGGCCGGACTGGCGCTTGGTATCAAAAAACGGCCCGCCGGGAAGGTAGGTGCAGTCGATCTTGTAGTAGTCGGCATCGGCCGTGCCGAAGTAGCTCAGGTTGATGTGGTGAACGTCGTGCTGGTCCATCCACAGCTTCAAGCCTTTCAGGTCCTGACCCCAATCGAGATTGGAATCAACGAGATACTCGTGTCCGTTGCGCGGGCCGCCGACGAATTGGTTGAAGAACGCCAGATAGTGCGGGCAGACCGTGACAAATTCGCCAAGTGCCAGGAGACAGAGCACGGCCAGAGTGAGGCGAAGCGGGCTGGGCCGTTGCGCGCACAGTTTGGTGATGGCGTAACCACTGAGCAGCAAGGCGAACGGGTAGACCGGGAGGATGTGACGCAAGCCGATGTTCAATTTTGCCAGCATCGCGGCCACCAGAAACGTCACCAACGGCAGCAGCGCGTAGATGGCATCGTCGACAAGACGCCGCCAGCGACTTGCGGCCAGGATGACCCCGGCGCCGAACAGCACGATCACGGAGATGGGCGTTTTGATCAGGAACGCGAAGGGGAAGAACCACCACCAACCGTCCGTGCGATAGCTGCCCGCGAGGAAGCCGCTGCGCTTTTGGGCTTTGGCCTGCCCGAGGAGGAAGCCTTCGTTGTAGGCGTTCGGAAGCAGGTGGTGTTCATCCACCCATGCGATCACGCTGGCGAGGGTAGGCGTGCGCTTGAGGATGCCGGGATCGTTGTGCAATTCCATGCGCCATTCGGGTGCGGCGGATGGCAGGTAGCGAAAGTCGTAAGCAGCCCAGATCGCCACCCACGCGGCGATCGCAAGCGTTGCGAAGATGACCGCGACTGCGGAGAGTCTTTTCCACCGGGTGGACAGTTCCGTCCACCTGCCAATGCGGACCGGCCAGGTGGACTTCTGGCAGGCGCGGGCGACCAGTAGCGCCAGTACCACCGGACCAAGTAACACGGCGGAAAACTTGCTGGATTGGGCCAGCGCAAAAAAGGCGACCAAACCGAGCAGGTTTCCGGCGCTGAGGCGGCGCGCGGTCCGCCACAGGAAGTAGGCAACACCGAAGGCAAAGCAGGCCACACCAAAATCCGTGGTGACGAGCCGGCAATTCGCCAGGATGTTGGGCTCGATGGTATAGAACCCGAGCACGACCACGGCCGGCCAGAAGCCGAACAACTCGCGGGACCAATAGAACAGGAGCACACCCAGCAGCACGCCCAGAAGGACAATCATGAACCGGGCTGCGTAGAGGAGACGGTCGGCATCGTTGAAGACATAGAGCATATCGTGGCAAAAGAGGAATTGTCCCCCCATAACCCAGGACGCGGAAGCCACCGGGTCGATTCTCTGCAGGTCCATCTTGATTCCGTTCATGCCGAGTAACGGCAACGCGGCCCACATGCGAATGAACGGTGGATGCTCCGGGTCGGTGCGGTAATCGTGGAACTTGAGGGCGCTGTAGCCCGCGGTGAGGTGTTGCGGCTCGTCCCATGTCGCAGATTCGCGCACGTAGCTGCCGACGGTCAACGCCAGGAACACGACGGCGAAGACCGCCAGGCAAAGGATGCCGCGAAACCGTTCCGAGACTTTCATGGGCGCGGATTATACCACCAATTGGTCTCGACCCAATAGACGTGGATCGAATAACCGATCACCGCGGCCGGCGTGCGCTCCAAGAGGGGGGTGAAGAAGTCGGGCGCCGGCGCGACGCGATGGACGTCGTGCAGGTTTTGCACGCTCACCGCGACGTAGCCCGGAAGACGCGGCCCGCTGACCGTTGGCGCCATATTTTCCATCATGCCGGGCAGACCCGCCCAACGGATTCCGTAGTACCCTGGATCCGCTGTGCCGAAATAGCTGAGGTTGATCACCTCAACATGGTGGGCGTCCATCCAGCGTTTCAGCGGTTTGAGGTCCTGGCCCCAATCGAGATTCGAGTCGAGAAGGACGAGATGTCCGTTGCCGGGCCCCCCGATGATTTGATTGAAGAAGGCCAGACAATGCGGATAGACGGTGGCGAGTTCAACGCAAGCGAGCGCGACAGGGACCAGCAGAACGCCGGCGCGCCACTTCGCCCGCATCTCATCAAGCGTCACTCCCGCGATGAGGAGCGCGAATGGATAGACCGGCAGGATGTGACGCAGGCCGATGTTGAGGTGCGCCATCATGGCTGCGCCGAGGAAAATGGCCGGCGGAAACACGAGGAAGGCGGCGTTGGTTCTCCAGCGCACGGGTTCCTGGATGAGGAGCACCAGGCCACAAACGAGAAGCAACAGGATGGTTAATGGCGTTTTGACCAGAAATGCCGCGAGGAAATAGTACCACCAGCCGGTGCGACTGGTTCGGCCCGCCAAATACGCGGTCCGGTGTTGCGTCTTTACCTGGCCGAGAATGAAACTCTGCGCGTAGGCATTGGGAACCAATTGGTGTTTGTCCAGCCAATCGGCGACGCGCGCGACCATGTGTACCGACTGCAGAAACTGTGTGTCTTCCCGTACAAGCCGGAGATCGTCGCTGGGGGTAATCGTCCCATACCGGAAGCCGTATGCGGCCCACACTGCCACGTACGATGCGAGGGCCAGAACCGCCGCGACCGCAAGCGAAACGAGCAGTTTCGCGCGCCGCGAACGAAGGTCGCCTCCCTCGGTGATGCGGCAGGGCCAGGGATCCGTGCGAAGAGCGCGCACGACCAGCAGCACCAGCACAATCGGCCCGAGGAGCAGCGCGGAGAACTTGGAGACCTGAGCGAGCGCGAAGAACGCCGCGACGCCGGCGACGTTGCCACCAGTGAGTCGTCGCGTCGTGCGCCAGAGGAAATAGAGGGCGCCGAAACCAAAACATGTTAGGCCGAGGTCGGTGGTGACGAGGCTTGAATGGGCGAGGATGTTTGGTTCGACACAGTAGAGCGCGAGGATCGTTGCCGCCGTCCAAAATCCAAAGAGTTCGCGCGCCCAACTGAAGACCAGGATTCCCAGCAGGATCCCGAGCAGGACCGTCATAAACCGGGCGCGATACAACAGATGGTCGGCGTCGTTGAGTTCGTAAAGGAAGCGATGACTAAATTTCCATGCGTCGGCCGCGCTCCACGAGGGGCTGTTCGTATCGATCCGGACCTCGGGCATGGCCAGCAACGGCAGTGCCGCCCACAGGCGCAAGAACGGCGGATGTTCGGGGTCGATGCGGTAATCGTGCAGGCGCAACGCCGTATAGCCGGCAGTCAGGTGCTGCGGCTCGTCGACCGTCGCGGATTCGTGCGTGTAGCTGCCAACGGTGAGCGCGGTGAATGCCACCGTGAATGCGCACAGCACGACCGTCGTTCGAACCCGGGCGCTACCCTCCATGGGTGTGGAGTGTACCGACTCGCGCTGAGTGTGACCACCAAAACCTGTCGCCTACCACCACGGCTGGTCAACCCAATACACGTAGATGCAGTGACCGAGGACGGCGACCGGTTGGCGTTTCTGGAGGCTGGCGTACAGGCTCTTGGCGAAATCGCTCAGATACGGGCCGCGCAGGTTGGTGGCGCTGACCGCGATGTAGCCGGGCACCTGTGGTTTGCCGATTCGACCGTAATCGTAGAACGGCGAACCGGGCAACGGGTTGTACTCGATTCCGTAGTAGGCCGGGTCGGCCGAGCCGAAGTAACTCAGGTTGATGCGGGCCACCTGATGTTCCGTCATCCACTGTTTGAGCAGTTTCAGATCCTGGCCCCAATCGAGATTGGAATCGACCAAATATTCGACACCGTGTCGCGGCCCACCAACGCTGACATTGAAAAACGCGAGGCAGTCGGGGTAAACGGCGGCGAATTCGGTGACCTGCGCCAGACACAAGCACGCAAGAGCAATGCCTCTCCACCGACGTCTTGTTCCCGACATTGATGATGGGAACAGAGCGGCGATGGTCCGCCCGGCCAGCAGCCAGGCAAACGGATAGACGATCAGGATATGTCGCAGACCGATGTTCAAGTGACCGGCCATGGCCACGGCAAAATACGCCGCCGGTGGTCCGACGAGGAACAGGCCGTCCAGCCAGTTCTCCGTCCAGTCGGCAGCCCAAAGGATCAACCCGATGAATGACAGGAAGAGGAGGGTAATGGGAGTCTTGATGAGAACCGCCACCGGAAAGTAATACCACCATCCCTGCTTGCTGGATTCTCCGAACAAATAGGCACTCCGCAATTGGGCCTTCGCGGCCATCGAGAGGAATCCCTGGGCACAGACGTTGGGCAGCAGGTGATGCTTGTCGACCCATTGCATCAAGCTGGTGAATCGGGGCAGGCGACGTTGCGCCTCAATATCGGTGGCGAACTGCGCCTCTTCGATTGTCGCGGTCGTCGGCGCGTAGCGGAAAGAATAGATCGCCCAAAGCGCCGTGTAAGAAACCAGCATCAGGCAGCCGATGGAAGCGAGAGCCAGCATGGTTTTGCGTGCCCGCGACGAAAGAAGCGTGGCGCGACGGAAATGGCAGGGCCACGGCGTCGGTTGAAGCGCCCGCACCAGCAACAAGGCCAGAAGAATCGGCACCAGCAAAACCGCGGAGTACTTGCTCAGTTGGGCGAGCACGAAGAAGACGGCAAGTCCGATGGCGTTGCCGATGCCGAAATTGCGCGCGACGCGCCACGCGAAATAGACCGAGCCGAAGATGAAGCAGGTTGCGCCCAAATCCGTTGTGACCAGACCGGAATGGGCCGCCAGATTCGGATCCGTACAAAACAATCCCAGCACGATCGCGGCGGGCCAGAACCCGACCAATTCCCTGGCCCAACAGAAAACCAGAATGCCGAGGAGCACGCCGAGCAGGCTGATCATGAAGCGAGCGGGGTAGAGCAGGCGATCCGCATCGTTGTCCTGATAGAGGAATTGATGGCAGAAGCGCCATTCATTCCCGACGAGCCAGTAGCGAGTGTGAGTGTCCAGCTTGATCCCGGGCGTCACCAACAGCGGCAGCGCGGCCCACATGCGCAGCAACGGCGGGTGTTCCGGGTCGACGCGGTAATCCTGCAGTTTCCACACGACATAACCATCGGTGAGGTGTTGCGGCTCATCGATGGTCGCGGAAAGACGGCGATAACTGTGGATGGTGAGAAACTCGAAGACGACGGCGAACAGAATTAGGACAGCGCTTGTACGAATCCAATCCGATCGGTTCACAAGGCTGGATTGTAACGCGTGACCACCGCCGCGACCACAAAAACCGTCGCGCGACTCCGATCACACCGACTACAATCCCAGATTGGTCCCGAGGACGGGTTTCGCGTCCTTTTCGATGATGATCTCCCGGACCGTTTTGCCGGCAGGGATCATCGGCAGCACGTGCTCGGTGTACGGGACGATAACATCGAGGACGTACGGCTCCTTCGAATCGAGCATCCGCTGCATCGCCGCCCGCAATTCGCTCTTGCGCGTGACGCGTTCGGCGGGGACGTTGAAGCCCTTCGCGACCGCGACGTAATCGGGATAAATCTTGTGCGGGTTCTGCGGGTCGCCGAGATACGTGTGGCCGCGGTTCGAGTTGTAAAACTTGTCTTCCCACTGGACGACCATGCCGAGATGCTGATTGTTGAGAACCAGCGCCTTCGCGGCGATGCGCTCGATGTGGGCGGTGGCGAGTTCCTGGATGTTCATCAGGAACGAGCCGTCGCCGTCGATGTCAACGACTTGCTTGTCAGGGAACGCGACCTTGGCGCCCATCGCCGCGGGATAACCGTAGCCCATCGCGCCGAGCCCCGCCGAGGTCAGGAACGTGCGCGGGTGCTTGAACTTGTAGTACTGGCCGGCCCACATCTGGTGCTGGCCGACACCCGTGGTGACGATCGCCTCGCCGCGGGTCAGTTCATCGAGCAACTCGATGACGTACTGCGGCATGATGATCTCGTTGACATCGCCCTGGAGAAACTCGCGGACGTACTGCGATTTCAACACCTCATCGGTCACGCGGTAGCGGAAGGGGAATTGCTTTTTCCACTCGTCGATCTGCGCGTGCCACTCGGTGAACTTCTTGCCCTTGACGACCTTGTTGAGCTGCTGGAGCGCGTATTTGATGTCGCTGACGATCGGCAAATGCGCGACCTTGTTCTTGTTGAGCTCGCTCGGATCGACGTCGATGTGGACAATCGTGCCGTGCTTGGCGAACTCGCTGACCTTGCCCGTGACCCGGTCGTCAAACCGGACGCCGAGCGCCAACAGCAGGTCGGACTTGTCGACGGCGTAATTGGCGTACACCGTGCCGTGCATCCCGAGCCAGCGCATGGACAACCGGTGATCGGACGGAATCGCGCCAACGCCCATCAGCGTGGTCGCGACGGGGATGTTGGCCTTCTCGGCGAACTCGACCAGTTCCTTGCCGGCGTTGGACGAAATAATGCCGCCGCCCGCGTAGATGACCGGCCGCTCGCTCTTCTCGATCAACCCCGCGATCTCGTTGACCGCGATGTCGCTGATGCGCTTGTCGGGGTTGTAGCCGCGCAAATTGATCTTGTCGGGGAACACCGGCGTGCACGTGCTCTGCTGGATGTCCTTCGGGATATCGATCCAGACGGGGCCGGGTCGCCCGGTATTGGCGATGTAAAACGCCTCTTTGAAAACGCGCGGGATGTCCTCGACGTTCATGACGAGGTAGCTGTGCTTGACGATCGGCAGCGCCAGGCCGAACACGTCGGTTTCCTGGAACGCGCCCTTGCCGATCATCGCCCGCGGGACCTGACCCGTGATCAGGATCATCGGAATCGAATCCATATAGGCATCGGCGACGCCCGTGACGAGGTTCGTCGCGCCGGGGCCGCTGGTCGCGATGGCGACGCCGCATTTCCCGCAGGCGCGGGCGTAACCATCGGCGGCAAACGCGCCCCCCTGCTCGTGACGCGGCAAAATCGTGCGAATGCTCTTCGACCGTGTCAGCGCCTGGTGCAATTCCATGCTCGCGCCGCCCGGATAGGCAAATACCGTGTCCACACCCTCGCGTTCGAGACATCTGACGACGATGTCGCACCCGCGCATGGGTGTGTGCGGTTCCGCGCCGAGTTCGACAATCGGCGCTGCGGTCTTGGCGCGGCTCTTGGCCGCGGCATGTGCCTGTTGTTTGCTCATCGGAATTCCGTTCCTTCCAAGGACAATCGACCCTTGAGAAGCCATCATTTATACACCCAAAACCCTCCCCCGGCAACGCAATTCGAGTCCGACGGAGCCGAAGCGTAGCGGGGACGCGACCGTCGTATTTCGGGTCGCAAAAGCGCTTCGGACTAGCTTGGAGCGCAATTCCAGCCCCAAAATTGGCTTCGTTTTTGGCTTTCTGACTTTCGAATTTCCACGCCGGCTTACACAAAATTGGGTTCGTTTCGCAGTCCCACCCCCCGGTGGCCTCTCCTTCGTAGGGGTTGGCTCCCATGCCAACCCTGCTCTTGTAGCGACCGGCCCGGTCGCCGCCGTTGATAGGCCGCCTCGATTCCGCCATCCCCTCCCATGGAGGGGAAACAGGGGTGGGTTCTCCACCTCGCCAACCCCAACGCGGATGACAAACCCCTTCATGGCATCGTGGAGTGTATCGCAAAAAGATAATTTGTCAAATCCAAAAGCGCAATAGACGATCACATGTCATGTGGCGGAGGTAGGCGGCGTCCGATTTGGGTGAGGCGTCAAGTGTATTGCGGCATCAATACGACAGGATTACACTCTGAGCACTATAGCAACGAACAATCCCCCGAACATGTGCTTACGGATCCATCTTCTCCGGGGCTTGATTCCGTCCACCCGCGCCGTTAGCCTTCCACCACCTATGACGCTCCAAGTAATCGGCATTGATCACATCTACGTCACGGTGTCGGACCTTCGGCGCTCGGAAAAGTTCTACGACGGCGTGATGCGGCTGCTGGACTTTCGCAAGGGCACCGGCTCCGTGGACGGCGAACCGTGCATTCATTATTACAATCGGTGTTTTCAGTACACGCTGCGGCAGGCGCGGGCCGGCGCTCCGGTCCACGAACCGCTCGCACCGGGACTCAACCATCTTTGTTTCCAGGTGGCGGAACGCAGTGATGTGGATGCGACCGCCCGCGGGCTGCGGTCGCTGGGAATCACCGTTTCCGAGCCGCGCGTCTACCCGGAGTACGCGCCCGACTACTATGCGATTTATTTTGCCGACCCCGACGGCATTCGCCTGGAGATCGTCGGACGCACCCGCCTGCGCGACGTCATTCGGGAAAAGTGGGATGAGTTGAATGCATTCGAGAATCCGCTACAGAAGATCGGAGCAGGTTAGGACGTGCACCACGCTTGATTTGATAGGTGCGGCAATGTGGGGAAAAAACCCTCACCCTGACCCTCTCCCTTCACAACAAGGGAGAGGGGAGTTTCCTCGCCCCGCTGGGGGAGCCGAGTCCGACGAGACGCCGCCAGTCGTGCCGAGGCGGCAAAGGATTAAGGTGAGGGGGAAGCCGTTAGCTAAATCGTATCGCATCAACACAGGCGACCAATCATGATGACCTATCGACTTGCCACGGCGGACGACTGCCCACTGCTCGCGAAACTCAACCATCAGTTGATTCATGATGAGGGGCACAGGAACCCGATGACCGTTCCCGAGTTGGAGCAGCGGATGCGCCGGTGGCTCGAGGGCGAGTACGTGGCCATCCTGTTCGAGGAGGCCGGGAAGGTCGTCGCCTACGCGCTGTATCGGGAACGACCGGACGAGATCTATCTGCGCCAGCTCTTTGTCGTTCGCCAACGCCGCCGGAAAGGCTTGGGCAAACAGGCGATGCGCCTGCTGCGCACCGAAATCTGGCCGACGACCAAGCGGCTGACCGTCGAAGTGCTCGTGGCCAACACGGCGGGCGTGGCGTTCTGGCGGTCGGTCGGGTATCGCGATTATTCGCTGCAGTTGGAGATCATGCCGACGGATGTCGCCGAGGCTTGATTGACCGGGCAGCGGGGGACCATGGGAGGGCGAGCCTCCCGGCGAGCCGTTGTTTGTTGTAAGATGCCGGGCGGTGAGGGAAAACGAAGGGGAGAGTCGAGTCCCAAACCGCGATTGCTCACTCCGCCAACTTCCACTCGCCTACCATCTCGCTCTCGACTCTCCACTTCAAAGTAAGCCCGTTTCCGGAAATTGCAACTGGCTGCGGGCGGGAGTTTTGGCGGCGATGATTGGCGGGCGGCGGGGGATGGCGATTATTCGTTGAAATTGGAAACGGTGCTGACATAGAATCCGTCATGAGGGCCGGTTCGGCACTGATACTCGGCATCACTGTTATGGGTTTCTTTAATCTATTTGGTTGCTCGCGGAAACCAGGTCCTGACGAAGCGGTCCTCGTTCAACTCAAGAACGCGGGCGTGGATCTCTCCAAGCCACGTACGGTGGAATTCTTTCTCTATCTCCCGACGCAAGCCACTGCCGAAGAAGCTGCCGACCAGGTCAGGAAGGACGGGTTTCAGGCGGAGGTAAAGCCGTCGGCGAAAGGTGGGGATTGGCTCTGTTTCATGACCAAGACCATGCCGCCGACGTTGCCGGAGCTTCAGAAGATTCGGCGTGATTTCGAGGCCATCGCGACAACTCTCCACGGCCAGTATGATGGCTGGGGAACGCCGGTGGAACCCGGCCACTAGCAGGAGATCGTCAGCAGTGAACGTGTCTCATGGTTGCCTTACATGTACCGCGTGCAAAGATCTCTTCACCGCGCACGACTTAGTCGATGGATTTGAACGGTGGGGGGAAGGTGAACGCATCCGGTTGATTAACAATCCTGCAAGCTGGGGATCGAATAATCCCACCTATTCACTCCTCGGATTCTCCAAGGGTAATACCCAAAACAAGGTCATGGCGGACGTCAAGGCCGGCCGAGCAACTTTTGAATCCGTACCGTTCAAGGGCATGAGGAAGCGCTTGGGGTGGTTGCTGCACGCACTCGGGTTGGTTGGCTCAGACGAACAAATCGATAGGTTGTTCCAAACATCAGAGCGACGTTTTCAGTCAGCCTCTCTTATCAGATGCTCTATCAGCGTGCGCAACCAGAAGGGAGAATACTTGTACAAGCTCAAGGACATTCTCGCTGCCGATGGCCCATCGAACGGAAAAGTGCGCGAGATTATCCGACGATGCTCCCGAAGGCATTTATCTGGAGCCAAGGCCGGTCAGAGTTTTATTCTGCTGGGCCTTGACAAAGAGCAGATCCAATGGTGTAAGGCTGCGTTCGCTGAAATCTACGGCCCCCTCAAGAGCCTCAACGAGACGGCTTACCGAACTGATCACCTTAGTTGGGTCCATGTGGCTCACCCGTCAGGAAGTCAAACCGATCCGCAATACCTGAAATGGTGCCAAGGTAAAACGTCAACAGCGAAGGTCGTTTGGGCGCGCGATGAGTTGGGCCATCGAAACAGGACGAGTGGTCGCTAACAGTTGCGTGCAGCCGACGTGTTGCGCAGCTGTTGCGAAACTCAAGGATTTGATACCGTTTTCCGCTTGGTGCTGTTGACTTGATTCCCCTCATTTCTGCCGTTAGCCTAGGCGTGTGGACCCCATTTACCAGGAACTGGCCGGGCTGCTGCAACGCAAGGAACGGCTGGCGTTCGCGGTGCTGGTCGAGACGAAAGGCTCGACCCCGCAGAAGTGCGGCGCGAAGGCGATTTTCCTGCCCGACGGCCGCGTGATCGGAACGCTCGGCGGCGGTTGCCTCGAAGCCGAGACGCGCCAGAAAGCCCTCCGCGCCCTCGAAACCGGCGAGCCGTTCACGTTCAAGGCCGTGCTCGATGATGATTTCGGATGGGACGACGGTTTGATCTGCGGCGGGTCGGTCCAGACCTTCGTGCAACCGAATCCGCAGAGCGGGAAGGTCTGGCAGGCGTTATTGGCCGAACCATCGACGCGTCAACGCCGCGTGCTGGTGACGATCACGACCGGCGACCATGCCGGCAAGCGCGCCCTGTTCTCCACACAAGAATTGATCGTCTCCGACGATCTGCCCGCCGATTTGATTTCCCAGCTCTCCACCAAATGCGCTGAGATACTCCAAGATCCCGAACCCGAGCCCTTATCCTTCATCCTTCATCCTTCATCCCTTTCCGTCTATCTCGAACCCATCCTTCCGCGTCCCGTGCTCGTCATTTGCGGGGGCGGACACGTCGGGTGCGCGGTCGGCAAACTGGCGGCGTGGAGCGGGTTCGATGTGGTCGCCATCGACGACCGGGCCTCGTTCGCGAACAAGGAACGGTTTCCCGACGCCTCGAAAATCATCGTCGATGACCCCGCGAAGGTGATGAAGGAGTTCCCGTTGGATGCGGATTCGTATGTGTGCATCGTCACGCGCGGACATCGGCACGACGCGGTGATCCTGAAGGAAGTCATCCACAGCAAGGCCGGCTACATCGGCATGATCGGCAGCAAACGCAAAGTGCGCACGGTCATGGAAGGTTTCATCAACGAGGGCGTGGCCACCGCCGAGGATTTCCGCCGTGTCCGCACGCCGATGGGACTGGCGATCCATTCGTTGACGGTCGAAGAGATTGCGGTCAGCGTCGTTTCCGAATTGATCGCCGTGCGGCGCGGCGCGCAGAATTACGTGTCGTTGTCCGTGACCAACGCTATCGCCGATAAGATGCTCGACAAGCCGCTCACCGATGCCCAATGAACGTCGCGATCATTCTGGCGGCGGGCGAATCGCGGCGCATGGGCCAACCCAAGCAGCTTCTCCTGTTTGGCGGCACAACGATGATCGAGTGCGTGATCGACGCCCTTCAGTCGCCGCGCGTGGATGAGATCCGGGTGGTGCTGGGGTACAAGGCCGACGAGATCGCCGCGAAGATTGCACACACACACTGCAAGATTGTGAGGAATGAGCGCTACCAGCAGGGTATGTTCACGTCGATGCAGGCGGGGCTGCGCGATTTGCCGAAAGGCGCGAAGATGGTGATGCTCGCGGTCTGCGATCAGCCACGATTGAAACGGGAGACGGTCGAGACGCTCATCGAGAAGTTCGAAAACGAGCGCCACAAGATTCTGATTCCGTCGTACAATGGACGGCAGGGGCATCCGCCGTTGTTGCGGGCCGGGTACGCGAAGGAAATTCTGGCGATGGACGAATCGATGACCCTCAAACATTTCTACGCGGCGCATGCCGACGACATCGCGCGTCTCGTGGTCGAGGACGAGGGCGTCCTCATCGATATCGACGACCGCGAGACGTACGAGCGGGAATTGAACAAGGCGTGATGACCGGCACTTTCGAACTTTTGGCCCGGGATACGAAAACATCCGCTCGTCTGGGCCGGTTGCATACCGCCCACGGGATTGTCGAGACGCCCGTCTTCATGCCCGTGGGCACGCAGGCGACGGTGAAGTGCATGACGCCGGACGAGTTGCATGAATTAAAGGCGCAAATCATCCTCGGCAATACCTACCATCTGTCGATCCGTCCCGGCACCGAACTGATCGCCAAAGCGGGCGGCCTGCACAAGTTCATGGGGTGGGACGGGCCGATCCTGACCGACAGCGGCGGGTACCAGGTCTTCTCGCTGGCCAAACTGCGCAAGATTTCCAAGGAAGGGGTCGAGTTCCAGTCGCATGTGGACGGCGCGACATTGTTTCTCGGGCCGCGGGAGTCGATGGCGGCGCAAGTGGCTCTGGGCAGCGATGTTGTGATGGCATTCGACGAATGTCCCCATTGGCCCTGTGACCGAGAATACGCTTGCAGTAGTCTGGACCTGACCTTAGAGTGGGCGGCCCGCTGTCGAGAGCAGGAATTATCCGACGGCCAATTGCTCTTTGGAATTGTGCAGGGAAGTGTTTATCCCGATTTACGGGAACGAAGTGCGCGCGAACTCGCGGCGATGGGATTCGACGGATACGCCATCGGCGGCGTCAGCGTCGGCGAACCACCGTCCGAAATGGTGCGGCAGGTCGAGATGGCCGTGCCGTTCCTGCCGCCGGACAAGCCGCGCTACTTGATGGGGGTCGGTACCCCGCCGCAGATATTGGATATGATTGCGCGGGGTGTGGACATGTTTGATTGCGTGCTGCCGACGCGCGTGGCGCGCAACGGGACGATTTTTACGGCGCGGGGCACGTACGCGATCAAGAACGCCCGGTATCGCGACGACTTCGGGCCGTTGGAAGAGGGATGTGAATGTTACGCGTGCCGCCGGTTCACGCGCGCGTACATTCGCCACCTGTGCCGCACGAACGAGATCCTCGGGTTGCGGCTGATGACGTGGCACAACCTGCACCTGTACCTGGGCACGTTGCGCCGCGCGCGGGAAGCGATTGCGGCGGGGACATTTGAAGATTTTCGACGGGAATTTACGGCAGCATACACGGAAGGAATCGGAGTAGATGAGACAGTTTGAATTGTTGGCCATGTTCGGACCGCCCTCGGGGACCGAACAGGATCCGCGCGCGCAGATGTTGCAGATGATCGTCACGTTCGGGATCCTCGGCGTGATGTTTTACTTCCTGCTGATTCGCCCGCAGCAGAAGCAGCGCAAGGACCAGGAGAACCTGATCAAGAACGTCAAGACGGGCGACAAAGTGTTGTTGAGCAGCGGCATTTTCGGAATTGTCTCCAACGTCAAAGAGAAATCGCTGATGATCAAGATCGCCGACAACGTCAAGGTGGAAGTGCTCAAGAGCGCGGTCGGGTCGGTCGTCCAGAAGTCCGCGGAAGTGGAAGCCTCCGCGCCATCCCCAAAATAATCGCAGACATATGAACAAACTATTTGGTTGGAAGTGTGCGTTGGTCGCCGCCGTCCTGTTAATGTCGGCCTGGGCGATCTCGCAGTACGGCATCAAACTCGGACTCGACCTGAGGGGCGGGACATCGTTCCTGCTGAAGATGGACATCTCGGGGATCGACCCGGCGGGACGAGGCACGGCGGTGGCCCAGGCGATCGAGGTGCTGCGCAAGCGCATCGACGAGTTCCATGTGGCCGAGCCGCTCCTCCAGCGCGTCGGCGAAGACCGGATTCTGGTGGAACTGCCGGGGTTGAAGGACGCCGACCGCGAGGAAGCGCGCCGGCGAATCGAGAAGACGGCGTTTCTGGAGTTCCGGTTGGTGCATCCCGATAACGCGGAACTGGTTTCCCAATCGTTGAGCGACCCGCGGTTCACCCCACCACCGGGCTACCAGAAGATGACCGTCAAAGAGAACGAAGGAGAGCGGGCGAGCACGTATTTCGTCAAGATCAGGCCTGAGATGACCGGCAAGTACGTGCGGCGCGCCTTCATACAATATGACCAGATGACGGGTGCCCCCCAAGTCGGCATCGAGTTCAATGACGAAGGGGCGAGCCTTTTCGAACGCCTCACGTCCGCGAACGTGGACCATTTCCTGGCCATCGTGCTCGATGGCGAACTCTACACGGCCCCGCGCATCAACGAGGCGATCTCCGGTGGCCACTGCCAGATCAGCCGTCAGGGCGGGTATCCCATCGACGAGGCGCAGCGCTTGGCCAGCGTGCTCGAGAACCCGCTTCAGGCGCCGGTGCATGTGATGGAAGCGCGCACGGTGGATCCGACGTTGGGCCGGGACTCGATTGCCAGCGGTTTCCGCGCGGCGGTAATTGGCGCGAGTGCCGTCATCATCTTCATGGCGGTATACTATCTGGCGGCGGGCGTTGTGGCCGATATCGCCCTGCTCATGAACATCCTGATCACCGTGGGCGTGCTGGCGATGTTCAAGTTCACACTCACGTTGCCCGGCATCGCCGGCGTCGTGTTGACCATCGGCATGTCGGTGGACACCAACGTGCTGATTTACGAGCGCGTGCGCGAGGAGCTGGCGGCGAACAAGGGGTTGCGTGCGGCGATTGCGGCGGCCTACACGCGGGCGTTTCGCGTCATTTTCGACGCGCACTTCACGGCCATCCTCACCGGCGTCATCCTTGTTTCCCTAGGCAGCGGGCCGGTCAAGGGCTTTGGCGTTACGTTGATCATCGGTTTGCTGGCCAACCTGTTCTCCGGGGTGTTCGTCACGCGACTGATCTTCGACTGGCTGGTCGCGAAAGGCTGGCTGAAATCGTTCCAGATGCTGCACGTGTTTCGTCACGTGCCGCACATCAACTTCCTCGGCGTGTGGAAAATCGTCTTCACTCTTTCCTGGGCGTTGATCATCGCCGGCATGGTCATGTTCGTTCACCGCGGCGGTTTGGACATCGGTCGCGGCGAAGTCTACGGAATTGACTTCCGCGGCGGCGACACGGTGACCCTGGGCTTTACCCAGCACGTCGATGCCGACGAAATCCGTCACACGCTGGAACAGAACCATTTCGAAGAGGCGTTCATCCAATACGAGCACGACATGACCGGCGGCGGCGATGTGCTGTCGTTGCGATTGCCCGAAGGCAAGGCGGACGAAGTGGTCAAGCTTCTGGAGGACAAGTATCCCCAGGCGCAATTTAGAGAGATCAGCCGCGAACAGGTGGGCGCGGTCGTTGGCGGCGAGTTGCTGAAGCAGGCGCTCTGGGCAATCGCCGTGTCGCTGATCGCCATCATGATCTACCTCGCGTTTCGCTTCGGTGAGCTTTCCTACGGCCTGGGTGCGCTGATTTCGTTGATCCACGACGTCCTGATGACCGTCGGGCTGTTCTGCCTCTGGCCGTGGCCGCACCGGACGTTCTCGATGCCGGTCGTTGCCGCCGTGCTGACGCTGATCGGCTATTCGATCAACGACAAGATTGTCATCTTCGATCGGATTCGTGAAAACAAGAAGCTGACCGGCGGCCGGTTGAACCAGTTCGACCTGATCAACCGCAGCATCAACGAGACGCTGTCGCGGACGATCCTGACGGCGGGCACGGTGTTCTTGTGCGCGATCGCGCTGTATGGGTTCGGTGGCCGGGTGCTGAATGATTTCGCGTTCTGCTATGTCGTGGGCGTGGTGACGGGCACGTATTCGTCCATCTACATCGGCCAGCCCGTGCGCGGTCTGTATCGTGGCGGCGAAGGCGCCAAGGCAAAGCGGGCCGTCGAGAAGAAGCCGCAACCGGCCAAAGCGTAGGGTTGTTTCGTGACGAAGCGCTGGGTCATTGCGAAACCCGAGCCAGCGCAGGCGGAAACGCTGGCCGGTGAACTGCACCTCGCGGTGGCGCTCGCCCAGGTCCTCATCAATCGCGGGTATGGCGATGCCGGGAAGGCATCGCAATTCCTCCAGCCGCAGCTTCGCCAGCTGGGCGATCCCTTCGCGTTGCCGGACATGGCGGCGGCGGTCGACCGGATCCTGGCGGCAGTCGAACGCAACGAGCGCATCACGATCTACGGCGATTACGACGTGGACGGCGTCACGTCGAGCGCGTTGCTACAGCTCGTCTTGCGGGCGGCGGGCGCGACCGTCGCGAATTTCCTGCCGCATCGCATGGATGAGGGCTATGGCCTGACCCCGGACGGCATTGCGCGATGCCTCAAGGAGCACCAGCCGCAGTTGCTCCTCGCCGTGGATTGCGGAACCAGTTCGGTGCACGAGATCGCCGATCTCAAAAAGAGCAAGGTCGATACAATCGTCCTCGACCACCACGAACCGGCGGAGGAATTGCCGGATTGCGTCGCGCTGGTGAATCCCAAGCGCGTGGCGTCGACGGACGCACCCTGCAGGTACCTGGCGAGCGTGGGGCTGGCGTTCAAGCTGGCGCACGCGCTGTTGAAACGCGACCGGCGACTCTCCGACCAGATTGATTTGCGCGAACACCTCGATCTCGTGGCGGTCGGCACCGTGGCCGACGTCGTGCCGCTGATTGAGGAAAACCGCATACTGGTGAAGGCGGGGCTGGAACGCCTCCCGCACACGCAGAAGATCGGGCTGCGCGCGTTGATGGACGTGGCCGGTGTGCCGGACGTCGTCAGCCCGTACCACATCGGGTTTCGCATCGCGCCGCGGCTCAATGCGGCCGGTCGGCTCGCGGATGCGATGGCGGCGCTGGGATTGTTGCTCACCGACGACGCGGCGCGCGCGAAGGAACTGGCGACGAAACTTGACGACCACAATGCCGAGCGCCAACGCATTGAGGAACGGATGGTGGACGAAGCCATGACCATGGCGCGTGCGCAGGAGCAAGACCGGGTGCTCGTGCTGGCCAGGGAAGGCTGGCACGTCGGCGTCATCGGCATCGTGGCGTCGCGCGTCCAGCAGGAATTCTACAAACCCACGGTCGTGATCGGCATCGAGGACAAACTGGGGAAGGGGTCGTGTCGGAGCGTCACGGGATTCTCGA
The DNA here is from genome assembly GCA_050015495.1 of Verrucomicrobiia bacterium. GTDB lineage: Bacteria > Verrucomicrobiota > Verrucomicrobiia > Palsa-1439 > Palsa-1439 > Palsa-1439. The sequence goes on from JBEKBH010000008.1 coordinate 56,042, forward strand.
TTGTCGACGCGTTGCGCCAGTGCGCGCCGTTGCTGGAGCGGTTCGGCGGACACGAGATGGCCGCGGGACTCAGCGTGAAGGCTGGCAACATCGATCCGTTGCGGCAGCAGCTCAATGAGTTCGCCGCGAATGCGCTGACAGACGACGACCTGCACCGGCTCGTGAAGATCGACGCGGTCGTCACGCTCGACGATTTGGATGCGGATTTTTTCGAGCAACTGGCGCGACTGGAGCCGTGCGGGACGGACAATCCGACGCCCGTGTTTGCCGTCGAAGGCGTCCAGTTACGCGGCGCGGGGCGAGTAGTGGGCAAGAATCACTTGCGCTTCAACGTGACGGATGGCGATACGACCGCGCAGGCGATCTGGTGGGGCCGGGGCGATTTCGAGTTGCCCAAGGGTAAATTCGATGTGGCGTTCATCCCCGAACTGAACGAATTCCGTGGCGTGGAAAACGTGCAGTTGAAGGTCAGGGACGTCCGCCCGCGAGCGGGCTAGTGCTGCGACACACTTGATTTGATGGATGCGGTACGCTTGGAAAATGAACCCTCACCCTGACCCTCTCCCTTAAAAAGGGCGAGGGGAAACGCACTTCGTCTCCTCTCCCCTCCGGGGGAGAGGATTAAGGTGAGGGGGCTGGGAAACCCTAAAGCTGCCTCTGGAACAGGACACCAAGTGCCGTCAGCCATCAACCATTTCCGTCTAGGCTGCTTTGGCGATGCGGCCGCTCTTGATGCAGTTGGTGCAGGCTTTGACCTTGCGGCGGACGCCATTCACCACGGCGTGAACGACCTGCAGGTTCGGCTTGAACAAGCGCGGCGTCACGGCGGTAATGTGCTGGCCGATACCGCCCTTTTTCTTTGCCTGACCACGGCGCAGAATGTGATTCCCGCGCGCGTCGCCCTTGCCACAAATTTCACAACGTCGAGACATGATGATTATTCCCTTTGCTTTTGGAGACGTGAAGAATAGCCAAAGAAACCCAGCTTCGCAAGGGTAAATTTGATCGTCGATATCACACACAGCGGCGTCAAGCCGCCACCCTCCAAAACTACCCGCGCAATTTGCTCGAAATCAACGGCACGAGGTCGGCGATTTTGACGCGTTCCTGCTTCATCGTGTCGCGGTCGCGGAGGGTGACGGTATCGGCGAGTTCGGGGCCTTTTTCGCCGAGGGTATCGAAGTCAATGGTGGCACACCACGGCGTGCCCTGCTCGTCCTGGTAGCGATAGCGTTTGCCGATATTGCCGCGGTCGTCCCATTCGGTGGTGAAATGCGGCTGGAGAAGCTTGAAAACTTCCTTCGCCTTATCGACCAGCGGCGGCTTATTGCGCAACAGCGGGAACACGGCAACTTTCACGGGGGCGATCCGGGGCGCGAACCGCATCACGACGCGGGTTTCGGTCTGGCCTTTCTCATCGGTCGTGGTTTCCTCATCGTAGGCAGAACACAGCAGCGCGAGTGCGATACGGTCGACGCCGGCAGACGGTTCGACCACGTGCGGGATGTATTTCTCTTTCGATTCGTCGTCGAAATACTCCATCGATTTGCCGCTGAATTTCTGATGCTGGCTGAGGTCGAAGTTGCCGCGGGCGGCGATGCCTTCGAGTTCCTGGACGCCAAAGGGGAATGCGAACATCACGTCCACGCACGCGCTGGCGTAATGGGCGAGTTCTTCCTTCTTGTAATTGTAGACGCTGAGCTTCGATTTGGGCAGGCCGATGGACTCGTACCATTCCAAGCGTTGTTCGACCCAGTACTTATGCCAGTCGGCATCCGTATTCGGCTTGATGAAAAACTCGAGTTCCATCTGCTCGAACTCGCGGCTGCGGAACGTGAAATTGCGCGGATTGATCTCGTTGCGGAACGCCTTGCCGATCTGCGCGATGCCGAACGGCACCTTCTGGCGCGACACGCTGAGGACGTTGTTGAACTGCGCGAAGATCACCTGCGCTGTCTCGGGGCGGAGATAGGCGACGCTGGCGCCGTCCTCGACCGGGCCGACGAACGTCTTGAACATCAAATTGAACTGGCGCGCCTCGGTGAACTCGTGCGGGCCGCCTTCGGGACATTTGGTTTCCGGCAACTGATCGGCGCGCCACCGGCCTTTGCATTTTTTGCAGTCCACCATCGGGTCGGTGAACGCGGTGGTGTGGCCGCTGGCTTCCCAGACGCGGGGGTGGGTGATGATCGTGCCGTCGATGCCGACCACGTCGGTGCGGCTGCGGACGACGTCGTTCCACCACGCGTCCTTGATGTTGCGTTTGAGTTCGGCGCCGGCGGGGCCGTAATCCCAGAACCCGTTGATGCCGCCGTAGATCTCGCTGGATTGAAAGACGAACCCGCGCCGCTTGCACAGGGCGACGATCTTTTCCATCAAGGGCGGCGATGCTGACTGTTTCTCCGTCATAGCGTGAGCCACGTTGTGGCAACGCCACTGACGTGACAAGGGCGGACACTATCGCCAAAGCCGGGCGCCAAGTCAAGGCAGGGGCAAGACGTTGGTGGCACGGTTATTGCATTTTACGACCGCCGGCCTGCCGGGTTGGATGGCATGGACGCACGTTTCGTGAGCGCCAAGATGCGAGGAATCATATCAAAGTTCGGCCGACGGGAAAGAATGCGAGGACCGTATCGCCTTCCAAGAGAAGCCCTTCACCCCGGAGTTTTGGCACAGAGAGTGCGTGAAGTATTGGATAGCAAGGAGTCAGGGCGTATTGGCAGCCCAGGGACCGAGTCATGACAACCATGCCGCACTTGAGTTTTCTCGATCAATCCGTTCTCTCTTTCCCTCCCGAATGGATCCGGTCGGCGCTGGTATTGGCCCTGATCACCGTCTGGATGGTGATCGTGTTGTTTACCTACATGAACTACTCGAGCCGGCGCGCCCATCTCAGCCTGTGGACGGTTGCGTGGATGTTTTACTCGGTGTACCTGGCGGCATCGATCGGCTTGGAGGAATCGCCGGGGACGCCATTTCTGCTGATGGCGGCCCGGGCGTGTATCGGCATCAGCGCGCTGTTCATGTTTTGGGGCAGCTTTCAACTCTCGGGACTGAAGCGCAACCAGCGCGAACTCACGCTGGCGACGGTGCTGGTTATTATCTGGAGCTATTTCTCGGCGTACCGTATTTCGGACGGGCTGTGGCTGATGCTGCCGGTGTTTCTGTTGCTGGCCGGAGCGGGTGTGTACACGGGCGTGCTGTACATCCGCGCGCGTCGGCGGTCCCGGGGCAGCATCATCCTTGGCGTCGGGTTCCTCCTGTGGGGCGTGCACTTGATCGGATTCCCGTTGGCCAGCGGCTCGCAAGAGTTGATGGCCGGCGCCTACCTCGCCTCGGCGATCCTGGCGTTGCTGATCGTGGTGGGCATGGTGGTCGAGGACAACGTCAATCTGTCCGAGCACGACTACCATGCGTTGTTTGATTCTTCCGGTGACGCGATCTTTCTACTCGATCCCAGCACACTGGGCGTCTTGCAGGCCAACCAGGCCGCGCTGCGATTGAGTGGCCGGAGCGCCGGCGAATTGATCGGCCGGCCATTCATCGAGCTATGTCCCGGACTGCTGCCGGCGCTCGCGCGTGTGGACGGGGTGGGGGCGGAGGCGGCGGTGAACGAAGCGGGCCGGGAGCTTCAGTTCCTGCGTCCCAACGGCGGCGAATTCCTGTGCGAAGGGAATGCGAGTTTGGTCCATTGTCCCAAAGGACCCGTGCTCCTGCTCTGTGTGCACGACATCACGGCCCGGAAACAGACAGAGCAATCTCTCCGCGAGAGCACGCGTCAACTCGGCAGCACGGTGGCGGAGCTGCGGGAAACTCAAAAACAGATTGTGCAACAGGAACGGTTGCGGGCCCTGGCGCAGATGGCGAGCGGCGTCGCGCACGATTTCAACAACGTGCTGGCGAAGATTTTGGGGTTTAACGAGCTGTTGCTGGCCTGGCCGGAGAACCTCAACGATAAGGACAAGGTCAAGAAATACCTCCAGATGACGAGTGCCGCCGCGCAAGAGGCCGTGGGCATCGTCAATCGTCTGCGCGAATTCTATCGCCATCGGAAGGAGTCAGACGTTTACCAGGCCGTCGACGTCAATGAAACCGTCACCCAGGCCATCGTGATGACGCAGCCGAAATGGAAGGACCAAATGATGGCCAGCGGCGCCACGGTGGTGATGGAAACCGACTTGAAGGATGTGCCAGCGGTCCGCGGCAGCGAGTCCGATCTGCGCGAATCGCTGATCAACCTGCTGTTCAACGCCGTCGATGCGATGCCCCAGGGTGGCACGATCACGGTGGCGACTGGCACCGAGGACAATTCGGTGGTCATCCAGGTGCGGGACACGGGCCGGGGTATGACCGAGGAAGTTCGGCAGCGCTGTTTCGAACCGTTCTATACCACGAAGGGAGAACGGGGCACGGGTCTTGGACTGGCGATCGTCTACGGAATCGTGCAGCGGCACGGAGGCTCGATTGATGCCCAGAGCGAACCCGGCAAGGGAACGGTCGTCGTGATTCGCCTTCCAATACCGCAATCGGATGGCGAGGAACTGGTGGCCAGCAGTGCGGCGCCGACGCGACCGTTGCGAGTGCTGCTGGCGGAGGACGAACCGCAAGTCCGCGACATCGAGGCGGAGTATTTGCGGGGCGACGGGCACTTTGTCGAGGCTGCGGCGAATGGACAGGAAGCCATGGAGCGGTTTGTGCGATGGGGCTACGACGTGGTGGTGGTGGACCGGGCGATGCCGGAGATGAACGGTGACCAGTTGACAGCGGTCATCAAACAAATGTCCCCGAAGACCCCCGTGGTCATGGTAACAGGCTTTGCCGACATGCCCGTGGAGGAAACCGATGCGTCACATCAGCCGGACCTGATTTTGCGCAAGCCCATCACCCAAATGACCTTGCGACAGGCCATCGCGCGCGTTCTGGCGCCAGCACCTCCGCCCGCCAAGCCTGCCCCGACCCTGGTCCGCTTCCGATAGCTGGAACGCAAGCTGCTCTTGGAAGTGCCAAAGGATGGAATGTTTCATGAGTAAGACAAAAATTTTGATTGTGGATGACGATGTCGCCGCGAGTCGGCTTCTCGCCGTCGGTCTGGAGAAGACGGGCTCGTTTCAGGTCCTCACGGAGAATGTGGCGACCCGAGCGGCCTCGACGGCGCGTGAATTCAAGCCCGGCGTGATTTTGCTCGATGTCTGCATGCCCGGCGCGGATGGCGGCGATGTCGCGTTTCGCATTCATAGCGATGAATCGTTGCGATCGACGCCGATTATTTTCCTGACGTCCCTGGTTTCCGGACAGGAAGCCACGAGTCAATCGATGTTGCGGGGGGGCTACGAGTTTCTGGCGAAGCCCGTGAGTCTCACGAAGTTGATGGAGTGCATCTATCGGCATCTGGCGCGCGTCGGTGAGACAGCCGCGAACGCATCGGTGGCGTGAGGCGCAACGGGTGGCGGAGCCCGGATTGCGGCGGTGAGAATGTTCAGGATTGTACGGGGAACAGCCCGGTCGTCTGCCTGATTCCAGGCGTTTTTTGCGTCTTCCAATGAGATCGGAGGCCGGCGCGCCTGCGGGGCGCGATTTTGCGACAACGCCCAGGTTTCGAGGCGGATGGCATCCCCGCTGCTTGGTTAGCGACCACCATGGGTCGCCATTGGAACCACGCGGGCGCCAGGAGGTTGGGCGGAGGACACGCGTGGGGCCGGGCAGAATCCAGGGGAAGGAAATTGCAACAATGGGTTTGATCACCGACAGGTCGATTCGCGGGAAGCTGATGTGGATCAGCATGCTCACCAGCACGGTGGCCGTGATTCTGGCGTGTCTGGCCTTTGGGCTGTACGAGATGATCAAATACCGCCACCAAATGAGCCGTGACCTGTCCGTGCTCACGGACATGATCGAGGAAGAACAGGCCGCCGGGCGCGATCTCTCCGATCCCGAGGTGGTCAAGGAAGTGAACTCCTGGGCGAGCAAACAGCATCCCATCGCCCTCGCGTGCGTGTACAGCAAGGATGGCAAGCTGGTCATCAAGTACGCCCGCGACGACGTCAAGCCGCGACGTGAAGTGCCCGAGTTGTTGGGAGACGACATTGATCGCATCGAAGGCGGTCACCTGGTAGTGTATCAGCCGATTCTTCTGCAAGGAAAGAAGGCGGGCACCGTATTCATCCGCGCCGATTTTCGCTGGCTCACGGACCGCTTCGTGGAAGAGCTGCGAATCGTGGCGATCATTTTGCTGCTCTCGTGGCTGGTGTCGCTGCTGCTCTCCTCCCGTTTGCAAGAATTCATTTCGGCGCCGATCCTGGATCTCGTCCGCTCGGCACGAACCGTTTCGGAAACCCGCGATTACTCCGTGCGCGCCGTCAAGTCCTCCACCGACGAAATCGGTTTGCTGGTCGAGGAGTTCAACCAGATGCTCCAGCAGATTCAGCGGCAGGACGAGGCGTTGCGGACCTCGAAAGAGAAGGCGGAGTCCGCCACCCGCGCCAAGAGCGAGTTCCTGGCGAACATGAGCCATGAGATTCGCACGCCGATGAACGGAATCATCGGGATGGCCGACCTGGCGTTGGACACCCAGCTGTCACCGGACCAGCGGGAATACCTCACGACCGTCAGGCTCTCCGCGGAGACGCTGCTCCAGTTGATCAACGATATCCTGGACTTCTCCAAGATCGAGGCCGGAAAGCTCGAACTCGATCCCATTGACTTCCGTCTGCGCGACAACCTGGGGGATACGCTCAAGACCCTGGCGGTTCGCGCCCACCAGAAAGGCCTCGAATTGGCGGCGCACGTCCTCCCGGAGGTGCCGGACGAACTGGTCGGCGACCCGGTCCGCCTGCGTCAAATCATCGTCAATCTCATCGGCAACGCGATCAAATTCACCGAACGGGGTGAGGTGGTCGTTCAGGTCGCCGTGGATGGACAGGAAGGGGACGATCTCTGCCTGCATTTTGCCGTCAGCGATACAGGCATCGGCATTCCCGCGGACAAGCAGAGCGTGATCTTCGAAGCGTTCGCGCAAGCCGACGGTTCGACCACGCGCAAATACGGCGGCACGGGCCTAGGGTTGGCCATCTCCTCTCAATTGGTCAAGATGATGGGCGGTCGGATCTGGGTCGAAAGCGAAGTCGGTACGGGCAGCACGTTTCATTTCACGGCGCGGATGCGCCCCTCGAAGGAGCTTCCACCGAGGTTGACCTCACAGCGGGCCAACCTGGAAGGTCTCCCGGTGTTGGTGGTTGACGACAATGCCACCAGTCGTCGCATTCTGGAGGAGATCCTGCGCCACTGGCACGCAAACCCTGTGATCGCCAGCAGCGCGGCCGCCGCATTTGCGGGAATCAAGAAGGCCCGGGCTCGCGGAGAACCATTCCGAGTGGTCCTGCTGGATTGCCTGATGCCCGATACTGACGGGTTCGGTCTGGCCGAACAGATTCGCCAGGACCCGGATCTGGCCTCAACGAAGTTGATCATGTTGTCCTCGGCGGGGCGGGCCAGCGTCGCTTCGCGATGCCGGGAAATGGGACTGGCGGGTTACCTGACCAAGCCGGTCAAGCAGTCGGAGCTTTTCGATGCCATCACGGTGGCGCTGGGGAACCAGGGCCGGTCGATTGCGCCACCGGCGGCAGCGGCTAGGCCATCCGGGTCGGGCGCGTCTCGCAAGTTGCGCGTGCTGCTGGCGGAGGACAACGCTGTCAACCAGCGGTTGGTCGTCAAGTTGATGGAAAAGCAGGGACACTCACTGGTGGCCGTCAACAACGGCGTGGAAGCCCTCGACGTGTTGGAGCGGGAAACGTTTGACGTGGTCCTCATGGACGTGCAGATGCCCGAGATGGGCGGGTTCGAGGCCACGGCGCGCATTCGCGAGCGCGAGAAGTCCAGCGGCCAACACGTTCCGGTGATTGCGATGACAGCCCATGCGTTGAAGGGGGACCGTGAGCGATGCCTGGAAGCGGGGATGGACGCCTACGTGTCGAAGCCCATCCAGGCCGCGTTGTTGTTCGAGACGATCGACAGCCTGGTGCCCAACCCGTCGCAGGCGGCCAGCGTGCCGGAAAAACTTCCCGAGGATGAAGCGGCGCCCGCAGCAGGCGCCAAGGTCTTCGATTACGAGTCTGCCCTGGCCATGCTCGATGGTGACACAGAACTTTTCAGCGAACTGGTGGGATTGTTCACGACCGAGTCGGTCGAATTGCTCAACCAGATTCGCGAGTCCATTGCCCGGTGTGATGCGAAACTTTTGGAAAGGTCGGCGCACTCGTTGAAAGGGTCAACCGCCGCCTTTAGCGCCGAGTCCGCGCGCGCCGTGGCCGAACGATTGGAGGGCATGGGAGCCTGCGGTGAGTTTGGCGGGGCTGACGTCGTCGCGGCCGAATTGCGGGAGGAAATCACGCGACTGACCCGGGCGCTCTCGGAGTATCGGAAGGAGGGTGCCGCGTGCGAATCTTGATCGCCGAAGACGACGCGGTGCCGCGCCATCTGCTGCAAACCACCCTCACCAAATGGGGTTACGAGGTTATCAGCACCACGGACGGGATGCAGGCCTTGGACGCGCTGAGTCGGCCCGACGCGCCGTCGTTGGCGATCCTGGACTGGATGATGCCGGGCCTGGATGGCGCGGAAGTGTGCCGTCGGGCGCGGAGCTTGAGAACCGACCGGCTGCTGTACATCGTTCTGCTTACGTCCAAGGGAAGCAAGGAAGACGTTGTCCATGGTCTTACGGCGGGAGCGGATGATTACATTGTCAAGCCGTTCGATCGCTCGGAATTGAAGGCGCGGATCAATGTCGGCGAACGCATTCTCCGTCTGCAAGCGGAACTGGCGGCCCGCGTCAAAGAGTTGGAACTCGCGCTGACCAACGTCAAACTGTTACAGGGATTATTGCCCATCTGCTGCTACTGCAAGAGAATCCGCAACGACCAGAACTACTGGCAGCAGGTGGACACCTACATTTCCGACCACTCGGAGGCGCAGTTCACCCACGGTATCTGTCCGGAATGCCGCGACAAAATCGTGAAACCGGAGTTGGAGCGGCTGAAAATTGGCGAGCCTGCCATTCGCAGCTGACGGGTCTCAGTGCCGGTTTCGGAGGAAGCTGGCGATCAATTCTTCTGGCGAGCACGTCGCCGTGCCGACCTTGCCGACCACCACACCCGCGGCGTGATTCGAGATTTCCGCGGCATCCACCGCATCCGCCTTCGCCGCCAGCGCCAGCACGAGGGTGGCAATGACCGTATCGCCGGCGCCGGACACGTCAAAGACTTCCTGCGCCACAGTGGGAATGTGGTGCGGTTTCTTATCAGGCCGGAACAGGCACATGCCATGTTCGCCCAGCGTGACCAGCAGGTTGCGGGGCTTCCACGTCCGCAACAACGTTTGTCCCACGCGCAGGAGGGCTTCATCGCGCAGGACGTCGTCCGCCGGTTCGCTCGGTGGCAGTCCAGCCGCCGCAAACGCCTCGGACCGATTGGGAGTGACCGCCGTCAAACCGGCGTAGTGAAGTCGGCTGCGGGAATTCGGGTCTGCCGCCGTGATCTTGCGTGCCTGGCGCGCCGACCGTTGCATGGCATTGAGCAGCCTCTGGGACAGGAGGCCCTTGGCGTAGTCCTCAAAAATCACGGCGGAAACATTTTCCAAACGCGACTCGAACTGTTCCAACACCTTGCGCTCGATGGGGGCAGGCAGGTCGCCGCACTTTTCCCGGTCAAACCGCACCACCTGCTGGCCGTGGGCGACGATGCGGGTCTTGAGGGTCGTGGGACGGTTTGGGTCAACGATCAATCCATCCGTGTTCACGCCCTGTTGATCGAGCAAATCCCGCAGGTTTTCGCCGGTGTCGTCATCTCCCAACACGCCGAGGACGGAAACCGACGACCCCAAGGCACGGAGGTTGCGGGCGACGTTGGCGGCGCCGCCGGGAAACAGCGATTCGCGGTTGATTTCGACCACGGGCACGGGGGCCTCGGGCGAGATCCGCGACACTTTCCCCCAGAGAAAACGATCGAGCATGACATCGCCGACGACGAGGATGCGTTGTCGCGGGACATTGGCGAGGATATGACGGAGGCGCTTGGCGTTCATTTGGATGCAAGTTGTTCGACGGTGGCGGCGGCCCAGAGCGGCACGAGCAATTCGTGGTGGCCGATGATGTAGTACCCGTGGCCACCCTTGTGCGTGGGGCGGCGGACAACATTTTCCACCGAGCGATACTGGCGGATCATATCGAATGTAACAGTGGTGAAGTTCTCCACTTTGTGGCCGAGGTTGCGGGCGATGGTGAGCGCTTTCAGGAACAATTCCGGCAGGATCACCGCCGAGCCGATGTTGAACACGACGCCGCCTTCGAGCTGGGCGACCACGGACGCGAACTTTTGAAAATCGAGATAGGTGGCCTCGCCCAGCACGCCGCCATCGGTGGTGGGATGCTGATGGATGATGTCGGTGCCGATGGCAATATGGACGGTGACCGGAATCTTGCCGGCGACGCCCTGATGCAAGATGCTCAACTCGCGGTTGCGGAACTGGCCGGTGACGATGGCTTCCCCGAGCGCGCGGCCGGCGCCCACGCCCTGTTTCACGCCGTCGGCCAGCGCCTGGTTCATCAGGCGGCCCGTTTCGTCGATCATGCCGAAACTGCCGTCGTCGAGCCCGCGCTGGACGTCTTCGCTGGTCTCGCCGATGTAGGCCAACTCGAAGTCGTGGATGGCGCCCGCGCCGTTGAACGCGACCGCGGAGACGACGCCGCGCTTCATGAGATCGAGGAAAATCGGGTTCAGGCCGCACTTGATGGTGTGCGCGCCCATCATCACCACGACCGGCCGGCGATTGCGGACCGCGGAAACGGTGGCGTCCACGACCGCGCGGAAATCGTTGCCGGTGAGGATGCGCGGGAGTGACGCGAAGAACTGCGCGAGGCTGCCGCCGGGTTTCCAGGCGCTCGCCAGTTCGTCGAGGTGCACTTTGTTGGGCCGCTCGCGAATCGGGTACGTGCGCACGCGGTCGAAATCAAGCGGGGGAAACTCCATATCAGGGGGCCGGCTCGGGAGAGCCGGCGTTCAAGGCCATCGGTGTCGGGAAACTGGATGCGCCGCCAGTCTTACTGGCAGTGACGGAAGGGGCGCGGCCGGCGACGACGCTGAAGAGGACCAATCTCGCGCTACCGAATTTCATGTCGGAGTTGACGAGCAGGGGCAAATGGCGCGCGTCGTCACTGATCCAGAACCACATGCGTCCCTTGTTGGCGGAGACGATGCTGAGGGTCGGGTTGGGTTCGACGCGCAAGGCTTGGACGTCACCAAATGGTTTCACCCAAATCAATTTGCGCTCGTCGGGGCGGATGGTGACGTTGTACGTCGAGATGTCGGCGCTGATGGCGAACATCTGGTCGGAATCCAGCATGAGTTTCCTCGTCCGCACGACGTAGAGCGACGAAACAACATCTTGCACCGGCTGGTCAAGCAGCACGTGGCGTTGCTTGCCGTTGATGCGATTGGTGATGACGGTTTCCCTGCTGGCGTAATCGTAGTGCGACTCGGTGTTGTGATGGCGCTTGCCTTCGCTACGGTCTTCGCGATAGCGGCGCGTGAACAGGCCGTCGCAATCCAGCCAACTCTCGGCGGTGCTATTGATCGGGAACAGCGCGTCGATCAACCCGCTGGTTTTGGCCTTGGCGACCAGATGATAGCAGTCATGCCCGTCTACCGGTTCGATGCTGGCCACTTCCAAGGTCGCGCGTCCGACGACGAAGGGGCCCCAAAACACCTGGTAGGTGAGCTTTTCGCCCACGGCGAACGGAAGCGGAATGGAATCAGCATCATTAGCCAAGGCCGCGCCCGCCAACGCCACAAGCGAGACAAAAATTGCCGTCAGTTTTTTCACAACGCCACAATGGGCAGAGTATAGGAACGGATTTCGCATGTTTCAACGAAAAAGGCCGAGGGACGATGTTTGTCTTTGGACACGACGGAGGTCAGGCACACTCAAAATCTTGTTGTGCGGAGAGGCGAACGACGACAGGCTGGCCCCGCTCGGAGCGGGACTTGCGCTTTTGCCCGTCCCCGCTACACTGCGGAATCATGCGAGGAACGCGACAGTTCGCGTGGATGACCGTGCTCGTCGTGGTGCTCGGGCACGGGCTGGCGCGCGGCCAGTCATCGACCAACGACGTCACGACGACCGTGAGAGATGCGGACGCTTGTGTTCGGCGACTGCAGGGGATGCACGATGAAGCGGTCAAGCTGGAAGCGGCCACGCCACCAGACCAGATTGGTCTCGTTGATTGCCTTCACTCGCGCGTGCTGAAAATCACGGGCTTGCTCGAATTGACTCTCGACGCGCAACAGGACTTTCATACGGCGGCCAGATCGCATTCGGCAGAAGCCGCGGAAAATTACGCCAGCAGTGCAAAACTGTGCTGCGCGCGTGCGGAAAAGCTGCTGCTCGAGGCGGAGGGCTGCGCGACCAGCGCCGCGCTCAAGACCATGCCGACCACCGAAGCGCCCGCCGGAGTCACGAACAGCAGTGTCGAGATCAAAATCACGCCGAGGACAGCCGGGCTTTCGCTGGCGCAACGCGCCGTGGTACGGACACGGGAAACGTGCTTGCATCACGAGCAATTCGCGATGCTATTGGGGCGGGCGATGGATTTGAAGATGACGGACAAGGCGACACCGGATGATTTCATGAAGCGGCTGGCAAAACTCGCCGTCGAACCGCTCCGCGGCTGGCGACCGGGCCAGTGCGTGACCGTGGACGATGTGTATGTGGCGTGCGCGCGGGCCATGAACTTGAAAGTGAAAGACCCGCAGGACCCGTTGAGCTACGGCCAGGCGTTGCGCGACGAGGGGCTGGGCGTGGACACGTTGTTGCCCGAACGCGATCCGCAGCTTGATCCGCCCTACGTGCTGGACTCCGAAGTGCGCGCGTTGCTCACGACCGGCTACGCCGCGCCACTGCCGAGTTTCCGGCGCGTCGCGCCGGATTAAGGCCTGAAGTTAATTACTTCCTTCTTCCACCCCTTCGGGCACAACACTGTCTCACTGGCCGTCGTTCGGGCGACGATTTGGCCGTTGCGGATGACGAGGAGGCGCGGGGCGATGCGGCGGAGGGCGTCGAATTCGGTTTCGGCATCGAGGAGGACGAGGTCGGCGGGATTGCCGACGGCAATGCCGTACGTTTTGTCGGTGGCGCCGAAGGTTTTTGCCGGATTGGCTGTGATCATGTCCCACACCTGCGGAATCTCACTGGCGCCGCTCATCTGTCCGTAATGAATCCAGACGAAGGCGACCTGCACGGGATCGCCGACACCGAGCGGGTACCACGGGTCCATGATCGAGTCATGGCCGATGCCGACGTTGACGCCGGCGGCGAGGAGTTCCTTGACGCGGGTATGGCCGCGGCGTTTCGGGTACGTATCGAACCGGCCTTGCAGGACGGAGTTGTCGCAGGGATTGGTGACCATGTGGAGGCCGGCGCGTTTGATGAGGCGGATAAGTTTGAAGGCGTAGGCATTGTCCACGCTGTGCATCGAGGTCGTGTGGCTGGCGGTGACGCGTCCGCCCAGGCCGCGCTTGATCGTCTCGGCGGCGAGAACCTCGGTGAAGCGCGAGTGGGGGTCATCGGTCTCATCGATGTGCAGGTCGAGTTTCGCTTGGAATTGCTGGGCGAGGTCGCAGGCGAATTTCACGTCGGCCACGCCGTCGTCGCGGGTCATTTCATGGTGCGGGATGCCGCCGACGATGTCGCAGCCGAGTTCCATGGCCTGTTCCATCAGGCGCTCGCCGTTCGGGAACGCGTAGATGCCGTTCTGCGGAAAGGCGACAAGCTGGAGATCGACAAGCCCGGCGAAGTCCTTCTTCACTTCGAGCAGCGCTTTCACGGCGGTGAGTTCGGGATCGCAGACATCGACGTGACTGCGGATGCGGGTGACGCCGTGGGCGAGTTCCCATTTCACGGCGAGCGTGGCGCGGCGCTTGACGTCGTCGAACGTGAGCGACTTTTTGCGTTCCGCCCAAATCTCGATGCCTTCGATGAGCGTACCGGTTTGGTTGAAGCGCGGCTGCCCGACCGTGAGCACGGCGTCGAGGTGAACATGGATGTCCGTAAAGGGCGGGGAAACGAGTTTGCCCCTCTCGGATCGGGACGAGCCGGCGCAGTCGATCACTTGACGCGGACGCGCGGTGATCTTCGGAGCGATTTTGGCGATGAGACCGCCGTTGATGGCGATATCGACGGTTTGGTCGTGACCGCGTACGCGAGCGTTGCGAAGAATCAGGTCCATGGCGCCTCCGTTGGCGGCATTGTAACGGGCGGAAGAGGAAGCGGAAGTCTATTTTGCGGAACCCGGCGCGTGAAATCGACAATTGACCGTCTCGCTTCGACCTGAGACCCTTACCGGGAATGAATCGTTGGAATTGGCGTGGCTTGCGCGTTACGCAACTCCTGTTATTGGTGATGGCTTTGCCGTGTGCCCTGCCCGTATTCGCTGGACAGACCGATGACCGGTGGTGGCCGGTGCAAGTGCTGCCGAAAACTTTGGTTCGGACGACGAATCAGCAAGAGTTTCCAGAACCCCGCACGGCGCTGCAGATGATGGTGCAATCGGTTGCGGGTTTGGCCGCCAAGGCGGTGAACGAGGGCCGGGGCGATGAGATGGTGTGGGTCAACAACGGAGACGGCGACCTTGAGAAATGGTATGCACGCCTGCTCGCGCGGCACCCCGATCTGGCAACGCCAGGCGCTTTCGGGCCCTGGGATTTGGTGGATCGCTACACGAAGCAAGGCATCATCAAGGGCTACATTCTCTACCGCCGCGACAGTTCAAAGGGCGAGACGAATACATACCGGTCGGGCATAGACTGCTCGGTCAACGTTGCCACGAGTTTGGCCGGGGTGCTCGGGGGCATCCTTGTGGACGAGGGGTTGGAGAAAGACGCGAAGGCGCACGGTTTGAAACTCCTGGTGGATGTACGCGACAAAACGCAGCGATGGTGTTTCCAAACCTACAAGGACCAGTTCAACCGCCGGATGCTTTGCTTTCAAGATCCGCGAATACCCCACGTCCGCGACCTGGCCATCGCGCAGAAGGCGTTCACGGCCTATGGCAGTGACGAGCCGACTCCGCTGGCGATGGCGTGGCTGGAACCGCTCTCGCCCATTCTCGGCTGGAACTGCGGTGATGAGTTCGCCAATACCGACCTGTCCACCCGTTACGGTGACATCCAGACCGCCACCGACTGGAGCCTGAATTTGCCCGTCTTGATGGCTGGAACCGAGAAGCTCAGTCTCCCGAAAGTGACGAGTTTTGACGCAAGGACGATTGATTGGAACGATTCGCGTAGCGCCGTCGCGTTCATTGACACTGACGGCGACAACGTGCAGTGGCTCGAAGGGAACTTTTTCGGCAACCACAATTATTGGGGCAACGCCGAACGCGGGAAGATCCCATTTGGCTGGTCCTGCTGTTTCGCGCATCTGGCGCAGTTATGTCCGCAGGCAATCGAGTACGCGCTGGACACGCGGACGACCAACGACTGGTTCATTGAATGGGGCGGGGGATATTACTATCCGGATCACTTTGGCCTCCAACGGGCGAACCGGTGGGAATTGCTGGCTCAACAAGCCCGGCGCACCTGGGAGTTGATGAGAGAGACCAACACGCGGATCATCGGTTTTAATTTTACGCGATGCGATTCCCCTGATGCCCGCAGTGCCTGCGAAGTTTTCGCCGGTCAAACTGACAGGCTGCTGGCGATACTGGCATTCCAGTATTATCCGTACGAAGGCGGAGCGGGCAAGACGTTCTGGGTGAAGGACCGCAATGGGGTCGAAGTGCCGGTAATCACCGCTCGCTACTCGATCTGGGAGCATGCGAACAACCGTGAGCGTGCTGGGACGCCGGCCAAGGTGGCTCGTGAAATCCGGGAGACGGTCGAAAGGACAGCGCCGGCGCAACTTCCGCGCTACGATTGGGTGATTGCCCATGCTTGGTCCTATTTCAAGAGAGCGCCCGGCATCAACGAGAATGCCGAGAACATGCCGCAAGAAAATGCGGCGGCGGAGGGCGGTGTCCGAGGCTATTCGCCGGTCACGTGGTGTGCGGAGCGCTTGCCCGCCAGCATCCGCGTCGTCAGCCCGGAGGAACTAATCTGGCGCATCCGCATGAAACACGATCCATCGCAGACCAAGAAGTTGATCAGCCAATCCCACTAGTCCTACATCCTACTGAGGCTGCCGAGTCTTGTGCGTTCGCGGCATTGTAACGGGCGGATGGGGAAGGGGAAGGAGATTTTGGGGGCGAGTAGCCGGGGATGGGAGACGGACGGGCACGAGAATTATTTCACCACGAAGTTTAGGGCCACGGGCGGTGCCGCCCCCGCGGCCCGTCCTCCTTGACGTGCTCTCCAAATCTCATGCCTTCATAAGCGATTGACTCCCGCCCAAACGAGAGTAGTCTTGAGTTGTTCCGACCCCGTTGCGCGTAAAGGAGATGCGATGAAAACTCCACTCTCGACGTCTGGAAATGTAATTCGCACGGGCGTACTCCTATTAGCGCTGGTTTGTGCTCAAACCCTCCCCGCTCAAGTTCAATTGCGACGATCTTCTTCCAACGGCGCCGACACCAACGTTATCTTGGTGGAAGCCTGGACCAACCAAGTGACGGCTCGTTCCTCAAACGCGGTCATTGCTGCCAGATATATACCCCTGGATTATCAGCAGCACTGCGTTTTCATCATCACTGCCTGCGTCGAGATACCTGGCATTTATGAGTACAGGGAGGGCATGACCGTGGCCGACCTGATCGCAGCCGCAGGCGGGCTCGCAAGCGATCAACGCAACACAAACAACCCCACCCTTCCCCTATGCATCTCGGTATACCGTATGAAGCGACCCATATATCCTGTTGGGGACCTGTTCCACTGCGTATTCCAACTCAACCTGGATGAGACAAACGCGGCCATATGCGAGGCCAACTTTGAACTACAGCCAGGAGATGATGTCACCATCGGCAGGTATCCTTGCGTCCCGTGATCTTCGCTCCTCTCCACAATACGGACGCTTGTAATCACTCACTTGACGTGACGACGGCGCCCTCCAAACAATGGGCTGTTGAGGGTGGCGTTGGTTGGTGTGCGCGGTCTGGAGATTGCCGCGTAGGAAACCGCGTCGCGGCGTTTGCAACCTAGGCACGGCCTGGTCGCGTGTCGAAGACTCGACTCCGTCTGACTCGGCTCGACAGGCTCGGGATGACAGCGCCGGGAGGGAAGGCGAGCGGATCGCGGTCAGCGCCCGCGGCCACAGCGGACGGCGGGGGCGCGGGTCTGCGCTTCGGCATCCTTATCGGATTTGGGAATTGACACCATATCGTGTTGTGATATTATTCGGCGGATAGCTGTCATGTTCTTTGAAATGGGGAAGGGGGCGAGGGGGCACCACAACCGGTGGGGGTGATGGAGAGAGCGTGGAAAAAAAGAAAATTGTAAAACAAAGCCAAATGTGGGCAAGCCGGCGTGGAAAACTGCAAGTGGGAAAGCCAAAAACAAACCCAAGTTGAGGCCACAAGTGACCGAGGGAGAGGGTCGGGCCGTGGTCAAATGCTTCCGTGGAGGGGCATTTCTGGCCTAATCGGTCGCGACAAGGATATCGCTCCCACAAGACGGAGGAGCATGTCGCGACAGGAATGTCGCTCCCACGTTCCCGGCAAGAATGTCGCTCCCGCGACTCCGAAAGAGCAGGCGGAAGGCTGTCTTAAAAAGCGTTGACGGTGGCGGGGGATGGTGTTATCACCGAGGCGTAACGTAAGGAGGAAGGCGTTGATATTATGAAGAGTTTCCCAAGGATTTTCCTGTCTGCAACCCTCGCGGGAGCAGCAGCTTTGGTTTTCAGCGGATGCGCCTCGACACAGAAGCGCATGACGCCCGTCAACGAAGAGCAAAAGAGCGAGTTTCTCAAGGGGATGGACGTGGTGGAGAAACCCGAGCTGGAGCCGGAGTGGGCGGATTTCGTGAAGGACCATTACCCGAACTGGCGGCGCCACTACTGGGTGGACCGCGGCCAGTGGGGCAATCGCGGCTACATCGTCGGGCGACCCGCGGCGGAAGCCGAGCCGGTCGTCGAGCAGATTACGCCGTTGCCGCCGGCCGAGCCTGCGGCGCCGACGATCGTCGAGAATGCGCCGCCGAAGGTCGACGTGCCGGAGAAGCCGACCAAGTACGTGGTGCGCAAGGGCGATTCGCTGTGGAAGATTGCCGGCAAAGTTTATGGCAACCCGCTGAAGTGGCCGCGGATCTATCGAGCCAACAAGGACAAGATCAAGAACCCCAACAAGATATACGTGAATCAGGTCCTGACGGTTCCCGAGAATTAGGACACGACGTGGGGTGTCTGGATTGCGAAGTGCGGGCATATGCGGTATGTTTTTGGCGCTTGAGGGAATGACGTTCTAGCGACACATGGCAAGCGAAACTCTGCACTTCGACAATGCGCGGCAAGCGCAATCCCTGTACGCCAGCGAGCCCAAGAACCTCCGTCTTGTTGAAGACCTGCTCAATCTAAAGGTCACCGCCCGCGACGGTTGGATCAACGTCGAAGGATCCGTCGAAGACATTGCGCGGGCGAAGAACCTGTTTACCGAACTGCATCAGGCCGTGTCCCACGGGACGGTGATTCGTCGGCAGGAATTCAGCCGGGCCGTCAGCGCGATCTCCCGCGGTGAGGCGCTGAAGATGCAGGAACTGCACGAGGGCCGGGTGGATGTCTCCACGCGGAAACGGCCGATCATCCCGAAGACGCAGGGGCAGAATCGTTACCTCGAAGCGATCCGCAAGAACGACATCGTGATCGGTATCGGGCCGGCGGGCACGGGCAAGACGTATCTGGCGATGGCGATGGCGGTGCACGCGTTGCGCAGCGACCGCGTGGGCCGGATTATTTTGTGCCGGCCGGCGGTCGAAGCGGGCGAGGCGCTCGGGTTCCTGCCGGGGACGCTGGAGGAGAAGGTCAGTCCGTATCTGCGACCGTTGTACGACGCGCTGTACGACATGATGGATCCCGACGAGATCCAGCGGAACATGGAGCGGGGCGTGATCGAGATCGCGCCGTTGGCGTATATGCGCGGGCGCACGCTCAACAATGCGTACGTGGTTCTGGACGAAGCACAGAACACGACCAGCGAGCAGATGTTGATGTTCCTGACGCGCATGGGATTCGATTCCAAGGTGGTCATCACCGGCGACATCACACAGGTGGACCTGCCCGGGCACAAGACATCGGGCTTGATCGAAATCCAGGGCATTTTGAAGGAGATTCCCGGGTTGGAAATCGTCTACTTTGACGAACACGACGTGGTTCGCCACGAACTCGTGCAGAAGATCATCTACGCGTATTCGAAGTTCAAAGAGGAACGGGAACGCCGCCGCCAGGAATCGGCGGCGAACGGCAACGGCAAACCGCACACGGCATGATCCCCGACGGCACGGGGGAGCGGGTTGCGATCACCAATCGCCAGCGTCGGCTGAAGGTCGATACCCACCGGCTGGCGGAGATCGCGGAGGCCGGCCTTGAACTGGTCGGCGACAAGCCGTTCCATCTCGGAATCGCCCTGGTCGACGATACCGCGATGGCGACGCTCAACGCGCAATACCACGACACGCCGGGCGCAACGGACATCTTGAGTTTTGATTACGGCGAAGGGCAGGGCGAACTGATCATTTCGGTGGAGCACGCCGTCACGCAGGCCCGGCGATATCACACGACTGCGGCGCGCGAACTCATTTTGTACGTGGTACACGGCATCCTCCATCTCCACGGGTACAACGATCTCACGCCAGGTCAACGCCGACGGATGCGCGCAGCGGAGCGGCGGCTGGTGTCGCATTTGCGTAACCAGTTTGAGTTGAAGGGCTTGATTTCGTAACAAATTGACGGGCAGCCGTGGCTATGGGGGCCATTTTTATTGACTTTTACGACACAAGGATGTTTACTCTAGCCTTGGTGACCAATACTGCGCGTTTAACGATTATACGAGGGTGATATTACCGTCTCGGGGATTCCAATGAAGAGAACACTTTTGGTGAAGTCAGTCATGATCCATGGTTTTTGGGGTTGCGTGGCCTTGTTGGTGGCTTGTGGCATTACGGCGGTTGCTTCCGCCCAAACGACACGAACTGTCCGTGTCGTTTGCTACAACATCCAGGCCGACACTACTTACACGATTCCGACGTGTGGTTTGATCGTTCCCTTCACCGGCACCGGCGGAAATTTCACGACAAGCTGTAGCGGAAACGCGACGAACGGCGGTGTGCTCGAAGGGATTGGAGAAGAGATTATCGCGGGCGATCCGGCGCAGCCGATCGATGTTCTGGCGTTGGAGGAGACGACCAGTAACACGACCACCGTCCAACCGATCGTGAACGGGTTGAATGCATTCTATTTATACTATACCAACCAGCACGCCGGGTATGCGATGAGCCCCTATCAAGCCACGGAAGAAGGCGGCAGCCCCACTGATGGGAACGGCCCCAACGCCATGGTCTACAACACCAATACGCTGCAGCTCATCGCGTCGGTCGGGATCGCCACGCCGACGGGGGGCGTACCCAGCGGGAACGGGATGTACCGTCAATGTGTGCGTTACGAGTTTGCGCCGGCGGGGGTAACGGCGGGGGCGAATAATGAGTTTTACGTCTACGTCAGCCACTACAAAGCGAGCTCGGGTTCCACCGACGACAAAGATCGGTTGGGCGAAGCCACAATCATCCGCAATGATGAGGCGAGCAACTTACCCGCCAACGCCCGAGTGCTGTACGTCGGCGACTATAATCCGGACGATAACAGCGGCGAACCAGGCTACCAGACCATCTGTTCCAATAGCGCACCGGACGGCATAAAGCAGGGCCAGGGAGTCGACCCTCTCAACATTCTTTGGGGTCCGTACACCGACGCCTCGACGACCATCAATTGGAGCGTCAGTACGACCAGTCCATCGATCTTGTTCATGTTGAGCGAGGAATCCTACGAACTCCGATACCGCGATGATCTCCAGATCATGACGAGCAATGTTTACTATGACGTGGCGGGTGGTTTTCAGTACGTCCAGGGCTCGTACCACTCGTTTGGCAACAATGCCTCGCTGCCTTACCAAGATAGCGTGAACACCAGTGGCAATACCGCACTGAACGATCTTGATCCGACCCTGACGAATCTTACGGGTCTTTCTGCAGCCGTGCTGTTGGAGGACCTCACGGGCGCCAGCGATCATCTGCCCATTGTGGCGGATTACACCATCCCGATCCCCTCGACCGCGCCGGTGGCCAGTTTCACGGCGAGTCCGACCAATGGCGCGGCGCCGTTGGCGGTGACGTTCACCGACACATCCACGGGGGGCACCAATTGGGCCTGGACCTTTGGGGACGGCGGTACGACCAATCTTGTGACCAACGTGGTGGCCTACACCTACAGCACGGCGGGAGTTTATAGCGTGACGGAGATCGTCAGCGGCACGGGCGGCTCGAGCACGGACGCGGTAGCCAACTGTATCACGGTGTTGCCACCAGCACCGGTGGCGAGTTTCACGGCGAGTCCGACCAACGGCGCGGCGCCATTGGGCGTGTCCTTTACCGATACGTCGTCGAACTCACCCACGAGTTGGTCATGGACATTTGGGGACAACGGCACATCCACATCGCAGAACCCGAGCTACACGTACATCACGCCGGGCGCCTACACGGTGACGCTGATCGCCAGTAACGCTGGAGGTTCGGGCACCAGTGCCCAGACGACGTTGATCAACGTGTACGACCGGTTCGCGTGGTGGCAACTCCAGTACTTCGGCAGCACCAACATTGCGGCGAGCACCGCGCCGGACGGGGATTACACCGGCGCCGGCATGAGCAACACCAACAAGTTTCTGGCGGGCTTCAATCCCACCAACGCGGCGGCGTACCTGCACGTTATCAGTATCGCGGAGCAGTTGGTGGCGGGGACTACCAACGTCGTCGTGACGTATCTCGGTCCCAACGGCGACAACAGCTATACGCCGGGGATTGCGTCGCGGACGAACGTGTTGGATTACACGACCGGTGCCGCCGACGGCAGCTACACCAATGGCGGTTGGCAGGATACGGGCCAGACCAACATTCTCGGTGGCGGGAACGGGTCCGGCACCATCACCAGCATGACCGACACGAACATACCAGCCAGTTCCGACCGGTACTACCGCGTGCGCGTGTTGCCGCCGTAACGCGGCTTTACAATTGGTGACAGGCGCGTCCACGACGATTTTGGCGTGTTGCGACCATCGGTGTGGCCGTGGGCCATTTTCCTTGACTTTCACGGCAGATGGATATTCACTCCAACTTGGTCGCTGGTGCTGTGCATTTCGTAAATTATACAATGGTGACAGTTGCGTCTCGGGGATTGCAATGAAGAGGAAACTCACGTTTTTGATTGTAGGCGTATCCTTTTTGCTCGGTGCGCTGGCGACGCAGGCCCAACAAATAAAGCTGATGGAATACGACGCCTCGAACGACATTGGCGCCAACACCAACCCGTCGCCGCAATCAGCGGCATACGCGCGCGTCATCGGATACCAGCAACCGGATATCGTCTGCTTCTCCGAATTAAATGATGGTAGCTCCGCCGCGGCGGTCGGGGCGGGGGTCATCAGTTGGGTGACCAACAATCTGGCTTCGGTCTTCGGAACGAAAACCGGTGTCACGTTCTGGGTTTACATCGCCAACGTGGGGGATGGGTTCAACCGCAACGGCGAAATCAGCCGCTACCCGATTGTCAGCGGCACGACGTACAGCGACGCCGGGGGCGGGTTTGCCAACCTGCGCGGGATGGATTCGATCAAAATCCAATTGAGTGGCACCAACACCCTCCAAATCTTCCATGCGCACCTGAAAGCCGATGGCGGCAGCTCCGACTCGGACAGCAACTGCGAGCGAAAACAGGCGGAGGCTGCGACCGACGCGACCAACATGATGTACTGGGCGAGCACGAACCAGTACCCGTACGTCTGGACCTGCGACTGCAATGAGGACCAGGATCCACGCGATGTCGGTACCGTTGACGGGTACACCACGCCCGAGTGCCCGATCTCGAGCACGTATCATCCGATCACCACCCTCGAGCAGGTGGGCGGCGTTGTCAATTACAGTCCCACCACGCTCGATGGCGTGTGGCGGACGTGGAGCACGACACAGGAAGCCGGCCAGCCATCCGTCATCTTCGATTACATTCTTGCCGCGACCAACCGGCTCGCTCCCGCGTCCGGGCTGGTGTTCAGCACATTCGACTGGGCCGCGCACGGTCTGTACACCAACGCGGGCCCGCAGAATCTCGTCACCGACAGTTATACCGCGGACGATCACTTCGACGTCCTGGTGACCTACTCGTTTCCGACCTCCGGGACAAATTTCAGCGTCAGCCCGACCTCGTTCACGGTGACCGGAAATCCGGGCGGACCGTTCACCCCTTCCAGTCAGACCTGCGTGTTGATCAACTTCGACACGATCCCGTTGTTTTGGTCCGTTACGAACCAAACGAGCTGGTTGAAGATTTCTTCCCCGGTCGGAAATCTTGGCGCCGGTTTGGGCACGAACATCACCGCATCGATCACGGCGGCGGCCAATTCGCTGGCTGCGGGGACGTACACGGACACGATCACGTTCAGCAACACGGCCACGGGAGTTTCTCTCCCGGTGGGCGTCACATTGACGGTCGGGACGCTGCCGGTAGCGAGTTTCACGGCGACCCCGACCAACGGGGCGGCGCCATTGAGCGTGAATTTCACGGACCGCTCGTCCGGTGCCACGGGCTGGGCGTGGGCATTTGGAGATGGGAACACGTCGAGCAGCCAGAACCCGTCGGACATTTACGTGAATCCCGGCAGTTACACGGTACAGGAGATCGTGACCGGAAATGGCGGGTCGGCCACCAATACCCAAGCGGCGTTCATCAACGTGTACGACCCGTTCGCGTGGTGGCAGCTCCAGTACTTCGGTACCACCAACAATACGGCGAGCACCGCGCCGGGCGGGGATTACACCGGCGCGGGCATGAGCAACACCAACAAGTTCCTGGCGGGCTTCAATCCCACCAACGCGGTGGCGTACCTGCACGTTATCAGCATCGCGGAGCAGTTGGTGGCGGGGACTACCAACGTCGTCGTGACGTATCTCGGCCCCAACGGGGACGACACTTATACGCCGGGGATTGCATCACTGACGAACGTGCTGGATTACACGACCGGTGCCGCCGACGGCAGCTACACCAATGGCGGTTGGCAGGATACGGGCCAGACCAATATCCTCAGTGGAGGCAACGGTTTTGGCTTCGTAACCAACATGATCGACTACGACGGGGCGACGAATGTCCCATCGCGATTCTACCGGGTGCGCGTATTGTTGCCGTAGCCCGGCAGCGGCCGCCTCCACGCTCACCGAGCGCGGCCACAAGTGGAGCCGTGTAGAGGGCGAGCTGGCTCGTTGACACGGGTGGCGGGGGCGTTTACGATCACTCGCCCATGAGCGAACTGTGGAAAGACCTGCGGAATTCGTTTTTTGCCGGGTTGCTGGTCGTGGTACCCGTTGCCGCGTCCGTGTTGATCCTGCTCGGGATATTCACTTGGGTGACGGATTTCATGTTGCCCGATGCGCTCCGCCAGCAGATGCTGACGCCGTTGTACCGGATCATCGCGCTGGTGTTGTTCATCGGGTTCACGATGGGCGTGGGATGGATCACGCGTCATGTGATGGGCCGGCAGATGGTGTCGGCGACGGAGACGATGATCGGGCGCGTGCCGCTGCTGAACAAGACGTACGGGTTCATGAAGGAAATCAGCCAGACCCTGCTCTCAGGCCGCAAGACGATGTTCCAGCGGGTGGTGTTGGTGGAATTTCCGCGGCCGGGGGTGTATTCGGTCGGGTTCGTGACAAGCGAGGCGGGAGGCGAAGCGCAGGCGAAAACCGGCGAGACGGTGATCAATGTGTTCGTGCCGACCACGCCCAATCCGACGAGCGGTTTTCTGATTCTGGTGCCGCGTAATCAACTGGTGGACCTCAAGATGAGCGTGGCCGAGGGAATGAAGATGGTGATTTCGGGCGGCACGGTCGTGCCGGCGTACACACCGGCGGCGCAACAGACCTTGAAGCTGGGACAGCCCTAAGATTGCATGGACACCGAGCGCGCCGAGGGAATCGTCCTGCGCCGACAGACGGTGACAGAATCCAGTCTGGTCGTGACGTGGTACACGCGCGAGTTTGGCAAGCTAAAGACACTGGCCAAAGGGGCGCGACGAGCCAAGGGGCCGTTTCAGGGCAAGATCGACCTGTTCTACCGCGATGAGATTGTGTTTTTGCGCAGCCGGCGCAGCGATTTACATCTGTTGCACGACTGTTTTCTTGAAGAAGCCCATACCCGACTGCGCAATTCGGTCGAATCATTGACGGCAGCGTCGTATGTCTGTGAGCTGGTGGATCTTGCGACGGAGGGTGAGGATCCGAATAAGGGCATTTACGAGCTCCTGGCAACAGTTCTGGAGTCGCTGGAAACCAGTCAGGACGGTGTCCTGCTGATTTGGTTTGAGCTTCGATTACTGTCGGCAGCCGGCTGGAAACCGAACTGGGAGGCAAAGACAGGGGTGGACCGAATACTGCAATCGATCGCTGGATCATCGTTGGAAGGTATTGGGCGGGTGAAGCTTAGCGATGAGCAGGTTGTGACTGGCCGGGAAGCACTGTGTCAATTTTGGGACGTGCACCTGGGTCGCGCACCTCGAACACGGGCATTTTTTGGTGCAAAAACTCCATAGTTGACGTAGGTAGAACGGTTCGATACAATTGGCGCGGTGCGGGTGAGAGGCCATTCAGGCGCGTGAGGAGCCTGAAAAGAGCGAGATGGAAGCTCATCCGCAGTGAAGTGAGCATGAAAATCGCTTGTCATGAAGCAGGCGCGTATAGCGAGCCAATCAAACGATTATTCAACGAGGAGTAAATGACGCCATGGCCACTGAGAATGTAGCATTCCCCGCCCACGAACGGCCCCAGACGGAGGTCAGCACCATCCAGATGATCGGGATCGCGGTCGTCATCACGTTTGCGGTGTTCGGCATCGCGTTTGTCGTTGGCGGGTTCCCCAAGGACTTGTTTATGGGCTTGGAGAAGATTCTCTATGACCGCGTGTTTTTCCAGAGCCTGATTACGTTTGTGTGGGCGCTGTCCATCGCCAACGTGGTGCTGAAACTGGTGCGGTTGAACAAGGAGAAGGCGGCCATTGCGGAAAGCGGCCTGCCGGAGAATTTCGATCTGACCGACCGGGAACGGATGATCAGTGTTTACGAGCGCATCCGGTTGCGCCCCGAGATTGCCGAGAGCCTCAGTTTGACCCGTATTGCGCGGGTGCTGGCGATGTGGATCAACACCGGTGACTTTGGACGCACGGCGCAATACGCGCGCGAGCAGGCCGACCTCGATGCGGCCGAGTCCGATTCCACGTTCCGGCGCAACCGGCTGTTTATTTGGGCGATGCCGTTGCTCGGATTTGTGGGCACAGTGTACGGCGTGGCCAATGGCATCAGCCATTTCGCGGCGTTTTTGCATCAAGCCAACGTGAGCATGGACCAGATCAAAGCGGCGATCGGGGACATTACCACGGGCCTGGCGGTGGCGTTCATGTGCACGCTGCTCGGTTTGTTTGCGGCTGGACTCGCGGCATTTCCGGCCTTGTGGGCCGAGCGCAAAGAGGAGCAGGTCCTCGGCGAGATCGAGGAACTGATCGAGGATCAATTGCTGTCACGCATGCCGTCAACGCAAAGATCGCAGGAATTTTCAATCGAAAAGATGGTCAGCGCCATTCGTCAGGGAATGGAAGGCCTGCAAACGCAATCGAAATTCCCCATCGAAGAACTGGCCCAGGCCATTGATGCGGGGTTCCGCCGGTTGCCGAACCCGGATCGGTATGAGGAAGTCTTTTCGCGCGCCATCGCGAAGGCGGGCGATGTCATCAACCAGAAATACGATGAATTCGCCGAGAATTACGAGCGGCGGATCGGCGAGTTGGGCTCGCAGCTTGGCGGGAAGCTCGAAGGCGTGGCCGGCAGCTTCAACAACGGAACGCACCGGATCGTGTCCGAGTTGACGAAGACGCAGGAGCGGAATCTGGAGATTTACTCGAAGAACGAGCAGAAACTGGCGGAGAGGTTCGAGGAATTGACGGAGCAATTGACCTCCATGGCCAAGGAACAGTCCGAGCAGTTCGGCGAAGCGCACGAGAATTACGTCGAGGCAATCCAGGAGTTGGACAAGAAGGAAATCGCGCGGTTCGAGAAGATGGTCCAGGAGTTCAGCCAGCTCTCAGCCCGGCTGGCCGACTCCTTCAAGCAAGCCGTGACGACGCTGGAAAGCGCTTCCACGCGCTACAGCGAGCGCATCCACCAATCGGTCGAATCGTTGAACGAACAGCTCGAAAAGGTCACGCAGTTGGGCGCGGAGATTGACAAGGTTCTGCACACCACGCAGGCGATGGAGACCACACTGCGCCAGATGGGCAGTTCCGATGAATTCCGCCAGACACTGTCGAATCTTCGCAGCCATCTGAGTACGAGCGATGAATTGCTGAAACAACTCTCACGTCCGCGCAAAGTGGTCTTCCAGGAAGCCCGCGGCGACGACAACGGCCTGTAAAGCGCGGGCTGGGGACGGATGACTCGGCAAGCCGGAGCGGCAACCCTATGAGGCGGCGGAAAGGATACGAGAAGATCGACATCAACGTGGAACCGTTCCTGTCGATCATGGCGATCGTCCTGAAGTTAATCACCCTGATTCTGGTGGTCATCGTGATGCGCATCGCCATGAATCCCAATGCCAAGCGGATTCCCACCTTCCCCGGATTATATTCCGGGCATGGTAATGAAATGAATCCCAAGGTTCCTTCGTACATTGATTGCCATCCGGATCGACTGACGTTGTATTCCAGCGACATACCAGCCGGCGCGCAGGTAACTTGGGACGATTTGCAGCGGCCGGATAACGCTGTGAACCAGCTTCTCGATAAAGTGCAGCAGCACAAGAACGACGAGTATGTCGTCGTGATGGTGCGGCCTTCGTCGGTGAAATTTTACCGCACAGTGCGCAATCTGATCGAGAAGCGTCCAATCGACGTGGGCTACGACGCGATCGACGCCGATTTTAAGGTCGATTGGGACGCGGCAGAGAAGGCGCTGGCCATTTCCTCGGACTGACACCATGGCGCGGCGACGAATACGCAAGGGCGAGCCGGAGATGCTGATCGTGTCGTTCTGCGACATCGTGACGATCACGACAGCGGCGCTTTTCTTTTGCTTGTTGGTCACCGTCCAGGAGGCCGTCAAAATTCCCCTGTTCAGGCCAACGCCCCGCGCGAAAATAACCTCGAAACAAGGCGTTTTCTTCGAATGTCGGACAAATGAATTGTTTTTCGTGGATAAGGCCGGATTGGACGATCAGGTCGAAAAACTGATGTCGACATTAAACCCGGGGATTCGGGGTGGGGATTTGGAGTCGTTCCTGAAAGCCATACAGGGGCAAGAGGTTGGCAATGCGTATTACAAGGTTGATCCGCGCTACTTGCTGGTCGGACAAATAGGGCTGGAGGCCCGCCCCGGCGTAGCTGGGGAAACGATTTCCGGATTGGCGGATCAAAACAGTAAGTTTCAGGCCATTTTGTCTCAATTGGACAAGAGCCGGCAATACATTGCTTTTTTGGTCAGAGATGATAGCTTTACCATGTTTCGCAAGGCACGGCAGGTGGCCGACGAGGCTGGGTTCGAAACGGGCTGGGAATTGCTCGGGATCGATGAGCCAATCAAATTCGGGGAGGGTGGCACCGCGATAGCCACCCAATAGGGGTTGTTTTATGGCTCGGAGCACAAGCAGCAATGGGAAGGGCAGAGGGACAAAGCCCAACGTAATTGTCTGGACCCTGCTGGCCGTATTGGCTCTGACAGCAGCTGTGTTGGCCTTCAAAGTGACGCAGCGATTCCACCGTGTCGTCCAGGAGACGAATCAGGTGCGCACGGTTGTCCAGGAGGCCGTCAAGCGTCAGGAGATGATCGTCAAGACGCCCGCCCGCAAGGAGTTTTCCGCGGCCTTTCTCCAAATGGCCTTCGGCGATAACCCGCAGCTATTGGAGCAGATCAAGGAATCGCTGGGCAAAGCGCTCGGCGAGAATCCGACGCTGGCGCAAGGTGACGTCGCCATGATGTTGGTGACCTACCGCGCGGAGGGCGAGCTGCGCGACGTGGCGATCCATATTTTCGGCAATCTCGTGCCGGAGAAGCTGCCGGCATTCAGCGCCGAAGGCTATTGGAAGTCGCAGCTCCCCGACAGCTTCTTCACGATGGGACAATCGATGTTGGCCACCCTGGGGAGGGAAGTCGTGATTTTGGCCAGCCCGGAGGCCGAGAAACGTCAACGGGACCTTCTGGAAGCGATCCTGAATAACCGATACGAGACGGTCCAGAATTACCTTCACGATCCGGTCTCGTTCATCGCGGTCATTCCCGAGCCGGGGTTGCTGTTCACGGATCGTTTTCGGCCGTACATGGCGGCCGCGTTGATCAAAGGAAAGATTTCGCTCGATGAAGGGCGCGCGGAAATGGTTGCCCTGAGCATGGACCCTCAAAAGGCCCAGGAACTGGCGCAATTGCTGTCGGACACGCGCATGATGGCTGTGGGCATCGCTCGCGTTCGCTACGCGAGTCCAGCGGCCGAATCCGCGCTCGAGCAGTTGTCCCGCGCGCAGATTGTCGCCGATGGACCTGCCGTGAGAATGAACGTGGTGCTGTCATCTGACGTACTGGGGCGGGGGCTGCCGCGGGTCATCCGCGCCCTGGCCAAGGGAATCGGCCGCATCCAACGCGGCCCGGGTTACCCGAGCTAGCCGCGGATCCTCGATTCTGTGCGCCCACGAGGAATATGACAACACAACGAGTCAAGCTGGTAGTCGTCGGGATGGTGAGCCTGCTCGTACTGTCCTGTCCTTCACGCGGTCAACAAGCGGCATCAACTCCAGCCGATCCCAAACTCAAAGCCGCGTATCAACATCTCCACTTTGAACGTCTGTACCCGGCCGAAGCCGTGTCCTTCATCCAGGGCAGGCTCGAAACCGCGCCCCGCGCCGTGGATGTTCTCGCCGATGTGGCGTCAGATCAGCGCGCCGATGTGCGCGTTCTCGTGGCCATGCTCCTCGGCGAACTGGGCGAACCCGACGGCGCGAAGACCCTGTGGCGCCTGACCCGCGATGACGTGGAATTCGTGCGCACCACCGCCGCCGGATCGCTCGTGCGGCTGTCGGGCATGACGCCCATTGTGAATTCCTGGGAAGGCCTCAAGGATCCCCGCCCGGATATCCGCAAACTCACCGCAGCCCTCCTCGGCCAGGCCGCCGATAAATCTGCGGAGCCTGCCCTGCTCGATGATATCCACGACCCGGATGTTTCGGTTCGGGCCGAAGTCGTTGGCTCACTCAGCTCGTGCGGCACCAGCGCTTCCGTTCCCGCGCTCGTCGCATCATTGCGCGACGACAGCCCGCTGGTTCGAATCGCCGCCGCGGGTTCGCTGGGGCACTTCAGCGATCCGTCCTCGATCCCCCCGCTCGTGGCCGCCTTGAACGACTCCGACTGGCATGTTCGCGCCTCAGCCATCATCTCGTTGTCAGCGTTGGCGGGCAATGACAAGGACCGCATCGCCAAAATCATCGACCCCATCGCCGCGCGCCTTCAGGACGACCCCTACGCCCTCGTGCGCGACCGCGCCGCCGGTGCGCTGGCCCGGCCCGATGACGAAAAAGCCGTCGCCGCGCTCGTTCAGGCGATTGTCTCCGAAGATCGCGAAGCCCGATTTGACGCCCACGAAGCAATCATCAATTGCCGGGCCGTTACCGCCCTCCCGCAACTGGCCAAATACATCCACGATGCGAACCGCGATGTCCGCGAAAAGATCGTCCGCATTTTTGGCGAGATCGGCGGCCCCAACCAGGTTCCCTACGTCATGGACGCCCTGAACGACGCCGACCCGGTCGTTCGCCTCGCCGCCGTCCAGGCGCTCCGCAAACTTCAGGGCCCGGGCATGCTCGACGCCCTCCAGGCCAAATGTCACGATGCCGATCCCAACGTTCGCGCCGAATCCGCCCGCGCTCTCGGCACGATCGGCGATCACAAAGCCGTGCCGAAACTCGTCGAACTGCTCCACGACGACAATGGCTTCGTCCGTAGCGCCGCCGCCGAGTCCCTGGGCCAACTCGGGGATCGCACCGCGACCGTCGCGTTGATTCAGGTCCTGACGGGCGAGAAGCCCCACCCGGCTTCGGTGTCGGACCCGAACGGCCTCGTCATCTCGGCGCAACCGGGCGCACTGCCGGAAATTGCCCGATTGAAAATCGTCGAGGAAAAAATCAACGCCACCAAGGCCCTCGGCGATATTCGTGATCCGGTCGCCGTGGACGCCCTGATTGAAAGTGGACTCAAGGCCGAGGACCCGGGGCTTCGCGCCGAGTCGGCCGTGTCGCTGGGCAAGATCGGGGAGTCGCGCGCAATCCAACCGCTCGAAGCCACCGTGCGTCCCTACTACGACACCGTTCCCGAAGACAGCCAGGGCGTGACCATTTCCACCGGGCCGATCGACGAAGCGGTCCGCCTCCGCAAGGAAAAGGAATCGCGCGTCCGCGCCTCGGTGGCCTGGGCGCTTGGCCAGATTGCCGACCCGTCCGCGCAGGAAATCCTCCGACGCGCCATGAACGACGAGAACAGCCTCGTCCGCGATGCCGCCGCGGAAGCCCTCGCCCGCATCACCGAGAAACAGGAACGCGTCGCCGACGGCCAGCCCGCAGCCCCATCCGCCCGCTGATTCCGCGCCGACGGACCAGTCCGTCCGCTGTCGTTTCCCCTTGGAGGGCCACGCTCCGTCGTGGCCACACGTCTCGCCGTCTTGTCCACCGTAGCTGTCTCCCTTGGTGGCGCGAGCGTCCCTGCTTGCGGCCGTTCCCGCCCCCCTTGTCCGCCATAGCTTCAGCAACGGCGGATGTCGCACCGAAGCATTGCGAAAGCGGCCCCGACCGAACCCAAACGAACCCACCGAAAAAACACACATCTGGATTTTGCAACTACCAGTCCCACAAGCACATCCAATCGCATTTTCCACTTCAATAGCGTGGGTTCGTTTCGCAAAAACACCCTTCTTTGCGCTTCCCCCATCCCCTGTTCTTGGGCGCGGTCGCCCCGGTAGGGACGCGCTGCTGCGCGTCCGTTGAACGTTTCGCGTTGAACGCTGCTCCGTTCCCCTCCTCTATATCAAAGAACCGCCCAGACTATACTCTATCGTATACAGACTGTCCACAAGATTCCGATGGTGGATCAACAAGAGTGCGCCCCCCTCATCGCTCCAAGGCTTCCCACCCTGCGTTTAGAGGCCCAAGCACTCCCCGCCCCCCACGGACTGGCGTTATCTTCTAACCGCGTTGACGTGAGCCACGGTTGATTCGCGTCTATTCGTGTGCATTCGTGGCTCTCCCTTCGCGCCCTTCTGGAGTCCATAGTGACCATCCGTGACCATCCGTGTGAATCTGTGGCTACAGACAGTTCCGGCCTCGCGCCTCGCGCTCAGGCCGGAGTTGACTTTGCGGGGCGAACGTCTATCTTGGGCGCGGCGTTCGGTCGTTGGGGGACTTGCCGAAAACAGGCTGTTTTTGGATCGTTTCCATGCGGTGCTTCCGCGATATCCCCTTGCCGCTGCGCAGGCACTGAACTTGCATATTTTTATTTGAGACGCGCCATGGACAAGACAGTCAACATCCAACTCGACGGAAAGCTCCGCCGACGACTCGCCGCCATCGGGCTCTCCCTGGTGATGGCGATTTCTCTGTCAACGCCTTGCCGCGCGGCGGCCACCGCACCGGATTCGCCGACTCCCGCCACGAAACCGGCGTCCACAGTCGCCCCGACAAATTACACCGAATGCCTCACGCTGTTGCAGGGAACCGACCGGGTCAACCCCGCGCTCGTCGCAGCGGTCGCCCAACTGTTGAACCATCCCGAAAACGCTTCGCAGGCTGTCCCCCAGAGACCGCCGTCGCTCCTGGCCGTGACCTGGCGCGAAACCGCGGGACAGGTGCGCGACATCGTCGTCCAGGCGTACTACGACCCGCTCGGCGGTGACGCCAGTATTTTGGACGCCGACGGTCACGTCCCTGCCCATCTCGGCGGCGAACTATCCGGCGCGGCGGACCAGTTTCTTGGGCTGATGTATCAGCACGCCGTCTATTTCGGGCCCAAGGACCAGGTGCAATACGAACAGCGCGCCTTCGAAGCCGCCCTCAACGGCGACATGACGGTGCTCCGCGAGCAAACGGTCGATCCGTTGCGCCTCCTCGTCGTGGTGCCTCACGGCGACACGTTTCTCCCGACGAGCCTCCGGTCACGCGTCCACGGCCTCGTCCTCGACGCCACACTCGAGTTGGGGATCTGGAGCGGTCAGGTCGGCATGGTGACCAGTGATGGCGAGTCCGCCGAGCAAGTCGCCGCCGTCGTGTCCGCCTGGCGCGATATGGCGCTGTCACTCGCCGATACGTTCGGCGGCCAAAATTCCGGGAAGCAACTTCGTCAGGCCCTCCAGTCCAGCGCCATCCAGGTCGTGTCCAATCGCGTGCTGGCTTCCGCTGCCGTCGATTCGCGCCTGGTCGTTCGCGCCTCGAAGGAAATCGCCAGCCATGCCAGCAGTTGTCCGCCGGGCGGCGCCTGTGGTGAGGACAAAGTGGCTGTGTGCCATAAGATCGATGCCGCGCACGAGCAGACGTTGTGTGTCGCCCCGATGTCCGTCGCCGCTCATCTGGCGGCGGGAGATCGTTGCGGCCCGTGCGGCGAATGACGGCCGGCACGTGGGCTGATTGTTTCCTCGC
This sequence comes from Verrucomicrobiia bacterium, assembly GCA_050015495.1. Lineage (GTDB taxonomy): Bacteria > Verrucomicrobiota > Verrucomicrobiia > Palsa-1439 > Palsa-1439 > Palsa-1439. Next base: position 89,966 of record JBEKBH010000008.1, read on the forward strand.
CCCTCGAGGGGGAATCGAGTCGGACGAGAAGGCGCTGGTCGTGCTGAGGCGGCAAAGGATCAAGGTGAGGGGTCAGTCGCTGTTGCTCGGCTCACACCCGTGCCGGCGGACAAATCCCGTTCGGCGAGTTCCGCACGAATTCGATGAACTCCCGCGCTTCCGGCGTCGTGAAGGCCCCGTCGCGCGTCGCTTCCGCCAACGCCTGCGTGCCGTTCATCCCCGAGAGGTAAAACAGCTGGTAGAGCTTCTTCAGTTCCCCCAGCGCTTCCCGTGAAATCTTCGCCCGCCGCAAGCCGACCAGGTTCAACGCGTGGATCTCATTGCGTTCCGCCGCCAGCGTGAACGGCGGCACGTCCATCGATACCCGCGCGTTCCCGGAAAACATCGCCAGCCGTCCCACGTGCGTGAATTGGTGGATCACCACGCCGCCCGAAATGAACGCGCGGTCGCCCACGTGCACGTGCCCCGCCACCAGCGCGCAATTGCAGATGATCACATTGTTACCGATCACGCAGTTGTGGCCGACATGCGCCGTGGCCATGATGTAACACTCGTTGCCGATGACCGTCGCGCTCTCGGGCTCCGTCCCGCGGTGGATATTGCAGTATTCGCGGAACACGTTGCGGTCGCCGATCCGCAGGTAGGTCCGTCGCGACCGGTCAAACTTCAAATCCTGCGGTTCATGCCCGATCACCGCGCCCATGTGGATTTCGTTGTCGCGCCCGATCTCGGCGTGGCCCGTCAGATACGCATTCGCCCAAATCCGCGTCCCCGCGCCGACCTTCACGTGCTCCTCGATGACCACATTCGGCCCCACGTCGACGGTCGAATCGAGTTGCGCCTGCGGACTGATGATCGCGGTCGGATGTATCGGCATGGCGCGCAGTATAAGAGAACACTGTGCGTGTGGGAAGCTCCAGATTGTGTCGCACGCGGCCCAGCGCATCCGGGTTGTCGCGTACGCCGTCCCGACATCCGTGGTGTAGCGTGCGCTGTCCCCAGCGCATGGCTGTTCTCTCTCGCAGGTCTTCGCGCGTGACACGTTACGCGGTGCGGAATGCATGCGAATTGGAGACTCGACAAAAGCTACAAGTGCCGACACGATTCGAACATGGAGCGTAAGATCAAACGCACACCGCCGCGTTTATCTGAGGTATTTCAAAACTATGGGACGCCCGTCTATTTCATTACCATCTGTACGTTAAACCGACAGGCCGTCCTCGCGTTTCCCTGCGTGCATGAGGCTTTTCGCTCGTACGCCGCGCGGGGCCGGGAATTCGGCGTTGCAGTTGGCCGCTACGTGATTATGCCGGATCATTTGCATGTGTTTGCCGCACTCGATCAGGAGATGACGGTGAGCCGGTGGGTGAAAGGATTGAAGCGATGCTTGGATGACGCGCTACAAGAAACGGGACACGAACTCGTCACGCTAAGCAAGTCCAAGCTTTCCAGCTTCTGGCAACCGGGAGCCTTTGACCACTTGCTCCGCAGCACCGAAAGTTACGAGCAGAAGTGGCATTACGTTTGGCAGAACCCTGTGCGCGCCGGTCTGGTGTCGTCCCCGGAAGGTTGGCCGTACCAAGGAGAAATAGTACCCATTGATCGCGCGTGAGGTGCGTACCCGTCATGTAGCGTGCGAAGCCGAAATCCGTGAAACGCGCCGAATGTCTGCCGACGGCGCAATCCCCAATGCATCCGAGCAGAGTGCTTACGGAGTTTCGGCTGAGACAGCCGACGCTACATCCAAAAAACGTCCTCAATTCGAGGTCGCGCTAAAGCTGATTTCTGAAACCTTCCACCTGTGTGGCTAGCGCAGCCCGAGTTCGCGCAAGGCCGCGCCAGCGCCGTCGAGGTTCGCCGGTTTCATCTCCACATAATTGCGCGAGAGCATCACTCCTTGCGCGCCCGCTTTGAACACGGCGAGCACTTCCTGTTTGACGCCCTCCGGCGTGCACTGGCTGGTGCCGGCGGCCACAGGCACGTCGATATCGATGCCCGGCCAGACCTGCGTCGACGTGCCGGCGACGGCTTCCATGGCGCGCCGGGTTTCCCGCAGGACGTAATCGGCGCTGAACCCCGTGGCCGTCACCTTGTCGTACGGCGCTTCCTGGTAATCGAGCACTCGATACAACCATTCGAGCGATTGGTCCGGAGGCACGTCGCCAAAAACATTCTCATGCATACTGTCCACGAAACTGCGCATGCGTTGACCGGCGCAATTGCTGTACAGCGCCGGCCGGATAAAATCCGACCAGCCGGTCAACACCGCGTAATCTTCTTCCGCCCGGTGAAACGGGCTGAACGACAGATTGTGCCACAGGTGCCAGCCGACGATCAGGGACGGCTTGATCGATTTGATCTTGCGGTAAACATCGCGTTCCATCTCATGCCGGCTGGTGACCCACAGGTTGTCCCACGCCAGCAGTTCCGGATACTTGAGCAATAGCCGCCAGAACGCCACGAAATATCCGTCCCGCGGACGCTTCTCGGCGCGGCCGTTGCGGACGAACGTCTCCAGTTCGCCGAACCCCTTCCGCGCCCGGTCGGCATCGATCCCCAGGCCTTTGGCCTTCGCCACGCAAAACTCGCAGAAGCACGTGACTTTGCCGGGGTCGGTCTTTGCGCCGTCGTGATACGCGCCGAGCGCGTTGAACAGCGCGCCCTGCCGTTCCGACCCCCACATGATGCCGTCGATGTCGTAGGACCGAGCGTAATCTTCCACGAGTCCCAGCAGCCAGGCGCGATACCGCGGATTGTTGTAGCACGGGCCGCCGGGATGGCCTTCCGCGCGTCGGCCATGGAAATCCACCTCGTACAGCGGTTCCCAATGCGGGATGGCGGGAGGGCGGCGGTTGTCTTCGATGATCCACCCGAAGACTTTGACATCGCGTTTGTGGGCGGCGGGAATCATGCGGGCGAACACATCCACGTCGCCAAACTCCGTGCCGCGCATGTCCTCGTACGTGAAGCCCGTGTCCTTGTAATATTCCATGTGCGGGATGGCGAAGTTCCCGCCGCGGAACCCGTCCGCCGGCACACCCGCCCGCACCGATCCGTGGGTGTACATGAACGGGAGGATCACGTTTACGCCCGCCCGTTGTTGCAGGTCGTCGAGCAGCTTGCTGACGTCCTGGCGCGCAAACGGCGCCGGGCTGGTCGCAATCGAGATGGTCGCGGCCTTGCGGGCCGCCGGCGCGGTTGTGACCGCATCCGCCAGCGCGGTCAGGGGCGACAACGCCGCGGTGACGCCGATCGCCGTCGCGGTCTTCAACGCTTCACGGCGCGTCATGGGCTGGTCGATCATGATCGAGTCCTCCTCATTTGGAGGGCCACGCTCCGTCGTGGCCGCTTCGCCAGACACTACCGAGACCGCCGCAAAATCGCAAGGCTGTGGATGTCACGCTCACGGGAGGAATTGGGCCGTCTCGTACCGCACCGCCACCGCAATCACCGGGGACGACCGGCGCCAAATCGAATCCGACCTCCGAGGCGCATGGCGATCGTTGTGGGACGCGACTCAGCCGTGTGCAGTGCTCGCGACATTCCGATACCCATCTACCTACCGACCTTCGACGACAATTGGAAAACGTGACGCTTGTTCGAGGAGATATTCTCGCCAGTTGACTTTGCGGCCAACAGTCGAGCTAATCCGGTGGATGTTCCTCGATTGCCTTCTGCATTGCTTCGGCTATACGGTCGCGGTAAATGCGATTCTCAATGAAGGCATGCCCCTTTTCGCTTCTAGCGGTTACCGTGAAGCATGGCACGGGCTGCCCGCCAGACTGATTCCTTGTAACACTTAGAGTGGAAGTGGCAGGGTCCCGGTTATCATCTGACCACCCTAGATGGTAATCGTAGGTACCAACTTTGAAGTCTCGTCTGTCTGCAAGCTCCCCCATTTTCATGCTCCGTTCGTATAACCGTCAATACTGCGGCATGTTCGGGTCGATGCGTTCGGCCCAGGCGTTGATGCCCCCGGCGACGTTCTTGAGTTTGCCGTAGCCCTGGCCGCGCAGGAATTTCAGCGCGCGACCGCTGCGGCCACCGGACTTGCAGTGCAGCACGATGAGCTTGTCCTTGGGCAGTTCCTGGAACCGCTGCGGCAATTCGGGTAGCGGCAGTTTCACCGAGCCCTCGATGGTGCAAATGGCAAACTCGTCGGGATTGCGTACGTCGACGAGAATGAAATCCTCCTTGTGGTCGCGCATTTTCTTGAGCGTATCGACGCTGATATCGTCCGGACCAAGTTCTTCTTCTTTTTGTTCCACGATAGAATCTCCTGATGAACCGCCATCCTCGCCGCGGCCAATGCCGCAGAATTCGAGGTAATCGATCAATTTGGTGATTGTCGGATTTTTGCCACACACGGGGCAATTCGGGTCGCGCGGGATCTTGTACTCGCGGAAGCTCATGTCCATCGCGTCGAACCGCAGCAACCGCCCCATCAGCGGTTTGCCCTTGCCGATGATGAGTTTGACCGCTTCGTTGGCCTGGATGTTGCCGATAATGCCGCAGATGACGCCCAGCACGCCGCCTTCCGCGCAGCTCGGCACGAGGCCGGGCGGCGGCGGTTCGGGATACCAGCAGCGGTAGCACGGCCCGCCCAGATGCGGCGCGAACACACTGGCCATGCCTTCCCAGCGGAAAATCGAGCCGTACACGTTCGGTTTCTTGAGCATCACACAGGCGTCATTGACCAGGTACCGCGTCGGGAAATTGTCCGTACCATCGATGACCAGGTCGTAGTCCTTGATGATGTCGAGCGCGTTATCGCTGGTGATCTTGACGGGGTGGGGGATGAAATTCAGGTTCGGATTGATCGCCTTGAGTTTTTCCTCGGCGCTCTTGAGCTTGTGTTTGCCCACGTCACCCGTGAAATGGAGGATCTGGCGCTGCAGATTGCTGAAATCGACCGTGTCGAACTCGACCATGCCAATCGTGCCGACGCCCGCCGCCGTGAGATAGAGCGCGTTGGGCGAACCGAGGCCGCCCGAACCGATCAGCAACACTTTCGCCGCCTTGAGTCGTTCCTGTCCTTCGACGCCAACCTCCGGCAGGATCAGGTGCCGCGAATAGCGTTTGATCTCCTCGTTGGTCAGCTTCGCGCGGTCCTTGATGATCGGGTCGAGTTTGGCGAGGTTCCCGCCCGCAATCGACGGCACGATGGAGATTTCGTCACCTTCGTTGACGGGCGTATTGTCGCCCCGGGCGCGGATGTCCTCGTCGTTGACGTATACCCGCACGAAGTTGCGCAGTTTGCCGTCGTCACCGTACAAATGGGGACGCAACTGGGCGTGCTCGGTCGTCAGATTGCCCAGCACTTCGCCGATCGTCCCGCCGGGCACCTCGACCGTCGCCTGGCCATTGGCAAAACGCCGGAGCGCCGTTGGTATCGTGACTTTGATTGCCATCGTGTTCTCCCGAATCAATCCGCGACTCGCGCTGGATAGTCTATCGCATTACTCGGAAATTTCAACTGCCTCTTGGTCAAACTGAGAACGGTCATCCCGCAGCCGCCAGGAATTGGATTCAACCGCTTTGCCTTTCACGACCGAGATGATCAGGTACGAGAAATTTGGCCACGCGTGATCGAGGTCGAACTGCGATGGGCGCGCAGCGACGTCCGGGTGCGAATGGTAAATCCCCAGCACATCCATTCCGCGTTTGTCGGCGTCGCGCTCGATTTTCATGTAAGCCAGCGGGTCGATCAGGTAACGGTTGCGCGCGCTCTCCCCGCCCGAAGCGGGCAGGTCGGTGCGCTCGTTGTCAGCCGACACGATCTCGGTGATCACGCCGTCTTTCCCCAACATCACACCGCACGCCTCGTTCGGGTAGCCCGATTCGAGGTGGCGATGCATTTGATGCAAGAGTTGCCGGGAGAGTTTCATGCGCAGCGGACGTCTCCTGCCCCCTCACCTTGATCCTTTGCCGCCTCGGCACGACCGGCGGCTTCTCGTCCGACTCGATTCCCCCCCGGAGGGGAGAGGAAACTCCTGTATGCTCGCTGGTCCCCTCTCCCCTTGAGGGAGAGGGTTAGGGTGAGGGGTCTGGCAATGTGTGTTCATGCCGCTTCCCAGAACTTCTCGCTTTGATAGCGCGCACCGGCATCGGGACAAATGACAACGATCACGCCCTCCGCGATGGTGGCCGCGACCTTGAGCGCGGCGCAAATGCCCGCGCCCGCGCTGACACCGACGTACAGACCTTCCTCGCGCGTCATCCGCCGCGCCATTTGCTGCGCGGCTTCAGTCGAGATGCCGACAATCTGGTCGGGAACCTTCGCGTCGTACAAGGCCGGCACGTGCGATGCCGTCTCCATGTGTTTGAGGCCCTCCAGCCCGTGAAACGGCCCTTCGGGTTGGATGGCGACGAGCTTGATGCCGGGGTTGAATTCGCGGAGCCGCTTGCCCGTGCCCATCAACGTCCCGCTCGTGCCAAGCCCGGCGAGGAAATGCGTGATCTTGCCCTCGGTTTGCTGGATGATCTCCGCTCCCGTGGTTTCGTAATGCGCGCGCGGGTTTTCGGGATTGCCGTATTGGTCGGGATAAAAATGCCGGTCCGGCTGCTCGTTGTACAACCGTTGCGCCGCGTAGAATGCGCCATCACTGCCCTCCGCCGGGTCGGTGAGAACCACTTCCGCGCCATACGCCTTCAAGAGTTTCTTGCGCTCGGGGCTGGCATTGGCCGGCATGAGCAGCTTGCAGCGGTAGCCGCGCCGCGCGGCGATCATGGCGTACGCGATGCCGGTGTTGCCGCTGGTGGCGTCGAGGATGATCTTGCCGGGCGCAAATTCACCCGACACTTCCGCGGCCCGAATCATGCGGTACGCCGGCCGGTCCTTCACGGAACCGCCCGGGTTGTACCATTCCGCCTTGGCGAGGATGCGGACGCGGGGGAATTCGTGCCCGATGCGGAGCAGGGGAATCAGCGGCGTGTTGCCAATCGTGCGCAACAACGCGTCGGAATCCGCCGACGGCAGGAGCGAGGCTTCATCCATCGCTAGGCCGGCTTGTCACCCTTGCTAATCGGCGCGTTGACCAGATTGCCCCACTCGGTCCACGAACCATCGTAGTTTCTCACGCTCGGGTAGCCGAGGAGGTATTTCAGCACGAACCACGTGTGCGCCGAACGCTCGCCGATGCGGCAGTAGGCGATGGCATCGTCGTATGGGGTGACCCCGTGGCTGCGATATAATTCCAGCAACGTATCGTGGTCTTTGAATGTGCCGTCTTCGTTGACCGCTTGCGCCCACGGAACGTTCAGCGCGGTCGGGATGTGGCCGCCGCGTTGCGCGGTTTCCGTCATTCCCGGCGGGGCGATGACCTTGCCGGTGTACTCGTCGGGCGACCGCACGTCCACCAGATTGAACTTGCTCTCCTTGATCGCCAGCGCCACGTCGTCGCGGAACGCGCGCACCGATGTGTCCGCCGGGAGGGCGCGGTAGTCGGTCTCCAGGTACTTGCGCACGTCCCGAGTGACCGCGCGCTTCTCGGCGAGCCATTTCTTGCGGCCACCGTTCATGATCCGGGCGTCGCGGTGGCCGTACAGTTTCAGTTGCCAGAACGCGTAGCACGCGAACCAGTTGTTGTTGTCCCCGTACAGGACGACGGTTGTATCCATGGCAATGCCGGACTCGCTCATCAACTTCTCGAACGCTTCCTCGGTGAGCACGTCGCGGCGGATATTGTCGCAGAGCTGGCTTTGCCAGTTCCACGCGATGGCGCCGGCGATATGCCCCTGCTCGTACGCCGACGTGTCAACGTCCACTTCGACAAGGCGCAGGCTGGCGTCGTCCTTGTGTTGTTCGACCCAGTCGGTGGAAACAAGAACATCCGGATGTGAGTAAGGTTTCGTCATCGATCATGCCCTTTCATTTCGTGCGCTGGAATCAATTGTGAAATGTGCCACCCGCCAACGCCAGCGGCATTATACCATTGCGGTGGGGTGGGGCAACCATGGTTTTGATGGCGCGGAGGCCAGGTGAGGATTGGTGGAGATGAGGGGATTTGAACCCCTGACCTCCTCGTTGCGAACGAGGCGCTCTCCCAACTGAGCTACATCCCCAACCGTGTGCTTGCGGCCACCAAGCCCGCAATCACTGTCCACGGGTTCGTGGCGACGTCCGTCTTCCGCAAGACGTCGCAACACCCAATAGCGGTTGGACTTTACAAGACGCGACGGACCGCGTCAACGCCGGACCGCCAAACCCGTCCATCGGTGGAAACGGCGGTCCGGCGTTGCATGATTGACAAGAGGAGGATTTCACATACTCTCGCGGTCGCTGAAATGCAGGATTACAGGCATTAGAAGTGCAATCAGCAGGATCGTAATCGTCCGAAGGAGAAAAATAAGTGGTTTCGTCGCACTGGATAGATTTGCTCATCGTGGCCCTGTACATGGGGGGCATCGCCGTCTTCGGACTGCGATTCGCCCGCCGGCAGACGTCGACGGAGCGTTACTTCGTCGCGCAACGATCCATCCCCGGCTGGGCGATGGGGATTTCGCTGTTTGCCGCAATCAGCAGCAGCCTCTCGTTTATCGGCTATCCCGGCTCCGCCTATGCCGGCAACTGGAACGACCTGGTGCAAGGTCTCATGGTCATCCCGGCGCTGGTGGTCGCCGTGTGGATCGCGGTTCCGTTTTACCGGCGCGTCGTCGGGATGAGCGCGTACGAATATTTCGGGAAACGGTTCGGGTACGGCGCGCGGGTGTACAGTTCCCTGGCGTTTTCCCTGGCCCATTTTTCGAAACTCGCGTTCGTGTTTTACCTGGTGACGCTGACGGTGCACATCATGATTGGGACAAACATGTATCTCACCACCATTCTTCTCGGGGTGGTGACGATCACGTACACCTGTGTCGGCGGCTTGGAGGCGGTGATTTGGACCGACGTGATCCACGCCTGCACGGCGTTCGTGGGCGTATTGATCTGCCTGGGATTTCTGTTGTTCCTCCCGCCGGGCGGCCCGACGGCGGCGTTTCGACTGGCCTGGGACAACCACCGGTTCAGCCTCGGGTCTTTTGACTTCGATTTGTCCCAAAAAGGGGTCTGGACCATGGCGCTGTACGGGTTGTTCTGGTACCTGCAGAAATACACCACCGACCAAACCGTCGTCCAACGCTATCTCGCCGCGAAGTCCGACTCGCAGGCCGTCAAAGGCACGGTGCTGGGAATGTCAATCTGTCTGGCGGTCTGGACATTCTTTATGCTGATCGGATCACTGTTGTGGTCCTATTTTCAACTGACCAAAGAAGCGCTCCCGGCCCGCATCATCAAGGCGGACTATGTCTTCCCGTATTTCCTCTCGGCGCATCTTCCGCCCGGCTGCATGGGGCTGTTCATCGCCGCTCTCACGGCGTCGGCCATGTCGATGGTGTCGTCGGACTTGAATTGCCTGTCGTCAATCGGGGTCGAGGATTTTTATCGTCAGCTCCGGCCGAGCGCAACCGAGGGCGAACGATTGCGCGTCGCGAAGATCGTTGTCGCGATTTGCGGCGTGCTGACCACCCTTATCGCCCTCGTTCTCGCACGCTATACCGAGCACGCCCTGTCGCTGTACTTCACCGTCACGGCGATCCTGTCGGGAGGACTCTTCGGATTGTTCTTTCTCGCGTTCTTTTCCCGCCGGGCGAACCCTCGCGGCGTGTGGACGGGAATCATTGCCTGCGTTCTCTTCACGACCTACGCGGTGTTGACGTCTGGGTTGGCGTCGGGATTCACGTGGGGTGGGCACAGGGTTCTCGATCTGGGCTGGTTCAACTTTCCGTGGCAGGGAGTCATGATTGGCGTTGTCGGCCATTTGGTGCTTGTCGTGGTGGGGTATGCGGCCAGTTTGTGTTTTCCGTCGGGTGCCGAGGTCGCGGCGGAGTTGACGGCGTGGGGCTGGCTGGAACGAAGACGGGCGCGGCACACGGAATAGCGCATTCCCGGGTCGGTTTGGCCCGCCGTTGTACCGGCTGGCACGTACCCTGCTTAACATCCCGTCCATGAAACGCAATGCGTCGAAAAGCACCCACAAAAATCCTCCAACCCTGGCGGATTTGATCGCCACCGTAAACCAACTCACACGTGACGAACAGCTTGGCGCATACATCGTTGCCGATCTGATCAATTCACGTAAGGTCCGTCTGGAAGGCCAGTTCCAGGGACATAACGTGATCGTTTCGGACTAGTCGTACCTGCTGGCTTTGGACGACGGCCGGGTCTCAACCCTGCAAAAAAGTCCTGCCATTTCGTGGTCATTTTTGCGACACTTGCGCAAAAATGAGCGCCCTATTTCGTCCCCACCGTAAAACTGTCATTGGCGTCGTTCACCTGAAACCCCTCCCCGGCTCACCCAAATGGCGTGGCAGCCTGCCGTCCGTGATCGACTCTGCCCTTGCGGACGCAGCGGCATATCAACGCGGTGGCGCCGACGCCATCATCATCGAGAACTTCGGCGATGCGCCGTTCACCAAGATGCGTGTCGGGCCGGAAACCGTCGCCGCCATGTCCGCCGCAGGCTCGGCGGTTCGCGCCGTGGTCAAACTGCCGCTGGGATTCAACGTTCTGCGGAACGACCCGCAAACCGCGTTGGCGCTGTGCGCCGCGTGTGGCGGGAGTTTCATGCGGGTCAACGTCCACACCGGCGCGATGCTGACCGATCAGGGCATCATCGAGGGCGATGCTTACGGAACTGTCCGTTATCGCGAACGAATTTGCCCGTCGGCGTCCATTTTTGCCGATGTCCACGTGAAGCACGCGGTCCCACTCGGTGATTTCGAAATCGAAGACTCGGCGCATGACACGCTGGATCGGGGGCTGGCCGATGCCCTGATCATCTCGGGCACGGGCACGGGCCGGGTCGCGGACATCACGGACGTGCAGCGCGTCCGCGAGGCGTGTCCGTCAGCGAAGATTCTCATCGGCAGCGGCATCAATGTCGGCAACGTCCGTGAGTTCCTCCGGTTTGCCGATGGCGTGATCGTGGGCACCTCCCTCAAGGTCGGCGGCAAATTGTTCAGTCCGGTCGATCCCCGTCGCGTGGCCGCGCTCGTCAAAGCCGCTCGCACGTGAACACGACCCGATTGAGCCGTGAACATCCCGCGGTCGAAATCCTCCACGAAGACGAGGCCATCTTGGCGGTGAACAAACCGGCCGGCTTGCTGGCGGTCCCGGATCGTTTCGACAAGACCAAGCCCGACCTGATGTCGCTGCTCCAGGCGGCGCATCCCGGCGAATGGCTGGCGAACGTTCATCGTCTCGATTTCAACACCAGCGGCGTGTTCGTCGTGGCGAAGAGTCAGGAAGCCTTTCGCGACCTGGCCCGTCAGTTCCGCGAACGCGAGACGCGAAAGACGTACGCGGCGATTGTGCGCGGCCTGCCAGTTGAATCACCGATGACCATTGACCTTCCCATCGGTCGACACCCCAAGGTTCCCGGGCTTGCCCGAATCGATCACAGTCGCGGCAGCGACGCGCGGAGTATCGTCAGCATTCGGGAGAAATTCCGCGGGTATGCATTGCTCGAAGTCGTCATCGAAACCGGGCGGATGCACCAGATTCGCGTCCATCTACAGGCCGTCGGCTGCCCGGTTGTCGGTGACCCCGATTACGGCGGCGCGCCGTTGCTACTGTCGCAGATCAAGCCCAAGTACAAGGCGAAGGACGAGGAACCGGAGCGCCCGTTGCTGGATCGTCCGGCATTGCACGCGGAGAAACTAACACTCACCCGGCCTGTGACAGGCGAGAAGCTCACCATCGAAGCCCCGTGGCCAAAGGATTTGACCCTGGCGCTGAAGTACCTGCGGAAGCACGCTACGAGTTAGCGCGGTCATCGACGCGTGCGATAGTACCGCCGCTACCTTAACAGGGCAGATCGCAGCCATAGATTGGCAACAGCCGCACGTTCGCGTCGAACGAATGGAAACAAGAACCGCTCATTGGGTAGACGCGAACCAATCGCTAGGTCAATGCACGCCATAGCCCGTGCAAGACGCAATAAACGGCGATGAACAATGGAATGAATCCGTACTTGATAAGCAGAATATCAACGCTTGTCGGTGAAAGGGGACGACGGAGTACAATCAGGATGACGTCGACCCAGAAAGCCAACATGACGAAACACCACATTAGAAAGAAAGATGTGGGGCCGGTGTCCAGCATCATAGCGCTGACGAGTCCCGTGATAGCCTGCTGCGCAGCAGCCGACGCGGTAGCTGACCGGTATTGCGGCGCGATTGCAAGCGAAAGTCTCACGACTGCCTTCTCTACAACGTCGGTTTTTCGGTCTCGGCGGTTTGGCGCTGCTCGAAGAGGTAGCGATTGAGGGCGTTCAAGTAGGCGAGGGCGCTGGCCTCGATGATGTCCGTCGAAGAGCCCTTGCCGGTGACGACTTTGACGGCGTCGCCGTTGAATTGGACGCGGACAGTGACTTCGCCGATGGCGTCCTTGCCGCGCGTGACGCTGTTGACGCTGTAATCCGCAAGGCTGCCCTTGAGACCCGTGATGCGGTCGATGGTCTTGAGCATGGCGTCGATCGGGCCGTCGCCGGTGCCGGCGTCTTGCACTGGCTCTTTCTTGTCGGCGCGGATGAGACGCACGGAGGCGGTCGGGATTTCGCCCGTGGTCACGCTGAGGTAACCGAGTTTCCACACCTGCGGCACCTCGGTGAACTGGCCTTCGACGAGGGCCATCACATCCTCGTCGTACACCTGCTTTTTCTTGTCGGCGAGCGCCTTGATCTGGTCGGTAATGCGGCGGACTTCGTCCTCGCTGAGCTTGTAACCCATTTCGTCGAGCTTCTTGCCGACGGCGTGGTGGCCCATGTGTTTGCCCCAGGTAAGTTCGCTCGAACGGCCGACGTCCTCGGCGTGCATGATTTCGTACGTCGCGCGATTGGCCATCATGCCGTGCTGATGAATGCCGGCCTCGTGCGCGAACGCATTGTCGCCGACGATGGCCTTGTTGCGCTGCACCACCATGCCCGTCATGTGCGAGACGAGACGGCTGCTGCGGTAGATCTGCGAGCTGTCGACGTTCGTCTGATAACCGCCAAACGCGTCCTTGCGGACCTTGAGCGCCATGACGATTTCTTCGAGCGAGGCGTTGCCGGCGCGTTCGCCGATGCCGTTGATCGTGCACTCGATCTGGCGCGCGCCGTTCTGGACGGCGGCCAATGAATTGGCCACGGCAAGCCCAAGATCGTTGTGGCAATGGACGCTGATGACGGCGTTCTTGATATTTGAGACGTGGTCGAAGAGATACTTGATGAGCGCGCCGTATTCGTGAGGCGCGGCGTAGCCGACCGTATCGGGGATATTGACCGTTGTCGCACCGGCTTCAATGACGGCATGCGTCACCTCGGCCAAGAACTCGGGTTCGGTGCGCGAGGCGTCCTCGGGCGAGAACTCGACGTCCTGACAGTAGCCGAGGGCGCGTTTCACACCTTCGACGGCGCGTTTGAGAATCTCGCCCTGGGCCATCTTGAGTTTGAACTCGCGATGGATGGCGCTCGTGGCGAGGAACACGTGAATGCGCGCGCGGTCGCCCGCCGGTTTCACGGCTTCGGCGGCGCGGTCGATGTCCTTATCGACGCACCGGGCCAACCCGGCGATACGCGGTCCCTGGATTTCGCCGGCGATGGCTTTCACGGCCTCGAAATCGCCGTCACTGGCGATCGGGAAGCCCGCCTCGATGATGTCCACCCGCAACCGCGCCAATTGCCGCGCGACCTCGAGTTTCTCGCGGATGTGCATGGACGCGCCGGGGCATTGCTCGCCGTCGCGCAACGTCGTGTCGAATATCAATATTTGCTCACTCATGGCCTGATCCTTTCGATTCTAGCCGTGGACAGGGGGCAAACAACAAAAAACCCACTGTCGCGCGGCGACAGTGGGTTTCGATTTCCTGTGTACAGACCTCAACCCGCCGTCTGCCGCGTGGGCAGCGCCAGCAAAGCCAGCAACAGGTTGAGATTACGATTCATTACGCCCTTATACGTAGCAGGTCGCGGGCCATTCGTCAAGCCGGGATGTCAGGCTTGTAAGGGGGCCGGGATTACTGTAGATTGTTGCGTGAGATTCGCCATGAGAATTGAGGTTGAACGCGAAGATGATGGTCGCTGGTTGGCTGAGGTAACGGAGTTGCCCGGAGCGATGAGTTACGGGCGTACTCGGAAAGAGGCCATATCCAAGGCCAAGGCGCTTGCACTTCGTGTCATTGCGGACCGGCTGGAGCACGGCGAGGAAATCCCTGAGTTGCGCGGTATTTTTGCCGTGCCCGCATGAGCCAGTGGCCGTCAGCCAAAGCCCGGCGAGTCTTGGCGGCGCTATTACGAATCGGCTGGACGATCAAACGTCAATCCGGCACTTCCCATCGAGTTCTTGCGCGAGACGGCTGGCCTGATTACGTGTTTGCGTTTCACGATCGTGTGGAGATTGGCCCGCATATGTTGGCGCGTATTGCCAAGCACACCGGGCTAACACCCGATGATTTGTGAAGACCTCTCTTGTCTGACGGAACTTCTTACTTCCTTACCGCGAGCACCACACCGCCGGCGATGAACGCGACGGGCAGGACGATGGCGAAGAGCACTTCATCTTTCATCCAGTCGCCAAAGAACGATTTGTCCATGAACGGGTTGGAGACGGTGGTGCTCTCGTGTTTGCCGAACGGATTGCTCACCGTCGCGCTGTTCTTGTTGGCATAATCGTACCGCGCATAGGCGAAACTGAGGATCGCCAGCACGATGCCCACCGCGAGGAAGTTGAACCGTTTGCGCATGTGACCTCCTAGTAAGCGGCTTGGACGCCGCTGAGTTTGCGTTTCTGCATCCACGGGAAATTGGCGCGAATCTGTTCGCCCAGCTTCTCGATGGGATGTTCCGCGCCGCGTTTCAAGAGCGCGTTGTACATGGGACGGCCCGCCTGGTTTTCCGTGATCCATTCCTTGGCGAACTTGCCGCTCTGGATTTCGTCGAGAATTTTCTTCATCTCGGCGCGCGTCTGGTCGGTGATGACGCGTTTGCCGCGGGTGATGTCGCCGTACTTGGCGGTGTCGCTGATGCAGAAGCGCATCCCGCTGATGCCGGCCTCGTAAATGAGATCAACGATGAGCTTCACTTCGTGGCAACATTCGAAGTAGGCCATCTCGGGCGCATAACCGGCCTCCACGAGCGTTTCGAAGCCCGCGATGATGAGTTCGCTCAGCCCGCCGCACAACACGGCCTGTTCGCCGAAGAGGTCGGTTTCGGTCTCTTCGCGGATGGTCGTCTCAAACACGGCGGCGCGGGTGGCGCCGATGCCCTTGGCCCAGGCGAGCGCGATCTGTTTGGCTTTGCCCGTGGCGTCCTGATGCACCGCGACGAGCGCCGGAACGCCTTTGCCTTCCACGTACATGCGGCGCACGAGTGGGCCGGGACCCTTCGGGGCGACGAGGAACACATCCACGTCCGGTGGCGGAATGACCTGCCCAAAATGCAGCGAGAAGCCGTGCGCGACGACGAGTGATTTACCCTTCTTCAGGTGCGGCGCGATCTCGCGGCGATACGTCTCGCTGTGGCGCGTGTCGGGGATCGTCATCATGATCACGTCGGCGGCCTTTGCCGCATCCGCGACGCTGAGGACTTCGAGACCCTGCTTTTTCGCCACGTCGACGGACTTGCTGCCTTCGTAGAGACCGACCACGACCTTCACGCCGCTGTCCTTGAGGTTGAGCGCGTGGGCGTGTCCCTGCGAGCCGTAGCCGATGACGGCGCAGGTCTTGCCCTTGAGGTATTTCAGGTCGGCATCTTTATCGCGATAAATTTTGGCTGCCATTGTTCTGTTCCTTGTGAATATGCCTCTGGCCCATCTTCCCCATGCAACGGGAGACAACGGGCGTTCGTCACCGAATCTTACGCGAGCACAGCTCCCGAACTCGCGTTGGTGACCTGCTTCTGGTAGCGGGCGAGCCAGCCGGTCAGGTCACGTTTGACGGGCTGAAACGTCTTCTTTCGCTCGGCCAGTTCCGATTCGGAGACGAGGATATCGATCTTGCGATTCGGGAAATCGATCCGGAGCCGGTCACCGGCGCGGAGGAGGCCGATCGGGCCGCCTTCCTCGGCTTCGGGGCTGACGTGGCCGATGCAGGCGCCCGCCGTGCCGCCGCTGAATCGGCCGTCGGTGATCAGCGCAACCTTGTCGCTGAGGCCCATGCCGACGATGTAACTGGTCGGGCTGAGCATTTCCTGCATGCCGGGTCCACCCCTCGGCCCCTCGTTGCGGATGACGACGATGTCGCCCGCCTTGACCTTGCCGCCGAGGATACCGGCGCAGGCGTCTTCCTGGCTTTCGAAGATGACGCACGGGCCTTCAAAGACGAATTTCTCGCCGCAATACTTTTTGAATTCATCGCTGATGCCGGCGGTCTTGACGACGCTGCCCTGGGGCGCCAGTTGGCCGTAGAGAATCGACAACCCGCCATCCGGGCTGTACGCCGTGGCCTTCGTCCGGATACAGTCACTCGCACTGAACAGGAACGCGGGGTCAAACGGCATCAGACCGGCCGATACGGCTTTGGCCAGTTTGGCCGGATTGGTCAGGATCGACGCTCGGGTGATCTCCCAGTTCTTCATGCGCTTGATCAAACAGACGGCAACGGGCTGGCGGCTGCCGGATTTCTCGTACCGCCAGACAATCAGCGCCGGATCTTTGCGCAGTTGGCCCAGTTCTTCGCGGAGCAGGCCCTTGCTTTCCCGGAGTGTCTTTTCCAGAAAGGCCGTGATGGTTTCCCGGCCGATCAGGGGTTCCTGGCCCTCGACATCGAGTCGGGCTTTGGCGGCGAACAACACCGCCTGTTCCGGCACCTGGGCCGAGTTGAACGCGGCGGCTTTGCGCCAGAGCGTGATGGCCCGTTCATCGCCGGGGAAGAACAGCATCGGTTTGGGGATGAGATTCCCGCTGGCTGTGCGGGCCGCGGGCCCGAGTTTGTCCTGGGGATCGAGCACCAGCGCCGATGCGCCGGAAATGCGGACCGCCCTGGCCCACGGTGTGCAGGATTCGGAGCGAACATCCCACTCGTCGATATTCTGGCCAATGGTCTTGCCGGTGACTGTCCGGCAGGTGAGCGTGAGCGCGCCCATGCGTTTGAGCTCGCCCAGAATCGTATGAATCCCGCCGGCCCGGTGAACATCCTGGACATGGTAATTGGACGAGGGCGAGACCTTGCACAGACAGGGCACGCGGCGCGAAATGGTGTTGATGCGCGCGATGTCGTACGGAATGCCGGCTTCGCGGGCGATGGCCAGCGTGTGCAACACCGTGTTGGTCGATCCGCCCATGGCGACGTCGAGCGCAAGCGAGTTGTCGAAGGCGTCGATCGTGGCGATATCGCGCGGTTTCAGGTCGCGCTCGATGAGTTTGAGAATGGCGCGCGCGGCGCGCAGGTACAGGGCCTCGCGTTCCTTGGAGACGGCCAGAACGGTGCCGTTGCCGGGCAACGCCATGCCGAGCGCCTCGCACAGGCAGTTCATTGAATTGGCGGTGAACATGCCGGAACACGAGCCGCACGTCGGGCAGGCGCTTTGTTCGAGCTTCAGCAGGTCGGCCTCGGTGATTTTGCCGGTCTGGAGTTCGC
This sequence comes from Verrucomicrobiia bacterium, assembly GCA_050015495.1. Taxonomy (GTDB): domain Bacteria; phylum Verrucomicrobiota; class Verrucomicrobiia; order Palsa-1439; family Palsa-1439; genus Palsa-1439. Next base: position 107,562 of record JBEKBH010000008.1, read on the forward strand.
CCACGCCCTTGAATACGGAGATCAGGTCGGACTTCTTGGTGGCGGCGCTGAGGTGGGCGGGCAGGTCCCCCCCGGTTTGCCGTTCAGCGATGCCGGCGGCCATCGGGCCGCCGCTGACGAAGATGGTGGGGATGTTGACGCGCATGGCGGCCATGAGCATGCCCGGCACGATCTTGTCGCAGTTCGGGACGCAGATCATGCCATCGAAACAGTGCGCCTTGAGCATGGTTTCCACGCAGTCCGCAATCAGTTCCCGCGACGGCAGGGAGTACAGCATGCCTTTGTGGCCCATCGCGATGCCATCGTCCACGCCGATGGTGTTGAACAGGAACGGCACGCCGCCGGCCTCGCGCACAAACCGCTTGATGAGCGAGCCGATCTCATTGAGATGAGCGTGGCCCGGGATGCAGTCGGTGTAACTGTTGGCAATGGCGACGAACGGTTTGTTGAAATCGTCCTCGGACTCGATCGCGCCGGTCGCCCGCAGCAGGCTGCGGTGCGGAGCGCGTTCGGCGCCTCTCTTGATCATGTCAGAGCGCATGCTGGTAATTCCTTTCGAAGTTGACCCGGCGCACAGTATACGCGCAATCCGTCCCGCCGACAACCGCCGATTTCGGGCCGGAACGAACGCGCCAGCGGACGCCGATATCGCGTCCGCTGGCGCGGGATAGTGCCGCTGGTTACAGCTGATCAGCCGCCGCGACCGACGAGGCCTTTGGTCCCGTAGGAGATCGCCCGGGCTTTCTCTGTCGGACGCAACGCGCGGACCGCCGCGCCGGCGCGCCACATCTCGGAGTTGCGCATGGTGGCGAGTTCCTTGGCGACGCGTTTCGGATAGTTCTTCGCTCCGCACACTTTGATCACGCGCTCGGCTTCCTGGCCGGACGACACGCGCCCATACAGTTTCTTGAAGACCGGCAGGACGGCTGATTTGAACTTCGGCAGCCAATCGAGCGCGCCGCGTTGGGCCGTGGCGGAGCAATTGGAATACATCCAGTCCATACCCTTCTCGTCCACGAGCCGGATAAGGCTTTGGGTGAGTTCCTCGATGGTTTCGTTGAACGCCTCGCTCGGGCTGTGGTGGTGGGCGCGCAGAACGTCGTACTGCGCTTCCATGATGGCCGCCAGGCACCCCATCAATACGCCGCGCTCGCCCGTCAGATCGCTGTTGGTTTCGTGCGGGAACGTGGTGGGGAACAGGTAGCCCGACCCGATGGCGATGCCGATGGCCAGGCAGCGTTCCTTGGCGCGGCCGGTGGCGTCCTGATGGACGGCGAAACTGGAGTTGATGCCGGCGCCGGACAGGAAATTGCGGCGCACGTTCAGGCCGGAGCCCTTGGGGGCGACCATGATTACGTCGACATACTTCGGGGGAACGACGCCGCTCTTCTTGCGGTAGGTGATCGAGAAGCCGTGCGAGAAGTACAACGCATCGCCCGGTTTGAGGTGTTTCTTGATCGTCGGCCAGATGGCGCGTTGGGCGGCGTCGGAAACGAGGACCTGAATGATTGTGCCCTTTTCTGCGGCGGTCTCGATGTCGAACAGGTTCTTGCCGGGCACCCAGCCGTCGGCGACGGCGCGGTCCCAGTCGCGCTTGAACTCACGGGCCTGGCCGACGATCACGTTGAATCCGTTGTCTTTCATGTTCAACGCCTGGGCCGGGCCCTGGACGCCGTAACCGATGACGGCGATGACCTCTTTCTTGAGGACGCGGCGGGCCTTGGCCAGGGGGAATTCCTTGCGGGTGATGACGCGTTCCTTTACGCCGCCAAAATCAATGATTGCCATGATTTGTGTTCTCCATTGCTGATGCTGATTGTTTTGTGCTGAAGCCCGTTACCCGTTTCGCGGGTTCGGGATGGCCGGGCCGGGTCATTTGCGCGGCATCGCCACTTTGCCGGTCCGCGTGATGTCGCGGACGCCGAACGGTTCCATCAACCCGAGAAACGCCGCGATTTTCGATTCGTCGCCGGTGATCTCGATGGTCAACGCCTTGTGGGCGACATCGACGATTTTCGCGCGGAAGATATCGCAAATCTGCATAAGTTCGGCGCGGGTCTTGTTGTCGGCGTTGACCTTGATGAGGACGAGTTCGCGGTCGACGTACTCGCCCTCCTTGAAATCCGACACCTTGATGATGTCGACGAGCTTGTTGAGCTGCTTGGTGACCTGCTCGAGGACGGTGTCGTCGCCTTTGACCACGATGGTCATGCGGGACTGGGTCGGGTCCTGCGTCGGGGCGACGTTGAGTGTGTCGATGTTGAACCCGCGACCGCTGAACAGCCCCGAGATGCGGGTCAACACGCCGAATTTATTCTCGACCAAAACTGACAGGGTATGCCTCATAAAGCGTCCCGGTTATACGGCAATCCGCGCCGGCAAGCAACCATCATTTCCGGCGTCCTAGGGCAGGATGGCTCGCGATGTGCTTTATCGGAAGGAAGTCGTGATTTCGCAAGAAGTAGGCGGATCGGCCGCCAAACGCCACGAAGGACAACCCCCTTTTGGCCGGACCTCGCGAAGCAGCGATGGAACGGCTCATGAATGAGATAGCAGTTTCAGTTTCGAGACTTCCCGACACGCTACGATTGCGTCTTCCCGTCTTTGGGGTCAACGGGCAGTTGATTCTCCTGTGCGGCTTGTGCGCCGTGTCTCTCCTCCTCCTCGCTGTACCAGCGGGACGCAATGGCGATCAACTGCCCGTCCAAGCTTCCGCCCAGGCTCCCACGCGCGTCGTGCGGGTGCTCGTCGCCCCGACCGGGGGCGGATCGCCATACTCGGCGTCGGAGATGGCCCGGGAGGCGGCGGCCCGCAGCGCGATATTGCGACCGGCAACGGACGCGGCGCGGGATCGGAATCGGTTCGAGCCGGAAACGGCGGTGGACGACCGAAGGCAGGTGGCGGTGGTGTGCGAGGCGGCGCATCGGGGCTTTGACGGTCCGATGTGGAGATTTCTCCTGAACGAGCCTGTGCAGCCCGATATCGATCTCTCGCGGAACAAGACGTACTACGGGGTCAAGGTGAGTCTCCCGTTTGGGGGGTGAGACCCGACAAATCAGGTCTTGTTAATGGCGCCGGCGGCCCGTATCTTAGGGGATGCCTTTCAAATTACTTGGACTTTCCGAGGAGGTGCTGCGCGGCGTGCAGGCAGCGGGATATACCGAGCCGACGCCGATCCAACTGCGGGCGATCCCACTCATTTTGGCCGGTAAAGACGTCATCGGCTCGGCGCAAACCGGCACGGGCAAGACCGCGGCGTTTGCGCTGCCGATTCTCACCCTCATGAAGACACACGGCAAATGCCGTTGCCTGGTGTTGGGACCGACCCGTGAACTCGCGGCGCAGGTCGAGACCGCGTTCCGCGACTACGGGCGATTCACCGATTTGAAGACCGTGGTCGTGTTCGGCGGAGTCGGTTACGGCGACCAAAAGGACGGATTACGACGCGGCGTGGACACGATCGTCGCGACGCCGGGTCGGTTGCTGGATTTGATGGGGCAGGGGTTGGTGAACTTGCAGGACGTGAACCTGCTCGTGCTCGATGAAGTGGATCGGATGCTGGACATGGGATTCCTGCCCGACGTGCGGCGGATCGTCGAGCGCTGTCCGAAGAACCGCCAGACGCTGCTGTTTTCGGCGACGATCCCGCCCGAGATCGAACGGCTGGCGGGATGGGTATTGCGAAACCCGGAGAAGGTCGAGATCGGCATCAGCCGTTCGCCCGCCGAGACGGTGACGCACGCGTGTTACCCGGTGGCTACGAGCCAGAAGTTCCAGTTGCTGGCGGCGTTGCTGCAACGGACCAATTTCGACAGCGTGCTGATCTTCTCGCGCACCAAACACGGCGCGGACAAGATTGCGACCCGGTTACGGGCCGAGCGGCACTCAGTGGTGGCGTTGCACTCGAATCGCACGCAACGGGAGCGGGTCGAGGCGCTGGAAGGATTCAAGTCGGGCAAGTACGAAGTCATGGTCGCGACGGACATCGCGGCGCGCGGGCTGGATGTGGAGGGCGTCACGCATGTGGTCAATTACGACGTGCCGCAGCATCCCGAGGATTACGTGCATCGGATTGGGCGGACGGGCCGGGCGCAGAAGGTGGGCGACGCGTTCACGCTGGTGACGATTGAAGAACTGGAGTATCTGCGGGCCATCGAGCGGTTCATCGGCCAGAAGATTCCACAGCTCAAGCTGGAGAATTTCAATTACGTCCTGACCCCGCTGTTCGAGGAGAAACAAATTTCCGGCGACCGCCGCAGCGTCCGCGCCGTCCGCACGATGAAAGGGTATTCGTTCAGTCCGAGCCGAAGAAGAAGGTAGGAGCGTCGCACGACGTTAGGTGTGTGAAACAAGGCCACGACGGAGCGTGGCCCTCCATAACGGCAGGTCGCGCCGCCGCGAGCGACTACCACAACTCGTTCGGGCCGGAGGGGACTTTGATGGCGGGGGCGGGTTGAGCGGCAAGACCGCGCGGATGCGGCAGGTAATGCGGGAGCAGATTGCCGTCGGCATCGACGAATTGGGCGCGCCAGGCGCGATACGCGGCGAGGATGCTGTCGAACTCGGCGCGGGTGCTGAGGCGGACGACGCGTTTGTGGAATTCCTTGGCTGGACCGAACCCGTGCGAGTACTGGAGCGCGACCTTGCGGAACATGCGGCATCCCATCGCATCGCCGAAGACTTCGACCATCAAATCGAGATGCCGTTTCATTACGGCGATGCGTTCGTCGAAGGCGGGTTCGGCGGGCAGTTCGCCGGTGGCGAGGTAGTGGGCGGTGTGCCGGAAAATCCACGGGTTATAGAACGCGCCGCGCCCGATGCTGATCGCGGCGCAGCCGGTGTGATCGAACATCATCTTCGCGGTCTGCGGGGTGGTGATGTCGCCGTTGCCGATGACCGGCACGCGTCGAACGGCCTCGACGACGGAGCGGATGCCGGCGAGATTCACCGAGCCGCTGAACCCCTGTTCCCGGGTGCGCCCGTGGACGGCGATGGCGGCGACACCGGCGTCTTCGAGGGCGCGGGCGAGGTCGGGCGCGGTGAGGTTTTCATCGTCCCAACCGAGCCGCATCTTGGCAGTGACGGGAATTTTCACGGCGGCGACCATCGTGCCGACCAGCCGGGCCGCTTTGGCGTGATCGGCCATCATGGAGGAGCCGCCACCGTTCTTGCAGATTTTGCGGACGGGACAACCCATATTGATGTCCACCGAACTCACGCCGAGCGATTCGAGCAGCGCGGCGGCGTCGCGCATCTCTTCGGGCACGGTGCCAAACAACTGGACAGCGAGCGGATGATCCTCGGGTCGGGTTTGAATGAGTTGGAGCGCTTTGCGATTCTTCTCGGTCAGCGAGCGGGCGTTGACGAGATCGGTGGTGCAGAGGCCGACTCCGCCGATTTCGCGGATGATGAGACGGAAGGGGAGATTGGTGTAACCCGCGAGCGGCGACAGGAACAGATTGGAGTCGAGCAACAGTTGGCCAAGGGCGAACGGCATGGGTCAATGAATAGGGCATATCGGGGCGGTTTGCAACACGGTGGCGGGTGGCCAGTGCTGCGACACGCTTGATTTGATGGGTGCGGCAGGGGTGAAGCGAGCCCTCACCCTGACCCTCTCCCTTGAAACGGGAGAGGGGAACGCACTTTCGTCTCCTCTCCCCTCCGGGGGAGAGGATTAAGGTGAGGGGCAGCACGTCAAATGAACGGTCACAGAACACTAGAAAAAGATATGTCGCTTTTTTCGACGAGATGTGGGAGGGTAAGCATTGTTTGATGACGAGGAGGCATGTGTTGACCGACTGCGGCGCGAGTGCGCGTGGTTCGCGGTATGCTCCCGGTAATCGGCTGGATCGCAGATTCACCTCGTAATTTGGGCCAAGTGGCTGGTTTGATATGCCATTAGAAGCTGTTACATCGTTCGTGACATTCGGAAGCGAGTTGCTGAACAACCCGCGGCCGATCGGGTCGGCTGTGCCCAGTTCACCCTTTTTGGCGCGGCGCATGGCGAGCTACCTGCCGCGGGCGCCCCGGGGATACGTGATCGAGTTGGGCGCGGGGACGGGGGCGATTACGGCGGCCCTGGTGAAGCGTGGAATCCCGGCCGAACAGATTGTTTCCATCGAGCGCTCGGAGACCATGGTGCGGTTGTTGAAGCGGCGGTTTCCGTCCCTGAAAATTGCCCTGGGCGACGCGTGCGAGCTTCGCGCGCTTCTGCGGACGTTCCTTGGGAAGGACGACATTGGGGTGAGCCACGTCGTTTCCAGTCTGCCGCTGCGGTCACTGCCCGAGAATGTGGTGGCAAGTATCATCCGCGAGGTGCACGCCATACTGCCGAAGGAAGGCAAACTGATCCAGTACACCTACAACCTCAGCAAGACCTCGCATCCGTGCCTGTCCGGTTTCAAGCGCATCCGCACCGCCGTTGTCTGGGCCAACGTGCCCCCTGCGCGCGTGGACGTGTTTCAGAAGAACGGGAAGTCTTCCGCGTAGCTCCGGCGGGGAACGCATCCAACCAGCAGTCCGTCCACAGACCCGCAATCGAATCCTGACCTACGCCAGAATCGCCTTCCTGACCTGCGTGCCGCGCGAAAAATAGTGGCGGTGCGGGCCGAATCACGGTAAAGATACGGGTAACGGCACAACGATTGAACGCAGGGGGCACCATGAGCGAGCAGGCGAAACTGGAAGTCGGCGGCAAGGTTTACCAATTGCCCGTCGTCGTCGGAACGGAGAACGAGCGGGCGATTGACATCTCGAAATTGCGGGATGAGTCCGGCCTCATCACGCTCGATGATGGATACTCGAACACCGGCTCGTGCAGCAGCGCGATCACGTTCATCGACGGCGAGAAGGGGATTTTGCGGTACCGCGGCATTCCGATCGAGGAATTGGCCGAACGATCCACGTTCATCGAGACCGCGTATTTGTTGATCTACGGCCGTCTGCCGGTCAGCCAGGAACTGCGCCGGTTCTCGGAATTGCTGACGCAAAACGAAATGTTGCACGAGGACATGAAGTTTCACTTCGAAGGGTTCCCCTCCAACGCGCATCCGATGGCGATCCTGTCATCGATGATCAACGCCGCCGGCTGTTTCCATCCGCGCCTGATGGAAGGATATCGACCCGACATATTCGAACGTCAATCGGCGCGGCTGATCTCGAAGGTGCGGACCATCGCGGCGTTTTCGTACCGCAAATCGCGCGGCCTGCCGATCATCTATCCCAAGCCGGTCTACAAGTACACGGCCAACTTCCTGCACATGATGTTCTCCGAGCCGTACCAGGACTACGATTTGAAGCCGGAAGTCGTGCGCGCTCTCGACCTGATTTTCCTGTTGCATGCCGACCACGAGCAGAATTGTTCGACGTCGACCGTCCGGATGATCGCCTCGAGCCGTGCGAATTTGTTCGCCTGCGCCGCCGGCGGCGTGTGCGCGCTGTGGGGGCCGCTGCATGGCGGCGCCAACCAGGCGGTGATCGAAATGCTCGAGCAGATCCACCGGGACGGCGACGATGGCTCGAGGTTCATCACCGCCGCGAAGGACAAGAAGAGCGGCAAACGACTGATGGGGTTTGGCCACCGGGTGTACAAGAATTACGACCCGCGCGCCAAGATCATCAAGGAGCAGTGCGACCGGATCCTGCAGTTGCTGCGGATTGACGATCCGTTGCTGGCCATCGCGAAGAAACTGGAAGAGGCGGCGATGCACGACGAGTATTTCATCGAGCGCAAGCTCTATCCCAACGTGGACTTCTACAGCGGGATCATCATGCGGGCCATCGGCATCCCCATGGAGATGTTCACGGTGATTTTCGCCATCGGTCGGATGCCGGGTTGGATTGCGAACTACAAGGAAATCATGGACGAACCCAGCAGCCGCATCTACCGTCCCCGCCAGGTCTACGTCGGCCCGCGCGAGCAACATTACGTGCCCATCGAGAAGCGGAACAAGCAGTAGGGGGCTACTGTCACAGGAAACGACACCTGCTCAACGCTCGCTGTCGCTGTTGGATACCCAAGCATGGATGCCTCCCCATGCCACAAAAACACTCGACTTTCCACGGCTGTTTTGCTACTTTTTTTCACGCAGGTTTGGCAACCTTGGAGAGGAGTCTCGGGCATGGACGAAAGCAATCGGGTCATGATATTGGCGAAACCAGTTCGCATTATTGGAATTGTTCTGTTGGGACTGGCTGGCGTGATGGTGGCGAGGCATGTGTTTGCCGCTCCACCACAACAACCCGTCTCACTTGTCTTCAGCCAACCAATCACAAACGGGGTTGTTTATTTAACGGCGATCAACGTCCCTACGGGGGTGTTCACGATGATTCTGCAAATGAGCACCACCATGACAAATCCCGATTGGACAGATGTAGCAACAAATCCTGTCGACGCAGGATTCATTATCTTCGACGCAATAACAGTCACGAATGCCAGTGCATTTTTTCGGGCACGGGGCGAATATGGAGAATGATTGATTCGAGTTCTGTCGTGAAATTATGAAGACGACGTTGAGGCACGTGTTCAGCAAAATCAAAGTGTGGATGTTTTTGGCGGTTGTACTGGCTGGCGTGATGGTGGCGAGATACGTGTTTGCAGACGCCAGCACTTCTCCACCCCCCATAACCTGCTATCTTTCTGGCGGGCAGTTCGTCGTGGTCGTGGGTCCTGCTCCAGCCTTGCGGCAAATCATTTTTCAATCGTCAACGGACCTCGTCAATTGGGTCAATTTTGGGACCAATACGGTCCCGTTCAGTGGATACGTTACAAACTCAATCGCCGCAGCGGGTGCAGTCTGTTTTGTTCAGGCGGTCGTTGAATAAAGCAGTGCTGTTTTGACCCCCCCCCGCAAAGCCGAATTCCTGTCCGTTCCCGCAGTTGGTCGGCTGTCGTGAAGCGTGTGGCTGATGTGTATTGAGACCGGGGGAAGCCAAGTCGGTTCTTACCCCGGCCGGTTAAGCCTGACTGAGGTGTCTCCGAACGTCACCCGGGAAATTGAGTATTAAACCTCTGATGGAACCGCGAGGAAAGCACAAGCAGGTCAAGCTCCCGCGCGCGGTGAGCGCGGTGGCTGGGTGCTGGTGTAGCCGCGCCTCTGTGAGGCGCGCTTTCCAACACGGCTCATAGAGCCGTGGCTGCAACCGCCTAATCCACCCGCAGGAGGATCTGCAACTGGGATGACACGACATCCATCGCGTACTGGATCTCGGGCGTGCGGATGCCTTCCGCGTCTCGCAACGGGGTGGTGACCATGACGATCCGGGCGCGCGCTCGTTTGTCGCGGGAGACGTATTCCAGGTCGCGGATGATTTCACGGTATAACGCGTCGGCCTCGGCAGAGGTCTGATCGGTCTGCTGGATAACGTCGGCGAGATGCGCGCGCAATTTTACCTTCTCCTCCGGAGCAGCCTTCGGGTAGTCGCGGCGGATCTGATCGGAGATCAGATCAAACTTTGCCTCGAGCCTGTCGAGCTTCGCCAGGTCCTTTTTCCACGCGCCGATGTTCTGGACGCAACGCGACGCGGCATCACGATTGATATCCGCCTGGTCGACGACACACCTCGAACAGGAGCAGAGGAGCAAGACCAGTGCGGACAAAATTGTCTGACAAAGCAGTCGAATCGGAATCATCGGCGTTATTTCCTCGTGATGCACGCGTGGGTTTTAGCAATTCCTTTGCCATTTTTGCGCTGACTTCGGCGCATGGATGGGCTATGGTGGGTTAAGGCTATTCAGGCTCATGGCGGCGCGACGGCATCACAAGATGAGGAAATGGGCGATCGGCATTGGCATTGCCTTCGTGCTGTACAACATTCTCGCATTTTTCGTTCTGCCAGCGATCATCAAATCACAGATGCTCAAGCGGTTGCCTGCGTTGACGCATCGCCATGTTGCCGTGCAGGAAGTGAAACTGAATCCGTACACGCTTTCGTTCACCCTTCGCGGGTTTTCGTTGACGGAGACCAACGGTGACGAATTTGTCTCGCTGGACGAGTTGTACGTCAATTTTGAGTCTATCTCGCTTCTCAAGCGCGGGTTCGTCTTCAGCGAGATCCATGTCAAGAAACCTTCCGCCAACATCGTTCGATTGGCCGACGGAACCTTCAACTTTTCGAACCTGCTGACGGTCACGAACGCCGCGCCGTCAGAGGCCAAACCGGCCGCGCCTCCGCCCGGCAAACAACAGTTGCCGCTGGTGATTGTCGAGGCGCTCAAGGTCGAGGATGGCCAATTCTCGTTCACCGACCTCGACCGCAAGAAGCCGTTTCAGCGCCGGTTTGGGCCGATCAACGTTACCCTGACCGATTTTACCACCCGTCCGAAGACCGGCAGCCCGTACTCCGTCGTGGTCAGCACGAAGGATGGGGAGGCGTTTGCCTGGTCAGGAGATGTGTCAATCGCGCCCCTGTATTCGGCGGGCACGTTCAAGTTGACGGGGCTGCACGTCGACAAATATGCCGCTTATGCCGAGGATGTTGTGCCCATCCGAGTTGACGGGGGCCAGGTGGATTTGCAAACGGACTATCGGGTGTCGGTGACGGGCGAAGAAGCCAGCGTCGTCGTTTCCAACATGACTGTGGACCTGGCAGGGATTCAGGTGTCAACTGCGCAGCCGAGGCCCGCCCAAGCGCGCTTGGACAAATTGCATCTCGCGGTCGAGGGCGTATCGCTGGACACCGCAGCCAAACGGCTGGATGTCGCGGAGATTCGGTTGACGGACCTCACGACGGGAGTGACGCTGCTACCCGGCGCGTCCACGACCCAGAGTGTCGCCCAGGTGGCGTCCCAGCCCGCGACGGAGTCGAAACCGGCGGCGACGCAGACCAACGCGTTCCAGGTCAAGATTGATGAGGTCGCGCTTGAGAATGCCTCGTTCCATTTCACGGATAAATCGGTCGAGCCCCCTGTCGAGTCCGCGGTCGAGGAATTCAACGGGAGCGTGAAGGGCCTGACTTCCGACATGAATACGGTGGCCGTGGTGGATTTCGCGGGCAAGGTGAACAAGTACGCGCCGTTCTCGATCAAGGGCAAGATCAACCCGCTGGCGTCGGATCTGTTTGTCGATGTAGTGATATTATTGCAGAACGATGCGCTCATGCCCACCTCGCCGTACGCCTCGAAGTACGTCGGGTTTCCGCTCGAAAGCGGCGCGCTGTCGCTCGATCTGCGCTACTACGTCACCCAGCGCGAGTTGAAGGCCGAGAACAAGGTGCGGGTCGATCAGTTGCGGCTGGGCGAGGCCAGCAACAGTCCCGACGCGATCAAACTGCCGGTGAAACTCGGCATTGCGTTGTTGCAGGACCGCCACGGCGTGATCGCGCTCAATGTGCCCGTGAATGGCCGCCTGGACGATCCGAAATTCAAGCTCGGTCCGGTCATCATGCAGGTGTTCATGAATATCATCACCAAGGCCATCACGAAACCATTTGCCATGCTCGGGTCCATGTTTGGAGGGGGCGAGGACCTCGACCACATCACGTTTGAGGTGGGTCAGGCCGATTTTGCAGAAGGCGAGTTGAGCAAACTCGATACGCTGGCCACCGCGTTGTACGAACGACCAGCCCTGAAGCTCGGCATCGCGGGCTCGGTTGACCCTGTCAAAGACCGCGAGGCGTTGGCGAAACTCAAGCTGGAGCACCGGCTGGGCGAAATGCGCGTGAAGGAGTTGCAGGCGGCCGGGCAGAAGGTGACAGCGGTGGATTCCGTGCGGTTGACCCCGGAGGACCGTCAACGGCTGGTGAAACTGGCGTATGCGGAAGCGATGGGATTGGTTTCGAGCAAGGCCTCGGCCGCGCGGGCCGAGACCGTTCTGGCCCACCTGCAGACGCAAACCAATTTCGAGCCGTTGCATCCGGCGAAGAGCGCGGAGCAGGCCAGGGGCGGAGGTCCCGGGGGTGTGGTAAGCCTGGCGGACATGGAAGCGAAGCTGATCGAGGTTACGGAGGTCACCCCGGACGATTTCAAGAAGCTCATGGATGATCGGGCCGCTGCCGTGCAGAGCTACTTGTTACAGAGCGGCAAGGTGGAACATGAACGGCTCACGGTCGTCGCTTCCAAGACCGTCGATGCCTCCTTCCAGGGCGCGAATCGGGTGAATCTGACGCTGCAATAACCGCTCAGATCACGGCGCGCGATTTCGCCGTGACCGACATCGTGTACTGCTGGCTCCTGCAGGACAACTTCACGGATGCGTTGAACGCACGCCCAAGCAGTTCCGATGTCAGCACGTCTGCCTTCCGCCCCTGCGCCAACACGCGGCCGGCCTTGAGGAGCAGCACATGCGAGAATACAGGCGCAATTTCCTCCACGTGATGCGTGACGAGCAGGAGCGTCGGCGCGCCCCGTCGACGCCCAAGGTCTTCGAGGAATCGCAGAAAATGGACGCGGGCGACGGGATCCAGCCCGGCGCACGGTTCATCAAGAATCAGGAGCGGTGGATCGGCCATCAAGGCGCGGCCGATGAGCACCCGTTGACGTTCCCCGTGTGACAGGACACGCCAGGGGCGGGCGGCGAGATGCGAACACTCAATACTTCTTAGAATCTGGGCGGCGCGCTTGCGATCGGCGGACGTTGGTTTTCCCCAGTAATCAATCATCGCGTATTTGCCGCTCACAATCGTCTCCAGCGCCGGTTCCTCCTCAGCCATCATTTGCCGGACCGACGAACTGACCAGGCCGACGCGCTTCCGCAGCTCGCGCCAGTCCGTTTCGCCGTAGCGTTCGCCCAGCACCTCAATCGTGCCGGCGGTTGGCGTAAGGTAGGCGGTCAACGCGCTGAGCAAGGACGTTTTCCCCGAACCATTCGCGCCCAGAATGGCCCAATGCTGGCCGTGCTCCACGCGCCACGACACATCGTGAAGAATGACCGTCTCCCCGCGCTCCACGCGCAAGTCGCGGACGTTCAGGACAACGGATGTTCGCTGCCTCATCATGACACAGGATGGTAACACAAACGTCGACAACTCGTCTGCTGCGGGTGCGCTTGCCTCTTGCCAGCAGGTTTATGGTTCGGCTATGTTGACGTGGTTATGGCAACGACGGTTTTAGTAGGCGCCCAGTGGGGCGATGAGGGCAAGGGCAAGGTCATCGACGTGCTCACCGAGCAGGCGGACGTGGTGGTGCGCTATCAGGGCGGCAGCAACGCGGGCCACACGGTCGAAGTCGGCGACCAGAAGTATGTATTGCACCTGATCCCGTCGGGAATTCTCCATCCCGGCAAGATCAGCGTGATCGGCAACGGCGTGGTGGTCGATCCCGGGGCATTGCTCGACGAAATCGAGCACCTCCGCAGTCGCGGTGTGACCATCGACGGCAATCTGTACGTGAGCGAGACGGCGCATCTCGTGTTCCCGTACCACAAGCTACTGGACGAGATTCGCGAGGAGCAAAAGGGCAAACGCAAGATCGGGACCACCAAGCGCGGGATCGGCCCCGCTTACGCCGACAAGGTCGCGCGCACGGGCCTCCGACTGGTCGATTTGCTTTCGCCGGAACGCTTCTCCGAGAAGCTGCGTCGAAAGATCCGGGAAAACAACGAGATTTTCAAGGCGTTCGGAGCGAAGCCGTTGAGTTTCGCGAAGATCAACGGCGAGTATTTGGAATATGGACGCAAATTGCGACCGTTCATTACCGACACCGTGACGCTGCTCAATCGCGCCGTGCGCAATGGACGAAACGTCCTGTTCGAGGGCGCGCAGGGCACACTGCTCGACATTGATTTTGGGACCTATCCATTCGTGACCAGTTCGAACGCCACGGCCGGCGGAGCCTGCATTGGCACGGGTGTCCCACCGCACCGGGTGGACCGCGTGGTCGGTGTGATGAAGGCCTACGCGACACGCGTGGGCGAGGGACCGTTCCCGACGGAACTGCTCGACGATCACGGTTTGCTGCTGCGCGAGACGGGCCGCGAATTCGGAGCGACCACGGGCCGGCCGCGGCGGTGTGGTTGGTTTGACGCCGTGGCAAGCCGATACTCGGTCATGGTCAACGGCATCGACGAACTGGCGGTGACGAAACTCGACGTGCTCGACGCCCTGCCGCGGATCAAGGTGTGCGTTGCCTACAAAGTGGGCGGCCGGGTTTACGAAACCGTGCCCAACGACATCAACGTGCTGGAGCGGTGCGCGCCCGTCTATCAGGAATTCGACGGCTGGCAAATGTCCACGAAACAGGCGCAGGAATTCGACCAATTGCCGAAGCGCGCCCGGGTGTACCTCCAGAAGTTGGCCCAGCTCAGCGGCGCGAAACTCAGCCTCGTGTCCGTCGGCGCCCGGCGCGAGGAGACGATATTCCTGTGACGTATATGCGGATGACGCCTCAACAAATTGTTTGGCTTTCGGCAACATCAAGTTAGGAAGCCCGGCATAACGGCAAGAGCAAGTGACGCCACATCTCAAAACCATCCCCCGCCACGTCGCCATCATCATGGACGGCAACGGGCGCTGGGCCCGCGCGCGCGGGCTGCCGCGTATCGAGGGGCATCGTCGCGCCGCAGAAAGCGTCCGTGAAATCGTCCGCGTCTCGGGCGAATTGGGAATTGATTACCTGACACTGTACGCATTCTCGACCGAGAACTGGAATCGTCCCAGGGCCGAGGTTTCTGGTTTGATGCGGTTGTTGGATTTCTTCCTGAAGCAAGAGGTCGTCGAGTTGAACAAGAACAACGTGCGGCTCACCGCCATCGGGCGGTTGCACGAACTGCCGGCCCGCGCCCAACGTCAATTGGAAAAATCCATCGACGCATTGAAGAAGAATACCGGCCTGACGCTGGTGCTCGCGCTGAGTTACGGCGCCCGCGCGGAGATCGTCGATGCGGTGCGATCGATCTGCCGCGAGGTGAAGGGCGGGAGACTCGACGTGTCGGGTATCGATGAAAAGGTCATCTCGCAGCACCTGTACACCCGCGCGATTCCTGACCCGGATTTGCTGATTCGAACCAGCGGCGAGATGCGCATCAGCAATTTCCTGCTGTGGCAGATTTCGTACGCGGAGATTTACGTCACCGAAACGCTCTGGCCCGATTTCCGCCGGACCGAGTACCTGAAGGCGCTGGCAGACTACGGGGGTAGGGACCGCCGTTTCGGCCGGGTCAGCCCGAACGAGGCCGCGTGAGCGTCGCCTCCGGCAATTCCGGTGTCGTCGCGTCCGCCTCCGGTGAACATTCTCCGAACGTCGCGAGCAATGCGACCGCCACCACATTGCCAGCTTCGCGCAGCGGCTTCCGCTGGCGGCTGATCAGTTCCCTCGCGCTCTGGGCCATCATGCTGGCGGTGGTCTTCTGGCTCCCGCCAACCGCGATGTACATTTTTATGAATGTGGTCATCGCCCGCGCCGTGTGGGAGTTCTACAAGATTTGCGAGGCCAAGGGGCTGCCGGCATACAAGGTCTGGGGCGTGATTGGTACCGTGGCGCTGGTTTCGGGAAGCTGGTTCGTCTTCGGCATGAGACAATCCCGGCCGACCGCTGATTTCGCGGCGTTGTCGTACGACTTCGATATTTGCATTCTTCTGGTGTTTGCCCTCGGCGTGTTCATCCGCCAGTTCCCGCAAAAGCTGAATGCGCACGGCATCGAAACGATGTCGGTCACGTTGTTCGGGTTGATCTACGTCGCGTGGCTTGGGAATTTCATCACGCGCATCAATTTCGTCGTGGTCAACGGCCGGTACTGGGTCATGTACCTCGTCGTCGTAACGAAGTTCACCGACATGGGCGCGTACCTGGTTGGCGTGACTCTCGGTCGCCATAAAATGATCCCGCACATCAGTCCGAAAAAGACCTGGGAAGGCACCGTCGGCGGAATACTCTTCGGCATCGGCGGCTCGTGGTTGTGTTACGCGATCTTACCCGAGTTGTCCCGGGACGGATTGAACCTTCTTCATATGGTTGTACTGGGGCTGTTGCTAGGCTGCGCCGCCGTGATCGGCGATCTGGCGGAGTCGCTCGTCAAGCGCGAGGCGGGTGTCAAGGATTCCAGCACCATCCTTCCCGGGCACGGCGGCTGCCTCGACATGGTCGATAGCCTGCTGTTCACCGCGCCACTGTTGTATGTGTACATGAGATTGGTCCTCCGGTGATGAAGCCCAAGAACATTGTCTTGCTGGGATGCACCGGATCCATCGGCGTGAGCACGCAGAAGGTGGTGGCGGATTTGCCCGATCAAATCCGCATTGTCGGCATGGCGTCGCGCGAGAATGTCGATGGCATGGAACAGGCGATTCGCCAGTTCCGGCCGCTGGCGGTTGGGATGACGAACCGCCAGAAGGCGGAAGAATTGAAACGGCGCGTGGGTGGGAAAATTCCCGTGCACGCCGGCGAGCGCGGGCTGGTCGAGTTGGCGACAATGCCGGAAGCCGACATCGTGCTGGTGGCAATTGTTGGGACCGCGGGGTTGGAGCCGGCGTTGGCGGCGATTCGGGCGGGGAAGGATTTGGCCGTTGCGTCGAAGGAAATCCTCGTGATGGCGGGCGAACTCGTGATGAGCGAGGCCCGCAAGCACGGGGTCAAAGTATTGCCCGTGGACAGCGAACACAGCGCCATTTTTCAATGTCTCGAAGGCCGCGACCCGCAGGACGTGAACCGGCTGATTCTCACGGCATCCGGCGGACCGTTTCGGCGGACGCCGCGCGAGGAATTTGCCGGGATCACGGTCGCGCAGGCGCTCAAACACCCCAGTTGGAACATGGGCCAGAAGATCACCATTGATTCCGCCACCCTGTTCAACAAGGGACTTGAGATGATCGAGGCACGGTGGCTGTTTGATATGGAAGTCGACCGCGTGGACGTGATGGTCCATCCGCAGAGCGTGGTGCATTCGATGGTCGAATTCAGGGACGGAACGATCCTGGCGCAGTTGAGCGTGCCGGATATGCGTTACCCGATTCAGTACGCATTGACGTGGCCGCGCCGGCTGCCGAACTCGATGCCGCCCACGGACCTTGCCAGGATTGGGTCGCTGACCTTTGAAAATCCCGACCGCGAGAAATTTCCGTCGTTGCGGCTGGCGCAGGAAGCGGGTCGCGCGGGTGGAACGATGCCAGCCGTGTTCAACGCGGCGAATGAGGTGGCGGTGGCGAGGTTCGTGGACGGGAAGATTGGGTTCCTGCAGATTTTCGAGACCGTGGAAAAGGTCATGCGGGCGCATCACACGGGCGGGCCGGTGGGGGCGTCGTGGGTTGCATCACCGACGTTGGATGTTATACTGAAGGCGGACCTTTGGGCCAGGAAGGAAGCAGAGAATGTCTCCTGATACAGTCATGGTGTTTCTGACGAACGCGGTGTATCCCGCGCTTCTCGTGCTCTTCTTCTTCGGGCTGACGATTTTTATCCACGAGTTGGGGCATTTTCTGGTCGCGAAACGCTGCGGAATGAAGGTCGAGCGGTTTTCAGTGGGTTTTGGCCCGAAGATTTGGGGCTACACGAAAGACGGGATCGACTATCGTGTTTCGTGGTTTCCGTTCGGTGGTTACGTGGCGCTGCCGCAAATGTCGCCAATGGAAGTCGTCGAAGGGGAAACCGAGTCAAAAGCGGAAGATCTGCCTCCCATCTCACCCGGTTCCAAATTCAAGGTCGCGATCGCCGGCCCGTTTATGAACGTCGGCTTGGCCATGGTGCTGGCGACAACCCTGTGGTACGTCGGGATGCCAACCAACCTGGCGGTTGTCGGCTGGGTCGATTCGGGCAGCCCGGAGGAACTGGCCGGTGTGCGCCCCGGCGACCGCATTGTGCAAGTGAACGACCAGAAAGTGAAAACGTGGAGTGACTTCATGGAAGTCGTGGCGTTCAGCCGTGAGCCAACGGTGCGTGTGGTGGTCGAGCGCGACGGGCAGCAGAAGGAGTTCCTGCTGGAAACGAAGTTGAACGAGCAGTTTGGCGTCAAGATGTTGGAACACCTCTGGCCGCGCGGGCATCCGTTTGCCCAGAGAGTGCTGGGCGATTCGCCCGCGGAGCGCGCCGGGCTGCGCATGGGTGACCAGTTCGTGTCGATCGAGGGGATCCCCATTTACAGTTCGGATCAATTGCGGGAATTGATCGGCAAGCGGGCCGACCAGTCCACGGAAATCAAGGTGCGCCGCGGCAGTGAGGCGATGTTGCTGACGGTGACTCCCGAATTAAGCGCCGAGGAGAAGGTCGGACGCATTGGCGTCCAGTTGGGCGATCACATGGAGATTGTCCGTCCAGGCCCGACGCCCATCGATCAATTTACCGACATCCTTGTCTCGATGGGGCGCATGGTCAGGGGGCTGGCGCATTCCAAGGAGACCGGTGTGACAGCCAAGAGCATGAGCGGGCCGGTGGGCATACTGGCCATTTGGTGGTATGCCATCGTCAGTGGCGGGTTGCGCCAGGGGTTGCATATCGCGGTGCTGCTCAATATCAATCTCGCCGTTATCAACTTGCTGCCTCTGCCTGTACTCGACGGCGGGCACGTCCTCTTCGCCGCGATTGAGGCCGTGCGCCGCAAACCATTGAGCGCACGTCTCGTGCATGCCGCCTCCATGACTTTTGCGGTTCTGCTGATCACGTTCATGCTGTACGTTACGTTTTTTGATATCCAGAGGCTGACGTTCGGTCGGTCCCGGATGCAACCGAAAGCGGGCACGGAGGAAACTGCGCCGGCCGCGGAGCCAGCCGCACACCCATGAACTACTGTAGCAACCCATTCTTCTGGCAGCGGCGCATCACGCGTGAAGTGAAGGTCGGCAACGTCGGCGTCGGCGGAGACAACCCGATCCGCGTCCAGACCATGCTGATTTCCGACACGATGAAGACGGAGGCCTGCGTGAACGAGGCCATTCCGATCATTGAGGCCGGGTGCGAGATCCTGCGCATTACCGCGCCGAGCATTAACGATTCAAGGAACCTCAAGAACATCGTCGGCGAATTGCGAAAGCGCGGTTTCGACACGCCCATCGTCGCGGACATTCATTTCGTTCCGGCGGCGGCCATGGAAGCGGCGCTCTGGTCCGAAAAAATCCGTATCAACCCGGGCAATTATGCCGACCGCAAGAAGTTCGCGACCCGCGAATACTCGGACGACCAGTACGCGGAGGAGTTGGAGCGACTGGAGAAGGCATTCACGCCACTCGTCCTCAAGTGCAAGGAACTTGGCCGCGCGATGCGCATTGGCACGAACCACGGCTCGTTGTCCGACCGGATCATGAACCGGTACGGCGACACGCCATTAGGTATGGTCGAGAGCGCGCTGGAATTTGTCCGCGTCTGCCGCAAACACAATTACCACGAGATCATCCTGTCGATGAAAGCCAGCAACCCCAAGGTGATGATCGAGGCGTATCGTCTGCTGGTGGCGCGGATGGACCAGGAGGGTCCGGATTGGAATTACCCGCTTCATCTGGGCGTCACGGAGGCCGGGGAAGGGGAGGACGGTCGCATCAAATCCGCCATCGGCATTGGCGCGCTTCTGGAAGATGGCATCGGAGACACCGTGCGCGTATCGTTGACGGAAGACAGCGTCCACGAGATCCCCGTCTGCCAGGAACTCGTCAGAAAGTACAATACACTTTGGGAAATGCAACAGAAGGGCGAGTTGCCCGTCCGCCCCACTATCAACGTGGTCGAGAAGCGCGATCCGTTTGTGTATACGCGCCGTCCTACGCCCGAGTATTTTATTGGCGAGTTGCGCTTGCGGCTGGGCAAGGATCATCCGCAGCGTGTCGAATTGCCCGTGCCGCTGACCGCGCGCATCGGGGACATCCAACGGGTTACGACCGCCGAGGCGGACACGTTCGTCGAGATTCTGCAATTTCACGTCAAGACGATGGCCGATATCGGCAAGATTGCGGCCCTGAAGCCCGAGTTGCGGAAGCGGCACATTCACACGCCGATTGCGGTGAAACTGGATAGCGCGGATGTCACGCTGCCCGTGACGGACGTCGCGGAGAAGATTAATGTTCCCTACAATGGGAAAGAAGATATAACCGCGCTGCTGACGGACGCCGCCGAGTTGACGGTACAGTTCGATGTGATGGGCGACTCGCCGGAACAATTCGCCGACCGTTGCGCCACCTTGGCGGGCGTGTTGAATCTGTTTCCGAACAACCAGGTCATTCTTGCTGTCGGCCACGCGGAGGGACTCGACGTGATCGCGGCGTACCGCATTTTGGCGGCCACCCTGGATCAACGTGGATTGAATCTGCCAATCCTGGTCCGTGACCGGGTCAGTGGGCAACACGCACGCCATGCGCAGCAAAACGCGCTGATCGCGGCGAGCACGCACCTTGGCGCGTTGATCTGCGACGGCATTGGAGACGCCGTGGAAGTCACGGGGGAAGACAATTTGCTCAAGTCCGTCAAGCTGGCCTACAACATTCTGCAGGCGGCGGGCGCCCGCACGTTCAAAACGGATTACGTGGCCTGCCCGAGTTGCGGGCGCACGCTGTTCGATTTGCAAACCGTGACCGCGCGCATCAAATCGCGCACCTCGCACCTGAAAGGCGTGAAAATCGCCGTCATGGGTTGCATCGTCAATGGGCCCGGAGAAATGGCCGATGCGGACTTCGGTTATGTCGGCACGGCGCCGGGCAAGATTTCGCTGTGGGTGGGCAAGACGCAGGTGAAACAGCACATCCCGGAAGAGCAGGCGGTGGACGAATTGATCGCGCTGATCAAGGAGCACGGGAAATGGATTGACCCGCCGGCCGAGGTCGAACCCAAGGAAGTGGCCTTGAGCGCGAAGTAGGGGAAACGTCCATGAAACGATTTGTGACAACCATTTCCGTGGGTCTCCTGGCCTTGGGGGTGTGTGCGTACGGGGCGGTGGATTGGGCCCGGGATTACAAGTCTGCGCTGGAGAGGGCGGGGAAGGAAAAGAAACTTGTGATGGTGGATCTGTACGCCGACTGGTGTGGCCCCTGCAAGCTGCTCGACCGGCTCACGTTTACCAACACCGATGTCCAGGCGGCGCTGGCCAAGGACTTTGTCGCCGTCAAGGTGAACATCGAAGGGAGCAAGGAGAACCGGGATCTGGCGATCCAGTTCAATACGGAAGCGATTCCCCACATTGTTTTCTTCGACTCCAGCGGGAAGAAGCTGTCGGAGATCGTTGGGTTTGTTCCCGCGGACCAATTCCGCGACGAACTGCGAAAGGCCGTCGAAATAGCGGCAAAGAAGTGACCAGCAGCCATCCACAATCTTGGCGCGTTCAATCTTCCGAGAAGCTGGTTGACTGCCGCATTTTCCGAGTGCGGAAGGACGTGAGCGTGAACCCGCGCACCGGTCAGGCGCACGAAATGTTCATTCTGGAGCAACCCAATTGGGTCAACGTGATCCCGTTGACCGCAGACGAACAAGTCATCATGGTCGAGCAATGGCGTCACGGCACGCGCTCGGTCCATCTTGAGACGCCGGGCGGTTTGATGGAGGACGACGAGACGCCGGAGCAGAGCGCCCGCCGCGAGCTGCTGGAGGAAACCGGCTTCGAGCCGGGTGAGGTCGTCCGCTTGGGAACGGTGCATCCCAACCCGGCGATTCAAACCAATGTGCAGCATTATATCCTCGCGACGAACTGCCGCAAGGTCGCCGAGCCGAACCTCGACCACGCCGAAGACATCCACGTGAAGCTGGTCCCGCTGGCAGAAGTGCCGCGCATGATTGAGAAGGGCGAAATCACCCACGGGATTGTGATCGGCGGGTTTTATTGGTTGAACCTGTATCGCCAGAAACATGGCTGAGATTGTTGCCAAACTGAATGAGATCCTGGCCGACGAATGGGCCTGTGTTCGCGCCCTGCGCCGCGCCGAGTCGCTCTGTGACGACCCCGGCCAGCGCGAAGTCATCAAGCGGGTGCGCAAGGATTACAGTGTCAACTGCGTCAGTCTCGCCAATGTCGTGCGTGGCTTCGGGGGCGGCCCGACGGACATCCCGAGTGTGCGCTTCTCGCTGAAGCTTTCCGACGAATCTCTGGCCGACAGCCTCGACATGGCCCAATCCGCCCAGGAGCATATTGTCGCTGCGGTGGATGCCCTGATTGACGAGACGGAGTTGAAGCCCCACCGCCAGGCGCTGTTATTGGTTCGCAAACTCCACGTCGAAAACATGCGCTGGCTGAAGTCGGTATCTTCGTTGTAAGCGGCGTCGGCCGTGCGCCGCCGTCTTCGCTGATGAAACAACGTCAATACGCAATCGCGGCGAAAACGGGGAGGCCCTTGAGGCGCTCGCGACCTTTGAGAAAACTGAGTTCGATCAAGAAATCGATCTCGACGATATTGCCTCCGAGCTGCCGGACCAGCGTCGCCGCCGCCATCGCCGTGCCGCCAGTGGCGAGCAGGTCATCCACGATGACGACATTACCGCCTTTCTTAATGGCGTCGACATGCATCTCGCTGGTCTCGCTGCCGTATTCGAGCGTATAGCTCGTCACGACGGTCTGGTAGGGAAGCTTGCCCTTCTTCCGCACAGGAACGAATCCGACGCCAAGCTTGTACGCCACCGCGCCCGCGAAAATGAACCCACGCGCATCGACACCGACCACCGCGTCGATCTTCTTGCCCTTGTGTCGGTCAGCGAAGGCGTCCACGGCAATCCGAAAGAGCCTTCCGTCCTGCAGAATCGGCGTGATGTCCTTGAACAGGATCCCCTTGATCGGAAAATCCGGGACATCACGGACAGCGGCTTTCAATTCGTCATACATGGTCGATCACCCCAATGGCTTGCAAGCGCGTTTGTAGCGAATTCGACGACCGAAGGGAAGCCCGAAGATGATGCGCGGGCTAGTTCCGTGAAACGGACTGTGGACGATCCTGCTTCTCCATGACGTGACGGAGCTTGGTCAGCGCAATGTTCTGGATCTGGCGAACGCGTTCTCTCGTCACCTTGAATTTCCGGCCGACCTCCTCAAGCGTCTTGGGCTTGCTGCCGTCGAGCCCGAACCGCAGGGTGAGAATCTCGGCCTCACGCGGCTCGAGTTCTTCCAAAATGTCGCGCACTTCCTGCCGCAGCGTCTTGTCCCGCAGCAGTTCAAACGGAGTCAGCGCCGCGTCATCGCCAACGATTTCGCTGAATTCGGTCGCGTCGTCGTCGCCAATGGGCGCGTCGAGGCTGGCCGGGCGCACGCTGATGGTGCGGAGTTGCGCGACCTTGGCCCGGGTGACGCCGAGCACGTCGGCCAACTCCTGGTCGGTGGGTTCGCGCCCCAGTTGTTCGCTGAGTTTGTGGCCCGCCCGCTTCATCTTGCTGATCTTGTCGACGAGATGGACGGGCAGACGGATCGTCTTGGCCTGGTTCGCCAGCGCGCGCTTGATGGATTGTTTGATCCACCACGCGGCGTAGGTCGAAAGCTTTCCGCCCTTCTTGGGATCGAAGCGCTCCACAGCCTTCATCAAACCGATGTTGCCTTCGCTGATGAGGTCGAGAAGCGGCAGCCCGAAATTCGAGTAATCATGGGCGATCTTGACCACAAGGCGCAGGTTCGCCTTGATCATCTGGGCGCGGGCCGCCTTGTCGCCCTTCTTGATGCGCGCCGCGAGACGGATCTCGTCTTTCGGAGTCAACAGCGCTATCTGCCCGATCTCGCGCAGATAGATCTTGATCCCGTTCTCGCCTTCTCGATTGTGATCAATGACCATGTCGTTCTCACGCTACGCCCGAAGGCCGATTTCGCCGGCTTTCGCGGCAGGCTATGCCCTCACTTTATGTTACGCAAGCACTTTCAAACCAGATTGCCACCGCGTTCACCGAACAATTGTTTAGATGCTTAAACACCGCCTTTGGTTCAAAGCAGCGGTCGGGCCAAGAAAAACAGGGCCGGGGTTTGGCCCCGGCCCTGCGGTAATTCGGCGGTTTTCGCGTCGTTTAGCTGATCTCGCGCGCCTTACTGGCCTTTTCTTCCTTCAGCGCCGCCTGGGCCGCGGCAAGACGTGCCACGGGAACGCGGAACGGACTGCAGCTCACATAGGTGAGACCGATCCGGTGGCAGAACTCCACCGACGTCGGTTCGCCGCCATGCTCGCCGCAAATGCCGAGCTTGATATCGGGACGCGTCTTGCGGCCCTTCTCGATGGCGATCTGCATCAACTGGCCGACGCCCGCCTGGTCAATCGCCTCAAACGGGTTGCGTTTGACGATCTCCAGTTCCTGGTACTGCGGCAGGAACGACCCGCTGTCGTCGCGGCTCATGCCGAGCGTGGTTTGCGTGAGATCGTTGGTGCCGAAGCTGAAGAACTGCGCGTCCTTCGCGATCTCGTCGGCGCAGAGCGCGCCGCGCGGGATCTCGATCATCGTGCCGACCAGATAATCGATCCGCGTCTTCTTCTCGTCCATGACCTTCTTGGCGGTCGCATGGACGATCTCCAGTTGGTTCTGCAATTCCTTCGGGAACCCGACGAGCACGATCATGATTTCGGGTTTGACCGGTACGCCTTCCTTGCGCACCTCGATGGCCGCCTCAATAATGGCGCGAGTCTGCATCTCGGTGATCTCGGGGTAGGTGATGCCCAGCCGGCACCCGCGATGACCCAGCATCGGGTTCGCCTCATGCAACGCCGCCACACGGGCCGCCACCTTCTCGGGGCTGATCCCCAGCTTGTGCGCCGTCTCCCGCTGCGTCTCGCTGTCGTGCGGCAGGAACTCGTGCAACGGCGGATCGAGCGTGCGGATGGTCACGGGATAACCCTTCATCGCGCGGAAGATGCCGGCGAAATCATCGCGTTGCAGCGGCAACAGCTTCTTCAACGCCGTTTCCCGCGCTTCCTTCGTCTCGGCGATGATCATCTCGCGCATCGCGTAGATGCGGTCGCCTTCGAAGAACATGTGCTCCGTCCGGCACAATCCGATGCCCGTCGCGCCAAACGCAATCGCATTGGCTGCCTGATCAGGCTGGTCCGCATTGGTGCGAATCCCGAGCCGGCGAATCTTGTCGGCCCACTTCATCAGCTTCTCGAACCGCTGAAACGTCGGCGCCTGCTTCGCGTCGAGCGTCTTGGCGATCAATACCTGCACGACTTCGCTGGGCGCGGTCTTGAGTTCGCCCTCGTACACTTCGCCGAGCGTGCCATCGATCGAGATAAAGTCGCCTTCCTTGATGGTATGTCCCCCGACCTGCATCACGCGCGCGGTGTAATCGACCACAATATCCGCCGCGCCGCATACGCAGATCTTGCCCATCTGACGCGCTACCAGCGCCGCATGCGACGATACGCCGCCGCGCGCCGTGAGAATGCCCTCGGCAGCAATCATCCCGCGCAAATCTTCGGGACTCGTCTCCACGCGGCAGAGCAACACGCGTTCGCCCTTCTGCGCGCGCGCCACGGCGTCCTCGGCGTTGAACACCACCCGGCCCGAAGCCGCGCCGGGACCAGCCGGCAGACCCTTGCACAGGAATCGTCCGCCCTTGACGGCGGCATCGCGGTCTTTGCGGTCAAAAATCGGCGCGAGCACCTGCGTCAATGAATCCGCCGGCACGCGTCCCACCGCTTCCTTCCAGTCGATGACCTTCTCCTCGACCATCTCGACGGCGATACGCACCGCGGCGAGGCCCGTGCGTTTGCCGTTGCGCGTCTGGAGCATGTACAGCTTGTTGTCTTCGACGGTGAACTCGAAGTCCTGCATGTCCTTGAACCGGCTCTCCAGCGTCTTGCAGACGGTGACGAGCTCGGCGTGCGCCTTGGGCATTTCCTGTTTCAATTTGGCAATCGGCTGCGGCGTCCGCGTCCCCGCGACAACGTCTTCGCCCTGCGCGTTGATCAGGTATTCGCCATAAAACACCTTCTCGCCCGTGGCGGGATCGCGCGTGAACGCCACGCCCGTCGCGCTGGTGTCGCCGAGATTGCCGAACACCATCGTCTGGACGCTGACCGCCGTGCCCCACTCGTGCGGGATATGGTATTTGCGGCGGTACACGATCGCCCGGTCGTTCATCCACGAACCGAACACCGCGCCCACCGCGCCCCAGAGCTGTTTCACGGGGTCCTGCGGGAATTCTTTGCCCGTGCGCTTCTGGATCAGGTCCTTGAAACGGTCGACGAGCAGGCGCAATTCCTTCGAGCTGAGCTCGGTGTCTTCTTTGACGCGAGCTTCTTCCTTGAGATGGTCCATCACCTCGTCAAACGGCTCGTGGTCGTCTTTGCCGAGCTTCTGCACACCCATGACGACGTCGCCGTACATCTGCACGAACCGGCGGTAGCAATCCCACGCCCAACGCGCGTTGCCCGATTTCTTGGCGAGCACTTCCACCGTCTCGTCGTTCAACCCGAGGTTCAAAATCGTGTCCATCATCCCGGGCATCGACTCTCGCGCGCCCGAGCGCACCGACACCAGCAGCGGGTCCTGGCGGTCGCCGAATTTCTTGCCCGTAACCGCTTCGAGCTTCGCCAGCGCCGTGTTCACCTGCTCGGTCAACACCTTCGGGTACGTCTTCT
>JBEKBH010000009.1:0-129571 GCA_050015495.1 Verrucomicrobiia bacterium
CCCGCGCTCGGTACGTGGAACGATGTCGCGCGCATCGGCAACGGTTTCCGCCTGATGCTCGACGGCGTCATCAATCACGTCTCCCGTCAGAGCGAATGGTTCCAACAGTTCGTGCGGGATGAGCCCCGCTACCGGGATTATTTCATCCGCGTCGATCCGCGCGTTGACCTCTCGCTGGTTGCCCGGCCGCGCACGTCGCCCCTGCTGACCCCGGTGGAGACGGCGCGCGGCATCCAGCATGTCTGGACGACATTCAGCGCCGATCAAATCGATCTCAACTACAAGAACCCCGAGGTTCTCCTGGCGATTATCGGGTTGCTGCTGTTCTACGCGGAACAAGGCGCGCAGGTGATTCGGCTGGATGCCATCGCCTATCTGTGGAAGGAAATCGGCACGAATTGCCTCCACCTTCCGCAAACGCACCGGGTGGTGAAGCTGTTTCGCTCGGTGCTCGACGAAGTCGCGCCCGGCGTCCTGTTGATCACCGAGACCAATGTTCCGCACCCCGACAATGTCAGCTATTTCGGCAACGGCGCCGACGAAGCACAAATGGTCTACAACTTCGCTCTACCGCCGCTGGTACTGCACACATTCCGCCTAGGCAACGCGCGTCGTCTGACCGATTGGGCCGCCACGCTCACGACGCCTTCGTCCTCCACCACGTTCTTCAACTTCATCGCTTCCCATGATGGTATCGGCCTCACGCCCGCACGCGGCTTGCTCGACGAAGGCGAAATTCAGGCTCTCGTGGAACGCGCGCAAGCCCACGGGGGACAAGTCTCCTGCAAATCCAATCCCGATGGCTCGTCCAGTCCCTACGAACTGAACATCACCTTGTTCGACGCCTTAAACGATCCCCGTGTGGATGACCCGGCCACGGATGTTCCACGGTTTCTCGCCGCTCAGGCGATCATGCTTTCGCTGGCCGGTGTGCCGGGCGTCTATATTCACAGCTTGTTCGGATCGCGCAACTGCCACGCTTGCGTCGACGAAACGGGACGCACCCGTTCGATCAATCGCGAGAAGTTCCCGCAGGCCGCGCTCGAAACGGAACTTGCCAACCCACAGTCCCTGAAGCACCGCCTCTTCACCGGGATCAAGCGCCTGCTGGAGATTCGCCGGGATCAGCCGGAGTTTCACCCGAACGCCGCGCAGCGCGTGTTGTCGTTGGGAAACGGCGTGTTTGCGCTCGTGCGCGGAGGCCGATTGCTGGCCATCGTAAACGTAACGCCTCAGCCGCAAAACATTTCGCTCGGGCTGGCTGATGCCGGACTGCCGTCCTCCGTCGCATGGCGTGATCTGATTGGCGGACAGCGGTTTGCCGTCGAAGGCGGGCGACTACAATTGCGGACGGGACCCTATCAGAGCTTGTGGCTCAAGCCCGCCTGACTCCAAAACCTCGTGGCGCTTGACTTTACTGGGTTGTCGTCGGCGCAGTCGGAGCGGTAGACGGCGCCGGTTCGTTCGTTGGCGTTGGTTGCGCGTTATCCGGTGTCGCGGATGCCGGCGGCGATGTTGTCACCGTGTTGGTGGTGGATGGATCCGTCGCGGCGGGGGCTGGTGCCTGTGCCGCCGGCGGCTCACTGGAAGGTGTGGATTGCTGGTTGCATGCGCCCAACGCTAGACACACCAGTACGCTACCCACCAATGGAACAATTGTTTTCGCTGTTTTCATTCTCCTGACTCCTTTCCTTCGAATTGGTTCACGCTAGATCATCGTTTCACGAGCCACAATCCGTTGGTGCCCTGATCCCGGCCTGGGAATGAAGCCCTGCGGATTCATAGGACGAAAGCTGGGCTGCCGGTCTGGCGAACCCTGATCCGGGACAACCGGCTTGCAAAGCCGCCAGCGTAGGGTAGGCTGTATATGCAGTTGGCGAGGTCGCATGGCTGGGCAACCTGTTCGACCCAACAAGCCTGAATTGCAGAAATCGGCCGTAATGCCGAAACGGTGTCGTTTTGTCACTTTCCCCGCCGTCACGGCAGCCGCAGCATGTTACGACTGAAATGAAAACCGGGCACACCAGAGAATCCCCTGACAACACGCGCAAGCACCGGGTGCTGTTGGTGGACGATCATCCGATTCTTTGCGAAGGGCTGTCGCAACGCATCAATGGCGAACCTGATTTGGAAGTCTGCGGCCAGGCCCGCGACGCCCATACCGCGCTGGAA
This sequence comes from Verrucomicrobiia bacterium, assembly GCA_050015495.1. GTDB lineage: Bacteria > Verrucomicrobiota > Verrucomicrobiia > Palsa-1439 > Palsa-1439 > Palsa-1439. The sequence goes on from JBEKBH010000009.1 coordinate 2,173, forward strand.
GCCATGGAGAAGTTGCAGCCGCACGTGGCCGTCGTCGACATCGCGTTGGGTGAGGGCAACGGTGTCGAATTGATCAAAGACATGAAGGTCCGCTTCCCGCACCTGCCGGCGCTGGTGTTGTCCATGCACGATGAGGTGCTGTACGCCGAACGCAGTCTGCACGCAGGCGCGAGGGGCTACGTCATGAAGCAGGAGGAACCCGAAGTTCTCCTGCGCGCCATCCGCCAGATTTTGCGGGGCCAGGTTTATCTCAGTGAACGGGTGCGGGACGGGATCGTCAATCGTCTCGGCGGCACCGTGCCCAAGGACAACGCTTCCTCACTGATCAGCCTGCTCAGCGACCGTGAATTGCAGGTCTTTCAATTGATCGGTGACGGCTATGCGACTCATGAGATCGCCGTTCGACTCCACCTCAGCATTAAGACGGTCGCGTCCCATCGCGAGAACATCAAGAAGAAGCTGAATCTGGTCAGCGGCGAGGAATTCGTCCGCTTCGCCATTCATTGGCAGCGGTACCGGGGAGAAGGCGACGCGTCGCAAGAAAAGGCGCGCAATCCGAAGGTCGGGCGTTTCAAGCCTCCCTCGCGATAATTCGCGGGCACCCCGGAGATTCAGGCCCGCATGCCTTCGCGCGGCGGAGATGGGGCCGGCGGCACACCCGCTGGTCCGGCCGGAAAGGAACAAGTCATGATTGTGCCACCCTTGGCCCTGCGGCGGAGGTCGAACTGCGCGCCGATCATCCGGGCGCGATAATCCATGATTCGCAATCCCATTCCTTTGGTTTCATGCGCGCTCGGTGGGAGGCCGACGCCATCATCCTCGACGATCAGCGATGTGCGTCCGTCGACGGTCATGAGCTGGATGGTGATTTCCTGCGCCTTGGCGTGCTTGACGGCGTTGTACACGGCCTCCTGGGCGATGCGAAACAGTTGAATGGCTGGCGGCCCCTTGGGCTCGACGCCGTCGGATTCATCCACCTTCACGGAGCAGCGCACGCGAAAGGTTTGCTCGGTGGTGTGGGCAATTTCTCCGAGGGCGAAAAACAGCCCGCGCCGCTCCAGTTCGACGGGGTAGAATCCCTTGGCCAGGTTGCGCACCTGCTCGACGGTTTGCTGAAGGAGCTTTTCGATTTTTTTCGCTTCCCGCGCGTTGGGTTCCGAAGTGCGATCCAGCTTCAGTTTCAAGGCCCCCATCATATAGCCCATGCCGGCCAATTGCTGGCCGAGCCCGTCGTGCAATTCCTGGCCGAGCCGGAGCTGTTCGCTCTCGATGGCGCGGGCGATTTCCGCTTCGAGCCGCTTGCGTTCTTCGATTTGCGCCTGGAGCTGTTTGTGGGTCACCGCCAGCTCGACCGTGCGCTGCTCGACCCGCAACTCCAACTCGTGCCGCCACGTCTCCAGTTCCGTCTCGATTCGCTTGCGCTCGGTTATGTCGCGCAGGATCACCGTGAATAATTGCTGGCCGTCGATCTCCATGTGCGAGATGGCGGCTTCGATGGGAAACTCCTCGCCGTCGGTCCGTACCGCGCTCAACGCGCCCAGCGCGCCCATGCTGCGGTTCGTGACACCCCGCCGGCCAAATTCTCCGATATGCTTGCGATGCACCTCACGAAAACGCTCCGGGATGAACCGGTCGATCGAGTGGCCCAGCGCTTCCGCGGCCGGACAACCGAACATCCGCTCTGCGGCTGGATTGAAGAGCACAATGCACTGCTCTGCGTCTACGGCGATGATGGCGTCCATCGCCGAATCGATCAGTTGGGCATATCGTGCCTGGCTCTCACGCAGCGCGGTGACGGCGCGATTTCGCTCGATGAGGTCAGCCGCCTGGCGGACGAGGAGATCGAGCATCCGTGATTCGCGCCGATTGGGCTGGTGGGGCGCCGCATAATGCGCGTTCAGCACACCAACCAAGACACCCGAACGGCTGCAGAGGGGTGTTGACTGCACGGCCCGCACCCCGGCGTCGAGCAGAACCCCCATCGCGGGTGTCCCCACGAAAATCTGGCTCTTGGTGACATCCTCGACGATCACACGCTCACCCCGCCGCAGGGCCGCGCCACTCGCGCTGCTTCCATCGTGAACTTTCCCGAAAAAATCCAGGAACGGCTGCGCAAAACCGCGTTGGGCAACAATTGTCAGTGTTCCCGTATCCGGGTCCGCGAGTTGAAGGGTGCCACGCTCGGCGTCGGTGATGGCGATCGCGGCATCCAGAAAGGCGTTCAAGAGAGTTTGAATGTCCTCGTGTTGAACGAACCGGCGGCTCACCTCTTGTAACCGCAACGTGTCTTCCAGGTCGCGCCGGGTCTGTTCCTCATTTTGTTGCAGGGCCGACTCGTGCTGGCGGTTCTCAAAGACAACGGCGCCCAGCACCAGATTCGTCAGGGTGACGGTGCTCAGGTACGCCTGCAACAAGACCAGAGATTCATTTCGATTGGAGGACGCGAACGGGCCAAAGCCATGCTGGGTACCCAGAATCGCGACGACGGCGACGATAAAAGCCGCGCTGATCGCCCCGCGTTGTTCGAGCCGATACGCCGCAAACAGCACGGCGGGATATAACAGAAAGCGCGGATACCGATTGAACACATCCCCATACGGACCGCTGAACCCAAGAACGCAAACCCCCAACAACACCGTCAGGATCAACATCGCCTCGAAGACCTGCCGTCGGTTCCAGCGTGGAAGCGGCGCCGCGCACCAGATGAGAAGGAGCGGCGTGACGATCAAGGCGCTGACCGCGTCGCCGAGCCACCACGTTCCCCAGATGGGACCGTATTGGGACCAGAGCGCATAGCCTCCCAGCGCCAGGCTGGTGACGCCAAACGTGGCGCTGACGGCCGTGCTCAGAATCGGCGCCGCCAGCACGTATCGAAAGATGTCCCCGGCCCGATCGAAGGCATGGCGTCCGTTGGCAAATCTCTCGACCAACCAGGCGCCGAGCACGGCTTCGAGGGTGTTCCCCGCGGCGATGCCGATGGTCGAGAGAACCGATCCGGCGGTGGTGATGTTGACGAGGAAGGCGCCGAGCCAGACGCCCGGCCAGAGGCGGTACCCGAACATCAACAGCACGGCCAGGGCGATTCCGGTGGGAGGCCAGACGGGCGACGCGCTGCGGTGGAGGAAGGCCAGTTTCAGCCCGAGCTTGCCGGCCACAAAATAGACGGCGGCGAGGGCGAGAATCTTCCATACGTCCGCGAGAACGTACTTCTCACTTCCCGCGGATGTTCGTGCGGTTGTCACGCGACTCGCTTCCACATGCATGTTCACGCTCCACGCCGTATGGATGCAAACGATATCCGGCCGTCACTCCAAGCGAACCCGATTCATGAAAACAGTGACATACAATGACACGGGAAACGTTCCGTGTAAACCGTCACGACGGTTCGCCCAACGGGTTCTCGAACACGCTGACCAGGTCGGGCAGGATTGCTTCCAACGCGGCCTCGATTCGACGCCACTCGGGGATCATCGGGGACCCCGACGGATGTTCCTGAAACTCCTGGAAGGCGTGTTCCAGCACGCCCGCAAACGATTCAATCGACTTCAATTCTTCGTGAGCATCCAGCCGTTCGACCTTGTTCATTTCCGCCACGGCTTCATACACGCGAACGTAGGCGCGGGCATTGGTCATGTAGGTATGCTTGAGCGTCACCAGAAAATCCCGGCTTAGCACGGAACCGCCGGAGGCCAGTTTGGTATAGAAGGCGCGGGCGATGTCGGCCACCATGCGCAGCAAGCCCCCTTCAACATCGGTGCCAACTTGCTGGTGTTTATGATCGTACCGCGGCGTGATCTCCACCTGGCAAACCCGGTGCGTCCGCACGATGCGGTACATCTCGGAGAGGATGCCCACTTCAATGCCCCAATCGGACGGGAACCGCATTTCGTTGGCAATCGAGGCGAACGTCGCGAATTCTCCCGAGAGCGGGTACCGAAAATCCGCCATGTAATCCAGATAATCGCTTCGTCCCAGTATTTCGCGCAGGGCTTTGACAAACGGAAAATAGAACAGCCGCGCCACGCGTCCGTTGAGCCGCTCCGAAAACCGCGCGTAATATGCCTTGGCAAACTGGTACCGAAGATGGACGACTGGGTAGAGCAATCGCACCATCATCGCCCGATCGTAGGTGACAATATCGGCATCGTGAAACGCCAGCACCGCCACCTCGGCCTTTCCCAGCGCGTAACCCAGGGCGGTCCAGACCGCCTGTCCCTTGCCCCGTTGTCCGACGGGGGTCACCGTATTGATCCTCTGAATGACCCGCTGCACGGCCGGCGCGTCGTTCCACAGCAGCGCTGCCCGGTCTTTCAACGGGGCGACGATCTCGTGCGCATTGCGATACTGCTCGACCGTGGCGCGGTCCAGGCTGATGTACACCCGGCGCAAGAACGCCATGTTCGCCAGTTGATTCACAATCTCCCGCATGGCCGGCGCGGCGAGGTCGTCGTAGAGCGCGGGGATGATCACGCCAATCGGCGAGCGCGCGGAAGCCCGGACGATTTGCCGCTCCATTCGCTCCAGATCCTCCGCTTCCAGGCGGGGGAACGTGGGTACGACATTTTGATGAAAATCTGCCATTGCTATTGTCCTTGATCGCCGCCGGATTCCAGTTCACGCCGGCGCCCGTTGGTAAAGCTAATAGCCTACCTGATTGCGGAAGTCACGCGACGACTGTCTTCAAGCCGCGCGGCTGGCCGGACAGGGTTCCGCGGCTTCCCGTTCCGACGACGGATGCGACCTCTGGGGCGCCGCCAGATAGTGGATCAACGCGTCCACTTCCAGGAGATAAATGGCGCGGTCGTCGTCGGATGTTTGGAGCACCACGTAGCACCGGCGATCGTCCGAGCGGAAGGCATAGCTGTGGAGGACATCAATGCCCACGGCGTTCAGCCGATCGGCCAGCACCGCCGGCAATCCCGGTTTATCCGGAGTTTCGACCAGGACGACAAACTGCAATTCGCACTGGAATCCCGCCGCCGTGAGGGCCCGTCCGGTACGCGCTGCGTCTTCGGTCACCAGGTTCACGACCGTGCCTGAACCGTCCCAATGAGAGGACGCGACCAGCACTTCCGCGCCGCAGGAGGCCGTGATAGCCATCAGCTTGCCGAGCTCGGCCGGTCGATTGCTGGCGCGAACAGTTATTTGAATCTGTCGAGTGGCTCCTGTCATAACGTCTCCTTTCTGTCATTGTCTTTGCCGATGGTCCGATCGCTTTTTTGAACTGGCTCCAGTCTACGACGGCGCGGAAAGGGCGGGCAATTGGGTCTCTGGCGGAACATTGACTAGGAAAACATCGCCCTTCCGCCTAGGAGATTGTCTGAGGGACGGCGCTCTTCTGTGGAGCGTCTGCCGCCGGCGATAGGAATTCATCCTAGGCGAGATTCAGGCGGTCGCCCAATGGCGGATCCCTGATCATTCCGGTAGGATTACGCATTGCGAGGAAATCAGTGAGAACCGCAAGAACAAGTTTGGAAGAGAAAGGGGAACCCCACCAATGACGACCAAGCTCTATGTCGGAAATCTTCCCTTTCGGACCAGGGAAGAAGAGGTGCTGCAGTTGTTTGAGGCGGCCGGCACCGTCGTGAGTTGCAACCTGATTGTGGACCGGGTCACCTCCCTGTCCAAAGGGTTTGCCTTTGTGGAGATGGGCTCGGAGGAGGAAGCCGCCAAGGCCATTTCCTGGTTCGATGGCCGGGAACTCGGCGGGCGCACACTGACCATCAAGGAAGCCCGGCCCCAGGAGCGTCGGGTTCGTGATGATTTCGCGGATGCCGTCTCCGACGGCGACTGGCGGGCGGACCGGCGTCGGCGATATTGATGAGGCCAACGCGCTGGTCCAACGCGACGAATCGCCGACCGACAAGTTTGCGGCGACAGATAGGGTCAGGGGAAGAGGGGTGGTCATGAATCAAAAACCGGGAGTCAGAGGTCACGGGAAGCAACGGATCCTTATCGTCGACGATCACGCGGTGCTGCGCGAGGGATTGGCCATGGTGATCAACCAGGAGCCCGATCTTGTGGTGTGTGGAGAGGCGGCTGACGCGCCGGAGGCCATCCAGGCCGTCGCCGCGTTGCAACCGGATGCAGTTATCGCCGACCTTTCACTAACAAACGGCAACGGTCTTGAATTGATCAAGGATGTGAGGACTCAACATCCCGACCTGCCGATGCTGGTGCTGTCGCTGCACGACGAGGCGTTGTACGCGGAACGGGTGTTGCGCGCGGGGGCGCGGGGCTACATCATGAAGCGCGCGTCGACGACGGAATTGCTGGCGGCGCTGCGGAAGGTCCTGGGCGGGGACGTCTATCTGAGTGAGCGGATGGCCTCCCTCCTCGTCACCCAGGCGGTTGGCAAACGCGAAACTCCGGCCAACGAAGGGCCGTTGGGTTTGCTGAGCGACCGCGAGTTGGAGGTGTTCCAACTCCTCGGGGAGGGCCACGGGACGCGCAAGATCGCCCGGGCATTGGGACTGAGCATCAAGACCATCTCGTGCTATCGGCAGAACATCAAGAGCAAGCTCCACTTGAAGGATGCGACCGAGTTGTTGCATCACGCCGTTCAATGGACCACGGATCTGCATCCCCACGACCCGGCGCAGATTGGTGGACATCAGAATCAGGGCTAGGAGATAGCCCTATTCCAAAATCGGCGGGCTACCCGATTGCGCGGAATGACCGTGTGCGGCAGAATGCTGCCATCCGGATCGAAGTGTCGAGGAGGTCATGGCAAACGAGCGCGACAACATTTTGTCGGCGACGAAGATCGTTCGCGGCAACGGCATTCAACCAGTCTGGCGCGACAGGCATTGCGCCGCGGTTTGTGGGGTGGGGAGTAGTACCCAATGGGCAGCGCCACGACACCGTGGAGGACGGATGGCGGCAACGCCTCCATCTTTTCGCGCCAGACTGTTCCCTTTTTCTTTCCGGTGGCGTCGGCAGCAGTCTTCGACCCGCGAGACCATGGCAATGCGTCCCAAACCTGTCCGGGGATCTCACCGCCCGGCTTCTCCACATACACCGTTGCCTGCGGCTCACAAGGATTACTGGCCGACGCCATCCGCCTCTCTGCATTGACGGAATTCAGAAGACAGAATGCGGAAGGCAGGAGAGCGAACAGATTGAGTTCTAATGTTCGACCTTTGGGGGCGCTCCGCTCGAATCGGGCGGGAGAAAGGGTCGAGAATGTCGGAGAAGATTTGAGGTAATTGAGGCGCGATTTCTACGACTGCTATGTACCACTTGGCAAAACTGGCCGGATCCAATATGAAGGTCCTGGTGTCTGACGTCTCTTGAGGGTAGTCCTCTTCTCGTATTGGATCTGCGTCTTCGAGGCGAGCGCCGTGACTACAATGCGACGGGAGCCCCGATCTCGGATCGGGGTAAACCGGGGGTGTCGACCTCGGAGTCAGGGCGGAGCCCCCACCCCTTTATCCCCTCCGAGGAGGGGTGTGTGGGCGATTGTTTTTTTCAGTTTTTTTTTGACCTGCCAACGGAATTATGTGGACAAGTGGTATACGAATATGTATTGTCGTGGCGATTTGGGTTGTTTGACATAAGGGGATGGGAACCGGAAGAGTGAAAAGCGAAGAGGGATCGGGGAAGGGAATACGGCGGATGGCGCGGCGCGCCGTCCCTACCAGAGAGACCAAGGGTCGCAAAAAAGGGTGTTTTTGCGAAACGAACCCAATGTTTTATTGACAAAAACATATGTCGAGTGAGCTTGTGGCGCAAGCGGTTAGGGGCTTTTAGGGGTGGATTTTTTGGTTGGGTTCGTTTGGCTTCGTTTACGCCTGTTCGCGTCGCCCTCTGGGTGCTAGATGCCCCTGTTTGTGCGGGGGAGCGTCACCCCGGCCGCGTCGATTCCCGACCTTGACTCGACCGCCGCAGCCGGGCGAAGGTAGGTCTGGTGATGAATATCGGGTTTGTGTCAACGCGGTTGGCGGGCACGGATGGCGTGACCCTGGAAACCATCAAATGGGCGCGGATCTGCCGCGACCTGGGTCACAACGTGTTCTTCTGTGCCGGCCAGCTCGATCCCGAGATTCAACCCGGGACCATCGTGCCCGAAGCGCACTTTACCCATCCCGAGATCGTTGCGCTCCAGCAGAAATGTTTTGGCGCACATACACGCGTGCCGGAGACCACCGATCGACTCCACGACCTGCGCCGACGATTGAAGGCTGGCATCGCCGAGTTCGTGAAGAGGTTCTCGCTGGACATGCTGGTCCCGCAAAACGCCGTCGCGATCCCGATGAATCTGCCGCTGGGCATGGCGCTCACCGAGTTCATCGCGGAAACCGGGATCCAGGCGATCGCCCATCACCATGATTTTTACTGGGAACGGCAGCGGTTCATGATCAACGCCGTGCAGGACATCCTCGACGCGTCGTTTCCGCCGAGCCTGCCGAGCATCCGACACGTGGTCATCAGCACGCCGGCCCGGCGCGAGCTGGCCCAGCGCAAAGGCATCGCCGCGTCGCTGATCCCAAACGTGTTCGATTTCGACACGGAACCGCCGGCGGTGGACGAATACGCCCGCGACCTGCGTGAGCAGATCGGTCTTTCGCCCGACGACATCCTGATCCTCCAACCCACGCGACTGGTTTCGCGCAAGGGCGTCGAGCACGCCATCGAGCTGGTGCGGCGGTTGAAGGAACCGCGGGCCAAACTCGTCGTGTCGCACAGCGCGGGCGACGAAGGACTCGATTATTATCAGTGGTTGCGAGACCTGGCGCATTCCGAGAGCGTGGATATCCGGTTTGTGGCCAATCGGTTCAGCGAGACGCGCAAGTTCGACGACAAAGGCCAGAAGATTTTCTCGCTCTGGGACATCTATCCGCATGCCGACCTCATCACCTATCCGAGCGTGTACGAAGGCTTTGGCAACGCCTTCCTTGAGGCGATCTATTTTCGCAAGCCGATCCTCGTCAACCGCTACTCCGTGTACATGCTCGATATCGAGCCGCTCGGGTTCGAGACGGTCACCATGGACGGATACATTTCCGACGACGTGGTGGAAAAAGTCCGCCACGTGCTGACCGATCCCGAATTGCGCAAGCACATGGCCGACCGCAATTTCGCCATCGCCAAACAACATTTCTCGCTGGCCGTGCTCCGCCGACACCTCCACAACCTCATCGAATCCGCCCAACAGACGCCACCGGGAGAGGCTCGGTAGCCGGCTCTTCTTCATGAACTCCGCGTCTTTGTAGTGAACGCGGTGCGATTTATCGGCGAACAGAAGCCAGTAGTTTCCGATATCGGCGGGCATAGGCGCGGAGGGAATACTTCTTCAGCACAACCTGCCGATTATGCTCGATGAGTTTGCGCGGGGGGCGGGCGAGAAGTGCTTCAACGCGGCGCGCCGCCTTATCGTCCAACTCGCTGTAGAAATGGCCCAGCTTCATTCCCGCCGCGACGAAATCCTGCGTGACCTCGGGAATGTCGCGGCCAATCACCGTCTTGCCGCACAACCAGCCTTCAATAAACGTGTACCCGAACCCCTCCACTTTCGACGTCGTCAGAATTGCATGCGCCAAATGAAAAAGAGGCAATGGATTGTCTAGTTCGGCTCCGAAGCCGATTACCACCGGCAACCGCTCCTGGCGAATCCGTTTCTTCAGCCGCTCGCCATACGCGCGGTCGGTGGCGGAGGACGCATCCAGCGAGATGACCAGTTGATATTTGCGGAGGCGTTTGACCAGTTCGACCGCTTCTTCGTTGTTCTTGCGAACCATGACCTTCATGGGCGAGAGGAGAACTTTCTTGCGCGGGTCGAAGGGGAAACGATGGGCGCGAGCGAATGCCGCGAGCTTCTTCTTCACCTCCTGCAACTCGGCGCGCGGCGGCGGGGGCCGGGTGAAGAACTCGTCATCCACCGGGTTGGGGAGGACGTGAATCTTCCGTGCTGGAACGCCAGGGGCAGCGAGTTTTGCGGCGTCGTGCGTGGTCAACGTCGCCCACACCACGTTTGGCGCGTCGTAATAACACATCCCACGCCAGAACTCGTCGTCGAATTTGCCGGTGCAGTGACGGAGTGCGCGCAACTGCGCGGGCCGGTTGTCCTCGGGGAAATCGTGGACCTGATTGATGATTTTGATCCGGCTCCGACGTACCAGCAGCCTAACCGCGTATGTCAGGCGCGGGTGTTTGCCGAGTCCGATGTTGTGCGTATGCAAGACGTCCACGCCGCGCAACCGCTGGTGAAGCTGATTGGCCAGCAGGTTCGCCCCGGCGAGAAATTCGGCCTGACTCCGCGCAGGGCGTTCGTCGTAGCCGAAATCCGCCAGCACGGTTACGTCGAACTGGCCCGCCAGCGCGCGTTGCGCGTTGCGGATGACGGTCGTGACACCGCCCGGCCGCAGGTGATAATGCAGCATTGCAAGTCTCAACGCCATCCTGACCCGCCCCCTCTCTCCCAGCCAAAGAGTGTGTTAGTCCGTGGCTGTTGTTAATGGTGCACCAGGGTTCTGGTTTTGTCCATCCCCGACGGAGGGAGGGCGAAGCCCGACCGCAGACCGCAACAACAATCCAAGCCGCGTTCACGACTCGGTGAACCATCTCCGGGTGCGCTCTTTCTCTTGCCAACCTGCTCGGAGGCGACCGCGGGGAACCTCCGGGCATTGGCTGCCGTCGCCCCGCGCACGTCTTGGGCGGCGCGGCAGGTGCCTGATGCGGGTGGGGGCGGGCGTCTGATGCCTTGAGTCACCACCGTTGTTTCAACCTGCTGCCTACCGCAGCATGGCTCACCACGCTCGTCGGTGTCGAGTTCGGCGGGACGAAGTTGCAAGTCGGAGCCATGCTGGCTCGCGGAACGCCACTTTTGGGCTTGCATTTCGCGCCGTTTTCGAATCTAATCCCCCACAATCGCGGGTCGTGGAACGTCAAACGGTGACAGGCAATGAAGCGACGTGTGTGTATTGGGGCGAGGGTTCCGTTTTTTCTTGCGGTGATTTTCTTCAGCGCTCCGCTGGCGCGCGCCCAATTTACCGCCAGCATCAAGACCAATACTGTCAATGGCGTGCATAGCAACTGGGTGGGCAACGGTTCTTACATCGTCGGCAGCAATACGTTCCAGGATGTGTTGCAGATCATCAACGGCGGCGTGCTTTCCAACGGTACTGGTTACATCGGTTACGAGGTCAGCGGCAGCAATAATCTGGCCGTCGTCACCGGCCCCGGCTCGGTCTGGAGCAACCGCTTCAACCTCTACGTCGGCTACAACGGCGCTGGCAACAGTTTGCTGATCAGCAACGGGGGCGCGGTGCTTGCCAGCAACACGTTCATCAGTAACGCGGGGTCGCTGACCGGCTGCGGTACGATCAGCGGCACGGTCGTCGTGGGCACGAACTCCACGGTGCTGGCCAATTGTGGCGGGACACTGACGTTCACGGGGAGTGTCACCAACAACGGCACGATGCAGGCCATCAACGGCACAACGCTCGAAGCCTACGGCACCGTCGTCAACAACGGCACGATCGACTTCTACCGTGGCGCGACGAACTTCCACGGAGCCTTCATCAACAACGGCACGGTCGTGGCGGCTGTCACCATTGGCAACGGTCCGACTTCGCCGGATGGCAGCTATCGGAATGCGGACGACATCGCCCAAACTCTGAGTTTCACCAATGTTGGCATCACGTCAACCAATGGCGGCACGTACAGCATAAACATTGGCGACAATATCAACCTTGCCAACAGTCTCGAGTTGGGCCCGGCTTACTTCGACCTCTTGCTCACGGCCCGCACGATCAACCTCACGAATAACATTCTGTTCGGATCCGGGGCTCTCATTCTGGATGCCCAGACGGTCAATCTGAACGCGACGGTGACGACGACAAACGGCGCCCTTCTCAGCGCACCGTACGGCATCTTCGGCACGGCCACGCAAGTCAACGTGCTGAGCGACACCGACAGCCTCCAGCAGGCCATCGATCTTGCATCACCCACGAATCTCGTCACCATCCAGGTGTCTCCGGGCCAATATCCCGGCGACCTCACGATCAGCAACACGCAGGTGACGCTCGTCAGCACCAACGGCGAGACGGTGATTACCGCCAGCAACCTGATCATCGGCGTGGATTCCTTCGTCGCCACCAACCGCCTCACGATTGATGGCGGCAGTCTCTATGTCACCAACGCGCTGGCCACCGGGGCGTTGGACGTGCGGAACGGGACGCTGACGTTCCGCGGCGTCATGGCGACCGTGGACAATCTGCTGCTGACCAACGGCACGCTCGGCACGATGATTTTCAGCAATGGGACGCTCCAGGTCGGGAGCACCGCGGTGACAAACGGCCAGCAATTCGTCGTCGGCGACGGCGCGGACTCCGCCACCTACCATCTGCTCGGCGGGGTGCATTCGTTCAACAATGGCCTGCGCATCCGCAATAACGCCACGCTCTCGGGCTGTGGGTCGATTAGCGGCGTGGTCCTCGTTGACGCTGGCGGATCGGTGGTTGCTGATTGCGGCGGCACGCTCACGTTCAACGGCAGTGTGACCAACAACGGCATCATGCACGCCGAGAACGGGAGCATTCTCGAATCCTACGGCCCGGTCGTCAACAACGGGATTATCGACATCATGGACGGCTCGACCAACTTCCATTCCACGGTTGTCGATCACGGCACGATCGTGGAAGCCTCCTACTTCCAGGTGGTCAGCCTCGCGCAGCAAAGCAACGACATGAACATCGTGTGGACCACCGTGGGCGGGCGCAGCAACGTCGTCCAATTTTCCACGGGCGACGCCAGCGGCAACTACTCAAACAACTTCACCGACCTCAGCACGGCCGTCGCCATTCCCGGCACCACCCTCGGCACGACCAACTTCCTCGACGTTGGCGGTGCCACCAACACACCGTCGCGCTACTATCGGGTGCGGCTGGTGCCTTGAGCCACTGGACGCGACCCTGCTGTCGCAAGCAGAAAACGCCGTGCGGTTCACTGCGAACGCCTAGATTCACCTCTCTCCATCACTTTGGGTGCTGAACGTTCAGCGGTGCGAGCGCTTGTTTCCACCCGGAGGGTACCTGACCTATACGTTTTACAAGTCACCACATTTTCAGGTCGCGAACGGGGGGAAGCGTCCATTCCTGACATCAAAGGGCAGGGAACCGACTTGGTGAGAATCACAACAAATTCAGGCGAAAGAAGAGACTTATCGCGGAATGACGCCAAAACTCAAAATGTTGAGTTGGCGGGAGTGACGGGGCAAATGACCTGACCCGTACCACAGAATTTCAACGCGAACACGCGCGCTGCCTGTGCATCAACAATCTGCTGGAGCGAGATCGGCCGTTGTATCAGCCCGCCAGCGATCATCCGGTTGGGCCGATTGCTGAACAGCATTGGCAATCATCAAATGGTTTGGCAATGCCGGTAAAGTCAAATAAGTCGGACCATACCATTTCTGACGACGCATGAAGTTCTTGCCCAGCGGCGAGACAATCAACCGATGAAGTTGACGGCCCGACGGCGCCGTTTCCGCCAGGCCGAAGGCGTCAGACCGAAGTGTTTCTTGAACATCGCGGTGAACAATCCCGGATGTTGGAACCCGCAGTCCATACTGATGTTGACAATCTTGGCGTCCGTCTCCAGCAAAAGCAGCCGGGCCCGGTCGAGGCGAAGGTCGATTTGTTTGGGGAGGAGCGTGACGCCGAACTGAGCTTTGAATAGCCGGCTGAAATGACGCACGCTGCAGCCGCATTCCCGCGCCAGTTTGCTGGCGGAAACACTTTGGAACTCGGCGGCCGGAATCCGCCGCACGAGCGCCTCAATCCGGTCCGCCGCGCTCGGCGCCGGGTGAGCCGGTGCCGGTGATGCGGCCGTCGCGCCCCGTAGATGACTGACCGAGAGATAAACCATGGCGCAACGGGCCGCCAGGTAATCGTCCGCGCGGGCCTGCCGGGTCAACGTGGTGAATTGTTCGGCCAGCGGGTGGCGGTCGGGAAACACATCCACCCGGCTGGTCTGGGACATCTGTTGCAGTTGATGACTCTCCAGCAAGCTGACAATGCCGGTCAGCAACTCCGGCACGACGTAGAAGTAATCGAGTTGAAGGTCGCCAAGCACGCTGGCCCGAATCACACACCGGCAACTGTGACCGGCGCAGATTACCTCCGCTTCGGCCAGCAAGCGGGACGACTCCGGCAGGAGGAGCGACCCGCTCCCGTGGTTGACGCGGACAAATACCCAGCCGGGCAATTGGACATTCCACTCCACGCCCGGTTTGAGCCGTCGTTCGTAGAGGGTCAAATGGCCGACATACTTGTCCACACAGAGGCTATCTGCCAGACGTTTGCGGCAAAGCTGTGACGCTTGTGTGAATGTGCCGTGAAATAAGTCGCATCACGAAAACAGTAAGGACTCCACGTGGATTTGATGTGGCGGCAGTAGGTTTGGTCCGACTACCCGAACGTCGCCGGCACACCCCCCGAACCGTGATGAAGAGGCACCGGAAGGGCGCACGTTACTGTTTGGTGACAGCGGGACACAACTGAGTGACAGCGAGCTCACGTTTTCACGAACGCACTCGGTGGCAATGGATTGCGCGAGGCCGGTGCATGGCAGAAACCTGATGCAAGATGTCCGTAAAGTGTGCGCGACATTTTGAGCGTTTCATTACTATGTGCCCCGCGAACAGCAGTGGGAGTGGCGATGCGGTCGGAACGGAGCACGGTGGCGAGAAGCGCGGGCTCTGTTGACGGAAAAACAACAACACAGCTCTGACAGAAACACAACAACAACACAACTCATAGGGGGAAGTACATGCAAAAGTATGGATTAACAGTAATGGCGGGAGTGGCGGCACTGGCAATTGCCAGCACGGCTTCTGCTCAAACAAACGTAATCTTACGCATCACCGGTTCCACAGCGTACCGGAGCGTCATTCATCAAACGATTCTGGCCATGATCACGCCCGGCAGCCTGAAGTATGGCTATGGCGGGACAAGCTTGAATAGCGCGAGCTACGCCGAATTCGTCGGAGCGCTGGTTGGCAATACCAGTGTCACCTGTGACGTCAAAACCGTATGGAGCGGATCTGTTGACGGTATCCAACGTCTGACCAATCAGGGCAATCCCGCGTTCGAAAACACGACCTGGCTGGCCAGTGGCAGTTTGTCTTCGACGGGTACGCCGAATCTGGCTGCCGGCACTGAGATGGCATATGCTGACGCTGCGATGAGCGACGTCTTCCAAGACTCGACCATATTCCAAACGCCGGCAATCGACAACAGTGAGGTTATTGGCGTGATCCCGTTCGAGTGGTGTCGGAACGCCGGATCGCCCGCCAGCCTGAGCAACATGACGAGCATGTTGGCACAGGAGCTACTCTCCGTGGGATCCGTGCCGTTGCAGCTCTGGTCCGGCAATGCCAATGATGCGGGCACGCTTGTCTACGTTACGGGCCGCAACTTTGATTCCGGCACACGTGTTACTGGATTTGCCGAAAGCGGCTTTGGCGCAGGTTCGCCTCCAAACCAGGTTCAGGTCCTCGCCAATGCCGCGAATATCGCCACGAATGTATCGGCTTACCCGGCGCAAACCGTACTTGGCGTATACTTCCCCCTTGGCGAGTCTGGCTATAGCAGCGGCGGACTTGTTTCGGGAGCGTTGAATGTCTACGGCACCGATTCATCCACCAATACTGGTGACATAGGATGGATCGTCGGGTATCTGGGGGTAACCGACGCCAACAACGTAACCAACGGCGCGCCCATGACCTGGAACGGGGTTGCCTACAGTCCCACAGCCGTGGAAAACGGCCAATACACCTACTGGGGTTACGAGCACTTCAACTACAACAACAACGTGAGCGGCAACTCTCTGACCGTCTTGACCACGCTTGAAAACGACCTTTACAACGCGGTGGTCGATCCAACACCGTACGGCGGTCTACCGCTTGCCAAGATGACGGTCGGTCGGTCGGTAGAAGGCTCCCCGGTCGGCTACGGAAGGGCGTTCTAATCCGAGACGAAACAATGACAATCGGGACAAACAGAACTGGAAACCAGATTCTGGAAGGATCATATGATAAAAGAAACGACACGTAGCCATCGCACGATGCTGGTGGCGTTAGCGAGTGTCGCACTACTAACGTCGGCTGTTCACGCCCAGACCGTCACCACATCGTTGGATGACTTGATCTTGGGCTTCCGCGCGACGGGAGGCACTGGAGCGGGGTTGAACCTGGAAGTTGACCTCGGCCCAGTCAGTAGCTTCTATGACGGCGCAAACATTGGGCTAACCCTACCCGGGCTGGCTGTACAGGACCTCGTTAACACCTATGGGGCAAATTGGTACACAGATGCAGACTTGTGGTGGGGCGCAGCCGCGACTGACGGCAACGCAGGACCTGACCCCAATGGCAAGCCGGCGTCCACTCTTTGGGCAACCGGCCAGACAGCCAACGCAGCGCCGCTGCGCGGAACCGTCGGTCTCCAAGGGCCGGCCGCCACCAGGATTGCAGGGATGTACCAGGGGTACATTGGATCGTTGAATGGCGCTGCCAGTACGGCAAACAGTTCAGAAGCTGCTGTCATCAACAACACGGCCTCCGGCAGTTGGTCGGCGCAGGAGACTACCGACAACAGCTTCGGCTACTTCAGTCCGCTGATTGATGGCCAGGTTTCGAGCGACGACACGTTGAACCTGTATGAGTTGCAACCGTCGAGCACGTTCCCCAGACCCGCGGGCGCGTATGAAGGCAGCTTGGTCTTGACACAAACGGGGCTGAGCTTTGAAGCCGTTCCTGAACCCTCGACATGGGTGTTGGTAGGTCTTGGGCTTGGAGTGTCAGTTATGCTGGTCCAGCGTAAGAGGGCTGTTCGGGCCTAACTGACGATCAGAATTCAAACAGTTGAATTCGGCTGCGAGGCCCCTCTCCCTCTATTCAATGGGGGGAGAGGGGTCTCCTTAACAAGAAGAAACCAGCCGCCTACACACGTTACAGGCCCGTGACAACAACGACAACAGAAAGTCACAATAAACGACTGGTTCTACTGATTGTGCCTTCTTACACTGCGTGAAATCCGCTTCGGTTTAGATGAGAGTTGAAAATTCGTAGGATAATTCCAATCATGTTTGTGGTTTGGTTCAGTTGTCCAATGGCATGGGGAGCCGCCCCACAACGGATTTTCATTCACGAATATCAAATTAAGGGGGCGCACCAATTGACAAGGACTGAGATTGAGGAGGCGGTTTATCCTTATTTGGGTCCGGGCCGAACGAAGGATGATGTTGAGAAGGCACGGTCCGCCTTGGAAAAGGCATATCAGGCCAAAGGTTACCAGACGGTTTCGGTTCAGATTCCAGCGCAACCGTGGCAGGACGGCAGCATTATCTTGGAGGTCACGGAAGCTCCGGTCGGCCGATTGAGGGTGCATGGATCGCGGTATTTTTTGCCCAGCCGGATCAAGTCGATGGCGCCGTCGCTGGCCGAAGGTAAAGTTCTTAATTTCAATGAGGTGAACCGGGATATCATCGGCTTGAATCAACTTTCGGACCTGCGAGTGACACCTTCTTTGCGCACGGGAGTGACGCCGGGTACGGTGGATATTGACTTGGGCGTAAAGGATACATTTCCTCTGCACGGAGGCCTTGAGCTTAATAATCGTCAGAGTCCGAATACGAGCGAGCTCCGTTTGGATGGATCGCTGAGCTATGACAATCTCTGGCAATTGGGACATTCTGTTGGCGGGAGCTTTCAGTTGTCTCCGGAAGATATAAGTCAGGTAAAAGTATTCTCTGGATATTACCTGGCGCGTTTTCCCGAGATCAGTTGGTTGACCCTGACGCTACAGGGGACGAAACAGGACAGCGCGGTATCGACCATCGGCGATCTCGCCGTGGCCGGTCGCGGTGACGTGGTCGGCATCCAGTCCAGCATGGTCTTACCCGGCGGCAAAGAATTCTCCCACACGCTGACTCTGGGTTGGGATTATAAACAAAACGAGCAAAACATCACCGCTGCCGGTAGCAAAACCAATACAACACAAACCAGCTACGATTACTTTCCATTCAGTGTGACCTATAGCGCCACGTGGCTGGTCAACACTAATCAGACTGAACTCAACATCGGGCCGACGTTTAGTTTCCGCGGTGCGGGCAGCAGCGAGGGCGCATTTGAAAAGGTGCGGTATGGATCGGACGGCAGCTTTGCGTGCTTGCGGGCAGACCTTTCGCATACACACGAACTGTCCGAAGGATTTCAACTATACGGGAAAATACAGGGACAGGTTGCGGATCATCCACTGGTAAGCGCGGAACAGTTTGGCGGAGGCGGCTTGGGAACGGCTCGGGGCTATCTCGAAGGCCAAGTGTTTGGTGACGATGCAGTGTTTGGCACGGTGGAGTTGCGCAGTCCGTCGCTTTACGACCTTGCAAGGAGCAAGGCTTCTGATTGGCGAGTCTATCTTTTTGCCGAGGGCGGTCGGTTGACGATCCTCGAGCCGCTGCCCCAGCAGGAGTCTCAGTTTGACTTGATGGACTTCGGAGTCGGCAGCCGGATGAGTCTTGTAAATCACTTCAATGGCTCGATCGATCTGGGTGTTCCTGTACTCAGACAATCGCAAACAAGGGCTTATGACCCGCGTCTGACCTTCCGACTGTGGGTTGCCTATTAGGACAATCCGATGATGAAGCATGTTGACGAACGGCCAATGATCAGGAACCTGTTAAGAACAATCCGGTTAAGACGCGGGCTGCTGGCCACGATCGTCTTTCTCATCCTGTCGGAAGCGGCACAGGCATCGACCTGGTGGAACGACGAATGGTCTTATCGTAAAAAGATCACGCTGGATACGACAACAACTGGCATCGCCATTTCTGATCCAATCGGCACCTCACCGGTCCTGATTCGATTGCACGCCGGCAATTTTCAGTTTGACGGCGCCAGAGAGGATGGAAGCGATATTCGGTTTGTCGCCGAAGACAACAAGACACTTCTCCCGTACCACATAGAAAAATATGACGCGCTCATGGGGGAGGCATTTCTTTGGGTAAAAGTTCCCGATGTAAAACCCGGGACCCGAGACAATTTCTGGCTCTATTACGGGAATGGGAATCCGAAGCTGGCTAATGGGAGTGATGCGAAGGGCACGTACGACCCAGACACCGTATTGGTTTATCACTTTAACGAGCACGGAACTCCCGCGGTCGACTCAACGTCGTTTGGCAATCTGTCGCAGAACGCCGGCATCGCCACGGACGGGTCATTCATCGGTTCCGGGATTCGATTGGACGACCGGACAGCGTTGACGATTCCTCCGTCGACCTCGCTTCAGTGGTCAGAAGGGTCTCCCATCACGATCTCGGTCTGGATCAAGCTGACAACGGTACCATCCAAAGAAGTCATCTTCAGCCGGCGCGAAGGGAACACGAGCGTTGTGGTGGGAGCGGACAGCGGTGTTCCGTATGTCGAAGTCTCCAGGGAGGGCAACGCGCAACGGAGCGCGGCGACGACGCCCATGTCCGTTGGAAGCTGGCGACATCTGGCCGTCGTTGCCTCACCGGCAACGATTACGCTTTATCTCGATGGCGACAACGTTGCGTCCCTGAACACCTCCCTCCCCGCGATGAACAGTGCGCTGCAGATTGGAGGGGAAAAGTTCAGCGGCGAACTGGACGAATTCGAACTATCGCGGGTGGCGCGGTCGCCCGGGTTCATCAAGCTGGCCGCCATGGGCCAGGGAGACCAGGGGAGCAAATTGCTGGTTCTGGGGCCAGACGAACAGGCCACAAATTGGATGAGTTGGCTCACGAACGGTTACGTGGGTGTGATTATCAGGTCGCTGACGTTGGACGGATGGATCGTGATCGGCATTCTCGGCCTGATGTCATTCATCAGTTGGTGCGTGATGCTTAGCAAAGCGTCTTACCTGAACAAGGTTGCCAAAGGCAATGCTCAGTTCATGAAGGCATGGCACCACGTCTCCTCGAATCTTTCCATTTTGGTTCATACGGATTTGGATCATGTCAAAACGTTGGGGGGACGCATCGACGAAAAAAGTTTGCGGACAATCCGCCGGGCTTCGATCTATCGCATCTACAGCATCGGCACCGAGGAGCTCCGAGACCGCCTGGCAAGGGATGAACAGAATGGTGTTTCCAGAGCACTGTCGGCGCGGTCCGTCCAAGCCATCCGCGCGACCTTGGATGGTGGGTTGGTCCGCGAAACTCAAAAACTGAATCGCCTGATGGTTTTGTTGACCATTGCCATTTCTGGCGGTCCGTTCCTCGGACTGTTGGGCACCGTTGTCGGTGTCATGATTACGTTTGCGGCGATTGCACAACAGGGTGAGGTGAACGTGAACGCCATCGCACCGGGCATTTCTGCCGCGTTGGCCGCGACAGTGGCTGGTCTGGGCGTCGCGATACCGGCTCTGTTTGGCTACAACTATCTATTGTCTCGGGTCAAAGACGCCACCAGTGACATGCAGGTGTTTATCGACGAATTCGTCACGAAGATGGCCGAATTCTACGAATCCTACGACGGCAGCGAAGAGAACTCCACAGTGGAAGCCTTGGGGAAACGCTAGTATGCAAGCGCAATCCGAAGGCAAACCCTATGATGACATTAACATCACGCCCATGCTTGATTTGGCTTACGTGTTGTTGGTGATCTTCATTCTCATGTGCACGGCGGCCATTCAAGGGATGAAAGTTGATCTGCCGCGAGCCAGCAAAGGGGCAAATTTGGGCAAACCAAAGACCAAAGCCATTTCAGTCAACAATGAGGGCAAAGTGTTTCTCGATACCGTTCCCGTTTCGTTGGAAGAACTGCAACAACGTCTCATGCAACAGAAGGCGCAGACTCCCGAGTTTCCAGTCGTTGTGGCCGGGGACAGTGGCACGCAATATCAGAAGATCATGGATGTGCTCGATCTGTTGGGGCGACTGGGGATTTCACAAGTCGGCCTCGCGACAAAGGCCCAAGGAAAATAAGATGGGCGCTTACGAAGAAGAAGAGCCGAGTGTTTTTCAGAAATATCGTGTGATCATTGGCTGCGGCCTCATTGCCGCCATCGCGACAGTCGTGTGGTTCGGTCAAAGGCTTTTGGATCGGACTTCGCGGTCGCGCGAGGTACAAAATCTGATCCTGGTCAGTTTGCCTCCGCCGCCTCTTCCTCCACCCCCTCCCCCTCCTTCTCAATTGCCTCCTCCTCCGACGGAGAGCGAGCAGAAGATGATCGAGCAAGCGCCGGTTACCGAGATGGAAACCAAGCCCGACGAAATGTCAAAAGACAAGCCTTCGGGCAGCGAGTCGCCTGCCCTGGGGACAAGCATTCAAGGTGACGGGCCTTCGGACGGATTTGGTTTGCGTGGGGGCAATAGTTTTTTTGGTGGCGGCACAGCCAAAGCCATGAACGGCGGCAGCGGTAGCCGATGGGGATGGTATGCAAGCCAGGTTCAAACCGCAATTTCCCAGGCATTACAAAACAACAATAACACGCGCCTCGCTGACTTTCGCATTGTCGTAAAAATCTGGTCTGATCGAACCGGTCGGATCACGCGCGCTCGTATCGCCGGATCAACTGGTAACGCGGTGCTTGACAATGCCATCACCAACGAAATTTTGGGCGGGCTTATTTTACAGGAACCTCCACCAGATGGAATGCCGATGCCAATTGTGTTGCGACTTACTGCGCGGCACTCGCTGGCGGCCCTCTCAAGGTAATACCCGTGATCAATACGAAGCGTTATATCCAGTTGCTGCTCCTGCAGTTCCTTTGCACGGGGTTTGTGTTTGTTTCTCCCCACGGGTACGCTGCCGAATCTGACAGTTCAACGGCCCCGGTTATCACAGGGACAGCGTTTGGTTCTCCGGATTCGACAATCACAAACAGGCCGTCAACCTCCTTGCCAGAGGGCACACATGCGGGCCCGGGAAATTCAAGTGATGTGCCAGATTCAAGAGGTCTCCCGCCGTCGCCGGTCCCGAATCGTTCGGCTCCTTCGCCGACACCAAAGTCTCAGAACGTGACCATCAATCTTATTAACCGGCTCGTTGAGCGGGGTGTGCTCTCCGCGGAAGACGCGAAAGAGCTGATTCAACAAGCGGAAACTGATGCAGCCGAGGCTCGTGCCCAGGCTCTTAAGACAGACACAAACCAGGCAACCAACGATGGCGATACGGTGCATGTTCCCTATGTTCCCGAAATTGTCAAGGTGCAGATACGAGATGAAATCGAGGACGATGTATTGCAACACGCTCGAGCAGAACATTGGGCTGCTACGAATGCGCTTCCAGCCTGGGCATCCCAGTATGTGGTCAAGGGCGATATTCGGGTTCGCTATGAGGATTTTATCTTTCCCAAGGGCAACAATACAACCGGAGTATTCCCGAATTTTAATGCGATCAATACAGGTTCACCGTTTGACACCACAGGGGTCGACGGTTCACCACAGCGGGATGTGGATCACAATCGAGTTCAGGTTCGGCTTCGCGCCCGGCTTGGCACCGACATTGATCTGAAAAATGGTTTCACGGCGGGGCTTCGTCTGGCAACGGGCACGGATGATCAACCCGTTTCGGTCAACCAAAGCCTGGGTACAGCCAACGGGGGCCAAGGAGGTGACTTCAGCAAGTATGCTGTCTGGCTTGATCAGGCTTTCATAAAATATGAATTGGGGGGATTACCCACCGAGGACCTGGCGATTTCTGTCGGCCGTTTTGATAAACCGTTCTTTTCAACGTCCATTATCTGGTACGATAATCTCGCTTTCGATGGTCTTGCGGTGCAGGGAAGAAAGCAACTTCTCGAGGGAGTCACCCCATTTTTTAACGTCGGTGCTTTCCCCATCTTCGATACGGACCTCAATTTCTCCTCGAATCGTCCCCAGAAATACCCCAGTGAGGACCGATGGCTTTATGGGGGGCAGGTGGGAACTGATTGGAAGATCAACGACGATTTCAGCTTTAAAGGGGCCGCCGCATTTTATTATTTTGCCAACATTGCCGGGAAACTGTCCAGTCCGTTCGTTCCGTTAACATCCGCGGATCAAGGCAACACCGACGATACGCGCCCGGCCTTCGCGCAATTTGGAAACACGTATATGAATTTGCGTGATATTACCCCGACAGCCGCGAATGATTTTGGCGCCATCGATCAGTGGCAATACTTTGGCTTGGCCTCTTCTTTTCACGACCTCGCGTTCACAGGGAAACTGGACTACGAGCATTTCCAACCGTTCATTGTTTCGCTCAATGGAGAGTTTGTCGAAAACATCGCTTTCGATGCCGGTAACATCAACGCCACGGCGGTAAACAACCGTGGGCCTGATCTCCCGAATGGGAACCCGGGTCCCTTTGTCGGTGGGGGTACGGCGTGGATCGGAGGAATCAACCTGGGAAGCGCCGCACTGCAGAAACGCTGGGATTGGAACCTGGCTGTGAACTATCGATACGTGGAATCGGATTCCGTCGTCGATGGTTTTTGTGAACCGGATTTCGGAGGGGGCGGCACCAACGTGAAGGGGTACACGATCCGCGCGTGGCTCGCGATCGAGCCGAACATTTATTTTGGCCTCAATTGGATGAGCTCCGACCAGGTCGCCGGCCCCACGTTGAAAGCGGACACCTTCTGGCTCGATGCCAACGCGGCATTCTAATTTTGTGAAACCAACAACATGGGCACATTCTATGAAAAGAAGCGCTGTTTCCTTTCTGATGCTCGGATTTCTTTGCCTGGCGGGAGTTCAGGCAGTCGCGGCAGAGGAGCCGACGCAAAGCGTCGAGACACGATTGCGTGAAAGATTGCGGGACACGATGCTCCAGTTGCGCGACGCCCAGGCGGCTGCTGAGACGGCGCGCGCAGCACTTCAGGCGGCCCAGACGCAAAGTGCCGACGAGAAGCAAGCCCTGACCGACAAACTCGCGGCGATCACCAAAGAAGCCAACGCGAACAAACTGGCAGCCCAGGCTGTGGAGAGCCTCAAATCCCAGGTGGCTCGCCAGGATAAGGAAATCGCGCAGCTTAACGAAGGGATCGAGAGCTGCCGGCAGGCAGCAGAGTTGGCTCGCAACAAAGAAGCGGAACGGGCCAAGCTGGCGGATGAAGCCGTGATCGAGTTGGAAAGGCTTGTTGCCGATCGCCAGGCGAAGAATCTGGCCCTGTATAAGATCGCGACTGAAATCCTTCAACGGTACCAACAGTTTGGTCTGGGTGAGGCCCTGACGGCTCGTGAACCGTTCGTCGGCATCACCCGGGTCAAACTGCAAAACCTGGTTCAGGATTACCAGGACAAACTTCTGAATGAACGAACCACGTTAGAGAAGAAGGATTTGGAATCGTACCGGGACAAGCTTGCCAAACAGGCGCCGCAAACCGCAACACCCAGCTCAACAGCGGCAGGACGAACTTCTGAATGAGCGGGTCACTGTACAGGAAGAATAGTTGGTATCGCACCACGATGGTCGCGGTGAGCATCGTGCTCATTGTGATGAATGAGCTTCCTCCCTGTGCAGGAGATATTTTGAGAAAAAGTGCTTCCCCGAACTCCTCGACGACCACTCCCGCCGGGAAAGACCCGAGCACTGGCACGACAGGGGCATCGCCCAGCGCCCCAGACCTGTTGGCGCGAACCTCCCAGGCACTCCAGGCGGTTCAAGCGATGCAGGCGGCAGCACGGGCGCTCGCGATACAGGGGCCTAATAATCTCGGTTCGGATCCGAACCATCCGGGCAGCACGCTGCCTAACGTTCCAAACGGCTTGGTCGTCGGTGGGTTACAAGTGGATCCTCGCGTATCGCTCAATCCATCCTTGTGGTCCGGGGCAAGTTTACCACAGCAATCGGTCGTTGGAAACCAGACGGAAGTCACCGTGGCGCAACATGCGCCGGAAGCGATTTTGAATTGGTCCAGCTTTAATATTGGAAAGCAAACAAGCCTCAATTTTGATCAGTCCCTCAATGGTGCTGCGCAAACTTCATGGATCGCCTTCAACAAGGTCAATGATCCCTCGGGAGTTCCCTCGCAGATTTTGGGAATGATTCAGGCCCCGGGCCAGGTGTACGTGATCAACGCCAATGGCATCATCTTTGGCGGATCCGCGCAAATCAACGTAAACACGCTCTGCGCCTCCGCGTTGCCCATCAACGATAACCTGATCAGCAGCGGCCTGCTCAATAATCCAGACACCCAATTTCTCTTTTCGTCGCTTCCGTTGGCGGCCGGTGCAAACGGTACGCCGGCATTCACACCTCCCGCTTTGTCAACTCCCGATGGACAACCGGGCAATATCGAAGTTCAACCCGGCGCCCAAATCACGACGCCAACGACAGCGGATAATGTGGGCGGACGGGTGTTTTTGGTTGGGGCGAATGTGAAGAATGAGGGGGAGATATCGACTCCAGATGGGCAAACGATTCTCGCGGCCGGCCTGCAAGTGGGTTTTGCCGCTCATGCGACCACCGACCCAAGCCTGCGTGGTCTTGACGTTTATGTGGGAGCTGTTGCCGATCCGCAAGCTCCACAGAATTCACCCCCGGCGGGGTCTGTCAGCAATGAGGGTCTCATCGATGTGCCGGAAGGAGACGTTACCATGGCAGGCGCGGCTGTGAACCAACTGGGTTTTATCAACAGCACCACCTCGGTTTCCCTAAACGGACGGATTGATCTGTTGGCCAATTACAACGCCGTCGGAAGCGGGGGATTTGCAGGTTTGCCGGCGTTTCTTCCGACAAGCACCGGCGTGGTGACGCTGGGGCCGAACAGCGTCACTCAGATCCTGCCGGAACTATCGAGCGCCGATACCGTTGTGGGGACCACGTTGGCATTGCCGTCGCAAATCAATCTTCAAGGCCTGGCAATTTATCTCGCGCCGAACTCGGTGGTCCTCGCACCGAACGCGAATGTTGCGCTGAACGCCGGGATTTGGGACCGGACAGGTTCGGGGAGCCAGGCGATCGAATCGTTTGTCAACGCCAACGGGTCTGGCCAAATTTATCTCGATTTGGGCGCCTCGATAGACGTGGCGGGCATGGAGGACGTGGAGGTTCCAGTTGCGCAGAATATCGTTGCCGTGCAGTTAACCGACGCCGCGTTAGCCGATTCACCGCTGTTACGGAATGGGCCGCTACACGATCAAACAATCTACGTCGACAGCACAGAGAGCGGAACCTACAATGGCTCCGCCTGGGTTGGGACGCCGCTGGCTGACGCTTCGGGTTATGTTAATTTGATTCAACGTTCCGTGGGTGAACTGACAACGGCGGGTGGAAGCGTGGCCATGAACGCGGGTGAGTCGGTTGTTATGCAAGCCGGCTCAACGATCGACGTCTCGGGTGGATGGATCAATTATCAAGGCGGTGTTGTTCCGGTAACGACACTCGTTTCTGGAGGAAACACGTATCTTCCCGCCCAAGCCACACCCGATCGTACTTATCAGAGGGTGGTAACTTCTACTGAATTTGAAGCAGGCTATATTCAGGGCGCAAATGGCGGCGCCATCAGCATCACGGCGCCGTCCATGGCCTTGGACGGCAATTTGGTCGGCACCACCGTTTCCGGTCCGCGTCAGCAACAACAGGTGCCCAATCCCAGCAGCTTATCATTGATCTTTCAGGCACAGGAGATAAACGGTTCCTCAGTTCTTCCATTCTCTCCGTCACCGCCCTTGATCCTATTCGAAGCGAGTTCCGATTTACCACCGGCTGACCCATTTGCGCTCGACGACTCGGGAAACCCCCTGCCGCTGAGCGCGGATCGGAAGGCGGTGGTTATTTTGTCACCGAATTTGATCGGTCAAAGTGGTTTTGGTTCCTTCACCCTGAATAATAGTGATGGAGCCATAGCGGTGCCGGCGCAAATCGAATTGACGAGCGTGGCGGGCGGTTCGATCAATCTTTCCGCGGCGAATATGGATATTGAAGGCAGCATCACCGCCCCCGGGGGGAACTTGCAATTCACGGTCTATGACTTTTCGCCCTATGCGATTCCGACGTCGTCTCCGCCACCCGACCCGACGCGCGGTCATTTTACTCTCGGCCCGACCGCCAGTTTGAGTGTCGAGGGGACGATGGCACTGAGTTATAGCGACGTGGCTCCGATCGATGCCAATGGGGGAGCGATTTCTGTGAACAGTTACAGTGCCGATCTGGCACCGGGCAGCACCATCAATGCCTCAGGCGGGGTGGCCACGAGTGCCAGCGACAAACGGACGTACGGGACGGGGGGGAGCATCGTAATCGACGCAGGACAAGATCCCAAAACCACTTCCATCGTCGGCGGCCAACTTACACTCGATTCCAGTTTACAGGCCTATTCTGGATCCAAAGGAGGCTCGTTAAGCATCCTGGCGCCCTCCATTCAGATCGGAGGCGCCACTTCGGACCCGGACACATTACTGTTGTCGCCCGACTTTTTTAGTTCGGGAGGTTTTAGCAGTTTTGCCCTCACCGGTCTGGGGGCCCCGGGCGATCAGGCCGGTTCCTATCTTCCGGGACTGGTCATCGCGCCGAATACGGTAATTGCCCCCGAGGTGCAAAGTCTCCTGGCTGGCGTGAATGCCGATGGAGTGGAAACATTGACGCCATACTTGCCGCCAGAAGGATTGCGGACGCCGGTGAGTCTGACGTTGAGTGCGAGCGGGGTCAGGAATGGTTTCCTGGGAGATCCAGTGGTCGTGCGAGGCGATTTGGTGATGGGAGAAGGTGCGGTGATTACAACGGACCCGCTGGGATCTGTGAGCTTGCGTGGTGATACCGTTGCGGTGCTGGGATCGATCTCGGCTCCGGGCGGCACGATTACCATTTCCGGGGGAGCCAGCTCCGTGTTCGGCATTCAAGAAGGACAGGCATTACCGACGGTTGATCTTGGGCCGCAAAGCGTTTTATCGGCGAGCGGCACGACCGTACTCACACCCAATACACAGGGCTATCGGACCGGCTCGGTGTTACCCGGTGGCACGATCAAGGTTTCTGGTAATATCGTTGCGGAGGCTGGATCCGTACTCGATGTGTCGGGGGCGAGTGACGTGCTGGATGTGGCACCGGGCTATCTGGGGACAACACCCTCGTCAACGTCCGGGTTGACTTTGGTTCCGACGCGCATCGACAGCGATGGGGGATCGATTATTTTGGCCGGCACCCAGCAACTTATCAGTGAGGCAACCCTGAAAGGCTTCGCGGGCGGACCAACGGCCGAGGGAGGCACCCTCACGGTTTCCTGCGGGCGCTTTTATACCCCACAGGAAGGGGGAAACCTTGCCTCGACTCCCCTCGATATTACCCTGGATGTATCGCAACAGGGTTTGGGCTTATCCGCCACGTTTTATCCGGCAGGAGAAACGGCGATTGGGAATCCTGTTTTGGACAGCAATGGCCAACCGATTGGCGGGTACGGGTATTTTTCCGCCAACAGTTTTCAGGCCGGCGGCTTTGATTCGCTGATCTTGAAGGGAACAGTTCAGTTCTCCGGTCCGGTCAGCATAGCGGCGAACAGCATGATCTCGGTGGCCGATGCGGGTGTCATCTTTGCCGACTCTTCCGTTACACTTACGGCACCGTATATAGTCCTCGGAAAGCCGTTCCAGGCTCCGGTACAGGCCACGCAAGTCGAACCTCTCTTTTTCGATGGGAACAGTCAGCCCTTCCTGTTTTCACCAACGTATGGCACCGGAAATCTGACAGTCGAGGCGACGAGTCTCATCGATATCGGTGTGCTCTCTTTGCAAAATATTGGCCAGGCGAATTTTATTGCTGACGGAGGCGACATCCGCGGGGATGGCGTCCTGGAGATGGCGGGGGCGATGACACTACGCGCCGGCCAGGTGTATCCACCTACCGCCGTTGGCTTTACAATCGCTGCTTTCGATTACAATCTGAATAACAGTGCCCAGCTTGGCTCGGTAACAATCGAGGCGTCTGGAGATCGCCAACTTCCGTTATCGGCTGGTGGGACGTTGTCGATCTATGCCTCGACGATCAATCAAGATGGCGTTTTACGCGCGCCACTGGGAGCGATCCAACTGGGGTGGGATGGCACCGGCACCGGTCCGATCGATCTCATTTCTGGTGCAACGTTTGACTCAACGAAGCAACTGATCCTCGGGAACAATAGTGTCACGTCGGTTTCGGCCATCGATCCGATCACCGGGCAGGCGTTTGTGATCCCGTACGGAATCGAACTCAACGGCGTCTCATGGATTGATCCGACTGGCTTTGACATTACCGATGGCGGAGTGCCGGCGAAATCGATCCAGTTGTCAGCCGCCAGTGTTGTGGTGGATCCCAATGCCAAAATCGACATTCGCGGGGGTGGTGATCTGTATGCGTATCAGTGGGTTCCCGGGATTGGAGGCTCGCAGGATATTCTTGCGTCATCGTCGAGTTTCGCAATTCTCCCGAGTTATCAGGTGAACTATGCGCCATTTGCTCCTTACAATCCAAATCCAGTGGTTGCCGGTGTCTTTGGCTCCGACGCCGGGTATGTCAATAGCGGTTTGTCGGTCGGCGACCAAATTCATTTGGATGCGAGTCCTGGCCTGGCGGCCGGGACGTATACCTTGTTACCGGCCCGTTATGCGTTGCTTCCCGGCGCATTCCTCGTGACGCCGGTGGCGGGAACGCCGGTCGGGACCACATCCACCTTGCCGGACGGGTCCAGTCTGGTAACCGGGTACCGCTTTAATGATCTCAACCCGAACGTTGTGGTTCAGCCATTAAATGCTGAATTTGACGTGGCGTCTTCGACCGTGGTGGGATCGCGGGCCGAGTACGATAGTTTCCTGGGCAACAGCATACTTGGCCAGGCGGCAGCGGCTGGTGGTTTTGCTCCCCCGCGCCTTCCCATTGATGCCGGTCAGGTGGTGTTCTCAGCGACCCAAACGATGGCCCTGAATGGGACGGTGATGGCCGAGGCGGGAGCAGGCGGTCAGGCGGGTTTGGTTGATATCAGCAGCCCGGAAGACATTCTGATTGCGGGTCCTGGCGCACCCGATCTGAGCGGAGTTCTTGTTCTGGACGCGTCTGAGCTGAGTTCTTTCAATGCGGAAAGTTTACTGATCGGAGGGATTCGCCAGACGGGTGCGGCGGGAACAACCGTGAGCGTCCAGACGGGCAACATGTTGGTCGATAATTCCGGCACACCGCTGACGGGAAGCGACATTATTCTTGTTGCGAATCACCAGTTAACGCTGGCGCCCGGTGCCGCCATCGAAGCCTCGGGCACTTTGTCAGGCGCAGCCGACACGATCTTGTTGGGTGGTTCGACTTCGGGGAGTGGCGATGGAGTCGCGTTGCGGGTGAGCGCCGATCCCGCAGCGACGATCAGCCGGTCGGGTGTGGATTCTTCGACACAGCCTGTTCTCGACATTGGGGCCGGCACCCAACTGAAGGGACCCAGCATCATCACCGATTCCACGGGGGAAACAGCGATCGATCCGGCCGCGGTATTGAATGGCACATCCATCGCCATTGCGAGCGGCCAGATCAGCCTGGCGCTGACCGATCCGGGCAATCTGCAATCCGTTGGCGGCCTGATTCTTTCGGGCACGGCGCTGCAAAGTTTACAAGGCAACGCGCAATCACTATCACTGCTGAGTTATTCCTCGATTGACACATATGGTGTGGGCCAAATCGGGCAGAGCACGCTGGCCAATCTGGCGCTTCATGCCGCCGAAATCAGGGGCTTTAACCAGGGGGATGGCACGGTCCAATTTGTCGCGCAGAACATACTGCTCGACAACAGCGCCAACACAACGGGTCCGGGCGCTGTGAACAGCGGAAGCGGAACATTGGTGTTCGATGGAAGAAACATCCTTGCGCTCGGTGTGAATCAGTATCGTGTCGACCAGTTCAGCCAATTGGAATTGGAAGCGACGTCGGGAATTCAGATGCAGGGCTCGGGAGGGTTGACGACTCCGGGGAATCTAAGCGTGATTACTCCCGTGATTACCGGTGCCGCGGCTGCCAATCAAACCATTCGTGCCGCGGGAAATGTTACCGTGCAGAACGTTGGGACCCCGACTCTTTCGGCCGGTCTCGGCGCCCAACTGACGCTCAT
Source organism: Verrucomicrobiia bacterium (assembly GCA_050015495.1). Classification (GTDB taxonomy): domain Bacteria; phylum Verrucomicrobiota; class Verrucomicrobiia; order Palsa-1439; family Palsa-1439; genus Palsa-1439. The sequence goes on from JBEKBH010000009.1 coordinate 33,183, forward strand.
TGGCGCCAGCATCGCCGACGATAGCGACATCCTGCTGCCCAGCGGAGCGTTGCAGATGGAGGCGACCGCAGGCGACATCGTCATTGGAGGCACGAGGGCGAGTCAGATCAATGTCGGTGGAGTCGCAAAGACTTTTTATGATGAGGTGCAGTACACGGATGGCGGCCAGGTTTCCGTGACAGCGGATCTTGGATCCATTGTCCTGGCTAAGGGAAGCACCGTGAACGTATCCGCTCCGGCGCAAGGCGGCAATGCCGGCAGTATCACGATCAGCGCACCCAATGGCAATTTCACACAGAGTGGAACTCTGTCAGGAAACGGAGGAGTGGATGGCCAGGGGGGAACATTCCAGCTTGATGTGGGGACTCTGCCGGAGGCGAGTCTAACCGCGTTGAATGCGGGGCTGAACTTGAACGGGTTTACCGAGTCACGCACGATCCGCGTACGAAACGGGGATGTTCTGCTAGATGGTCTGGCAACGGCGCAGACCTTTGATCTCTCGGCCGATAATGGTTCGATTGTGGTGACAGGAACCATCGATGCCTCTGGCGCAACGGGCGGCACGATTGACCTTGCCGCTTCCGGAAGTGTGATCCTGCAACGAGGTTCGCTCTTGACCGTGGCCGGGGAAAATTTCGACGATGCCGGGAAGGGCGGGAGCGTTTCCCTCGAAGCGGGCCAGGAAATCAATGGAAATATCAATCGCAATGCGGTGGTTGACATTCAAACGGGCGCCACAATCGATCTCTCGGTGGCGGCCAATACGGCGCAGAGTGCTGCCGCGGGCGATTTTACCGGCACGTTGAATCTGCGCGCACCCCAGACCTCCGACAACCTCGACGTGCAAATCAATCCGATCAACGGGACGATTATCAACGCCTCCCAAATCATCGTCGGAGGCTACCAACTCTACAATCTCAACAATCCCGCTGGCGCGATCATCACCAGCACGGTGGAGCAAAATGTTTTCGCCAATGGAACCACCTTTGCCGGAAACAGCGCGGCGATCATGAATCGGCTCCTCGCCAACAACCCCGCACTCGTGCCGGTTCTGGAGATTCGTCCCGGCGCGGAAATTATCAATCCGAGTGGCGACCTGATATTGGACACGACCTGGGATTTATCGACGTTCCGGTTCGGACCCCAGAGCCAACCCGGCGTGCTCACGTTGCGCGCGGCGGGCAATCTCGATTTTAACTACTATAATGGCCGATTTGCTTCGCTCAGCGATGGTTTTGATGGTTCTTCGTATTCGGCGACCCTGTTACCCGCCGGAGACCAATCCTGGTCATATCGGTTGGTCGCAGGAGCCGATTTTAGTGCGGCCAATTCTCTTCAGGTCCAACCCTTGACTCTTCTTGGCGCGAACGCAGGATCTCTCTTGCTGGGTAACAACGCTCAAGACCTCGGTCCCATTCCGACTTCGAGCAAACCGGCGGAAAATATTATTCCCACCTATTATCAAACGATTCGCACGGGAACGGGCGATATTGAAATTTCCGCTGGACGAGACATTCAACTCTTAAGCCCGCTGGCGACGATTTACACGGCGGGCACGCAAGCCGCTCCGCTCTCTGATTTCGATGTGCCCAATCTGCAGTATCCCACGGGCACGGCACTCGGCGCGCTTCAATATTCGACTCCGTACAGCGCCCAGTATAGTTACGGGGGCGGGAATGTAACCCTCTCGGCTCAAGAGGATATTGCCAGTTATCAGGTTAATCCCAACGGCACTCTTTCCCCCGATTCAACCAAGGAATTGCCGACGAACTGGCTTGACCGTCGTGGATACGTCGATCCGACGACCGGTGAGTTTGGCATCACTCATAATGGCGGCGAAGTGGAATCCACCTCCTGGTGGGTTGATTTCTCGAATTTCTTCGAGGACATCGGCGCGCTTGGCGGAGGGAACGTGACGCTTACGGCCCGGCGCGACGTGAGCAATGTGGACGCCGTGATTCCAACCAATGCGCGGATGCCGGAAGGAACTCCGGATGCGAGCAGTTTGGTGGAGCTCGGTGGAGGGGACCTCAAGGTTGTGGCGGGCCGCTATATCAATGGCGGCGTGTATTACGTCGAACGCGGCCAGGGCACCTTGCGGGCGGGGAACAGCATTCTTACCAACCCCACGCGAGCCGCTTTGAATGAAGGGTCGATAACTTATGATACGATCCATAATATTATCCCGGATCAAACGACCTGGCTGCCGACAACCTTATTTGTGGGCAACGGCAGCTTTGATATTGAAGCCCAAGGAAACATCACGCTTGGTCCGGTGGCGAATCCATTTCTCCTGCCACAAGGGATTAACAACAGCTTCTATGAAAAAACATATTTCTCGACCTATGCCCCAGGCGACGCCATCACTGTCTCATCACTCGGAGGCACGGTCACAGTTCAGGACAGCGCCGAGAGCGGCGGCGGTGGTACAGCAGGCTCACTAGCGAGTTGGTATCAAAATGTTCTTCTCTATAATATCGGGAACCCCAACTCGTTTGCTTCCGAGTCAGAGCCGTGGCTTAGACTTGTCGAAACAGTCAACACATTGCCGGTATTTGCCACCGCTTTCGCATTAATGCCGCCGACCTTGCGGGTCACCGCCTTTTCGGGCGATATCAATGTGGTGGGAAGTCTGACACTTTCACCGTCACCGACTGGAACACTGGACCTGCTGGCGGCGGGGTCAATCAACGGCCTGCAACCCAACAGTTTTAACGCCGCGACTCACATTTATCAGTGGAGCGAGAGCCAAATCAATCTGTCGGATGCGGATCCCGATCGGATACCGAGTATTACCACGCCCCTGTCGCTTTCCTATTTGGGCCCTCAGGCCAACCCTCTTCAAGAAAGTGCTGCGTGGGCCAACCCGCCAGCCTTCGGCATCGACGCCGTTTTTGGAGACATCACTGAGATGTTTGATGAGTCAGGCTCTGACCAGGGTGTGTTCGGCGTTTTGCAAACGCAAGAAGCGCTGAATGCGCCCGGTGTGCTCCATGCCAATGATCCGGACCCCGTTCATCTGTATGCCCTGGACGGGGACATTTCCGGTCTCACCTTGTTTTCCGCAAAATCAACCCGCGTCGTGGCCGGTCAAGACATTACCGATATCGCTCTGTATCTGCAGAACGTTGCGGCGAGTGACGTGAGCGTGGTGAGCGCCGGTCGCGATATCATCGCATATGATCCAGATTCAGAACTGCGCACCGCGGCGCAATCAGGGAATAATGAACTCCTGGTGGGACAACTCGGCGATGCGTCTGCCGGAGACATTCAGATCAACGGCCCCGGCACACTGGAGGTATTGGCTGGCAGAAATCTGGATCTCGGCGTTGGGCCCAACGGCAGCGATGGCACGGCGGTTGGCATCACCAGCATTGGCAACGCACGTAATCCGAACCTGCCGTTCGCCGGGGCTGACATCATTGCGGCGGCCGGCATCGGTGGATCGGCCGGTCTTGACGAAAGCGCGCTGAACTTCACAAGCTTTATCACCGAGTTCCTGAACCCAACGACGGGGAACGTCTATGCGCCGCGTTATCTGCCCCAGGTCGCAGCCCTGTTGGGTTTGAACACGGACAGCGATTTGTCGCAAATTTGGACCACGTTTGAACAACTGCCTGAGGAACAACAGGATCGTGTGGCGCTGGACATTTTCTATCTGGTATTACGAGATGCCGGCCGAGATCACAACACGGCGTCCTCACCGGGGTACGGCAATTACAATGCGGGATCTGCGGCGATTGCCGCCCTGTTTCCAGAAGCCACGCCGTGGCAGGGAGACATCAACCTCACATCCCGTGAGATCAAAACGACGAGCGGCGGAAACATCAGTCTTTTCGCTCCGGGCGGTCAGCTTACGGTTGGGGTTGATCTGAGCGGCAATCAACCGGTTGACCAGGGCATCCTGACCGAGGATGGCGGCAATATCTCCATTTTTGCCGATGACAGCGTGGTTGTCGGGACGTCCCGCATTTTCACCTTGCGCGGCGGAAACATCATCATCTGGTCGACGACCGGCAATATCGCCGCTGGCGCTTCGTCGAAAACCGTGCTGGCAGCGCCTCCGACGCGTGTGCTCGTCGATCCGCAGAGCGGCGAGGTCGAAACCGATCTGGCCGGATTGGCGACCGGGGGAGGGATAGGCGTGCTGGCCACCGTCGCCGGTGTTGCCCCTGGCGACGTCGATTTGGTTGCTCCCGCGGGATATATCGACGCGGGCGATGCGGGCATTCGAGTGACCGGCGATATCAACCTGGCCGCGTTGCAGGTATTAAATGTCGGCAATATCCAGGTTCAAGGGACGAGCGCCGGTGTGCCGGCTCTCACGGTTTCATTGAACACCAGCGGTATGCAGGCTGCGAACGCAACCGAGGCGGCCACGACTGCGGGAACGGGGTCGGTGATTGGACAAGGGCAGGAACCCTCGGTCGCGCAGGAAGAAGTTCCGTCGCTTATTTCCGTCGAAGTATTGGGTTATGGCGGAGGGGAAGGAGATGACCAAAGCCAGGGGGAAGATAGCGACCGGAAAGACCGTGCGGTACTGGATGGTGGTGTCACCAGTTCGTGACCCGAACGTCGCGGAGGTGAAGAACACGAATGCTACCTAGGTTGGGAGGCCGAAGGTGGCACGATTTACTTCGGGAATCGGCAGTGATCCAACGCGAAGACCATTGAAACAAACAAGATCAGGAACCAGGTTTTAGAAAGGGAATACAATGAAAGACACGACACGCAGCCATCGCAAGATGGTGCTGCTGGCTTTAGCCGGTGCAGCACTACTCACATCGCCCCTTCGGGCGCAGACCGTAAATGCGCAACTGGAGGACTTGATCCTGGGCTTCTATGCGACGGGAGGAACGGGAGCGGGGGTGAACCTGGAAGTTGACCTCGGCAGCGTGAGTAACTTCTATAATGGCGCAAACAGCGGGCTAACCTTAACGAATCTGGTTACGCAGGACCTGATCGATACCTACGGCGCCGATTGGGCCTCACGCACGGACTTGTTTTGGGCCGCGGCGGCCACCGATGGCAATGCAGGATCCGACCCCAATGGCACGCCGGCGTCCACTCTTTGGGCAACCGGCGTGCCAGGCAAGGCCGTGCCGCTGTGCGAAAGCGTCGGTCTCCAAGGGCCGGCCGCCACCAGGATTGCAACGATGTACCAAGGGGACCCTGGGTCGTTAAATGGCGCCGCTAGCACGACGAACAGTTCGGAAGCTGCCGTTATCGGAAACACGCTCGCCGGCAGTTGGTCGGCACAGGAAACCAGCGGCGAAAGTTTTGACTACTTCAGTCCGAAGATTGATGGCCAGGTGTCCAGCGAGGACACATTGAACTTGTATGAGTTGCAACCGTCGAGCGCCTTCCCGCATCCCGCCGCCACACTCGTGGGCACCTTGACGTTGACTTCGGAAGGCCTAAGCTTTCAAACGCCGCCGGTTCCGGATCCGTTCGTCACCTGGCAGAGCAACTATTTTACAGCAGCGGAACTGGAGAATCCCGCCTTCAGCGGGCCGAATGCCGATCCGTTGGGCAAGGGCATCAGCAACACCAACCAGTTCCTGGCCGGTTTTAATCCGACCAACAATGCTGCCTACCCGCACATTATCAGCCTCGCCAGGATAGACAATGGCAAGGATATCCAGGTTACCTATCTCGGCGCCAACGGCGACAGCAACTCGCCGCTGGGCAGCCTGACGTACACCAACATCCTGGATTACACCACCGGCACGGCCGGCGGCGGGTACTCCAACATCAACTTCGCCACTACCGGCGTGACCAATATCCTCAGCGGAGGGGGCGGCTATGGCGTGGTAACCACCATGATCGATGTCGGCGGGGCGACGAACAGACCGTCGCGGTACTATCGCGTCCGCGTGTTGGTGCCGTAACGCAGGCGAGACAGCTTGCTTGAGAGCGCGACCGAAACAGCGGGCAAAAAAAGAACCAAGGCCTGCGTTCACGACTCGGTGAATAAAATATCGGTCGCGCTCTCCATTTTCGCATGAGCCGGCAGGCGGCTGGCTGGACAAGGAAGGGTATGCGGCTGGCAGAGCGCGTCCACTTTCCCCTGCTGTTCCATTGACGATATGGGGGCAGGTCTATCTATTATTCCATTCGTTTAGAGGTCAACGCTTGACTCTGGACGGTTTCCGGAGTCGGTGCAATCGGTTGCGGCGGAAGATGCATCGGCAGACGGGCGACGAGAGCCTTTTCCATTGACAGGCCACTGGCGGTGTGTGTTTCGTCGTGTGCACAATTCCGAAGAAAATTGGCCAATGAAATTTCAATTTTCAAGAGTTGACCTTGCGACCGCCGATCCGTGTCCGCCCAAGCCAACGAATGGGGCATCCGCCGGTCCATGGGAGAGGCCCAATCGACTGCTGCTGGCTGGGTTGCTGTTTGTTTTGGGAGTCGTTCTTTTCCTGCCCACCATTCGGAATGGCTTCGTGAGCATGACGGACGACGGATTGGTCATTGAGAATCCGCATGTGGTGTCGGGATTGAGTTGGAGCAACCTGAAATGGGCCTTTCACACGTATTCTGGGGAGCTTTGTCAACCGTTGACCTGGCTGTCCCACATGACGGATTGTCAGGTCTTTGGCCTCAACCCGTGGGGGCATCATCTCACCAGCGTTCTGCTGCATGGCCTGAACACCGCCTTGTTCTTTTTGTTCCTGTCGGCGGCGACCGGAACAACTTGGCGCAGCCTGGCGGCGGCGGCACTGTTCGGCGTTCATCCGCTGCGTGTCGAGTCGGTGGCCTGGGTGGCGGAGCGCAAAGACGTTCTCAGCGTCTGCTGGGCCATACTGAGTCTCTGGGCGTATACGAAGTGGGTGCGCGCCAGCAGCCAACCAGGCGGGCCAGGCCGCCGGTACTATTGGCTGGCCGTATTCTTTTTTTTCTGCGGGCTGATGAGCAAGGTCATGGTGATCACCCTGCCCTTCCTTTTTCTGCTGCTGGACATCTGGCCGCTGAACCGCTGGCCCGACGTCCGCGGAAACGGGCCGGGGCGCAGGCGGCTGTGGGTGGAAAAGATTCCGTTCTTTGCGCTCGCGCTGGCCGCCGGCCTGGCGGTCGTTTGGGTGAATCCGCGCGGCGCAACCAAAAGACCCGTGAATTGCTTCACGTTTGGGATCCGTCTGAGCAATGGCCTGGTGTCGTATTGGCGGTATCTGTACAAGACTTTCTGGCCGGTTGACCTCGCCGTTAACTATCCCTATCCGACTTCGGGCCAGTGGCCCACGCCGGAGGTGGCTCTGGCGGTGGCCGGGCTTCTGCTGGTTTCGTTGCTGGCGGCCGCGCGGGTGAAATCCCATCCCTGGCTTCTCGTCGGCTGGTTTTGGTTTCTTGGCGCGTTGACGCCGGTCATCGGGCTGGTGCTCCCCGGGAGTCAGTCCATGGCCGACCGCTACATGTACATTCCCTCGATGGGCTTGTTCATACTGCTGGTCTGGACCGGACATCTCCTTGCCTGCCGCAGTCCCCGTTGGCGCCGGGCGTTGGCAGGCGTCGCAGTGGCCGCCGTGGTGGCGTGCTGTCTCTTGACCGTTCGCCAAATCACCTACTGGAAAGACAACGAAGTCCTGTTTCGACATGCGCTGGCGGTAACGAAAAACAACGCCTTTGCACACTTCGGCCTCGGCGCCGCCCTGATCTCCAAGGGTGACCCAGTCGGGGCGGAACGCGAATTGCGCCAGGCCGTCGAGTTAAGCCCCCTCACGGCCGAGTTTCATTTCAACCTGGGGATCGCACTCCAGCTTCAGGGCCGCCTTGGCGAGGCGATGGCGAATTTCAAAACCGGCCTGTCCCTGGCTCCAGATGATCACAAGGCGCGGTTTCTTTACGGCACTGTCCTTGCCCAAGCCCGCCAGTTCGATCAGGCGGCGAGAGAGTTTCAGGCTGCCATCCGACTGCAACCGGAGAACGCCGTTTATTACAACAACCTCGGCCTAGCTCTCCGCAACATGGGGCGCGAGGAGGAAGCGATCGCGCAGTATCGCGCGGCGCTCGCCATCGACCCGCGCTATACGGAGGCACGGAATAATCTGGGCGCTGCTTTGGGTCGGGCCGGACGTTTTGAAGAGGCCGCCCGCGTCTTTCAGCAGGTCGTCGCCGACGCCCCGGATTATGCCGAAGCTCACAACAACCTCGGCTTGAGTCTCGAAAACCTCGGACGGTTCGATGATGCCATCACCCAATACCGCGAGGCGCTCCGGCTCGCGCCAGGTTACACAGCCGCCCGGGAGAATCTTGACGCCGCCTTACAGTTGAAGGCTGAGAAAAAGTAGGGGACGGAAAAGGCATTTTTCCGACGGGCGCATCTTGATACCGCCGCCATTGCAGCGTCGGCTGTCCGAGCGCTCCGGTCCGTGGTGATCGCGTTCCCCGGCCTGCGGATGTCCAACGAACAGCCATCACGGAACCAACTTCGCCGCGCCCAGCGCCATCGCATCGGAGAGTGTGTCAGGGCACCTGAATCGCCGTGTACGAATGCATGTCTCTCTGCAACTGCATTTGCTCGAACGACTGCCAACCAAAATAGGCCTTGTACCTTTGATCCGCAAGTGCCTGCGCGGCCACCCAGCGGTCCGCATAGTCCGGATCGGTGGGGTTCTGATTGGCGTCTCCGATCGCTTGCAAGAACTGATTCTGAATCGAGGCCAGCGCGGTCTGTTGCGCGGGGGTCAGGTTCTTGGGATCCACCGTGAACGCCAACGGCGGATTCAGCATCGCGGTTTTAATGTTTCCGGACGAATCGACGCCGAATGGTGTGACACCAGGGGCGGCCGGCACCGCTCGGGCCAGCGGCGGAGGGACGGTCGGGCCGGATCTGGTGGAAACCGCAACAGGTTCCTTTGCCGGAGCGGAAACCGGCGCCGGAGAAACCGGGGACGATTCTCTCGGCGTGGCCGCGACCGGGGTTGCCCCCTGTGGAAGTTCGGCTTCTGCCGCGGGGTCCGGAAGGGCGCGGGTTTCCGTCAGGGGCGCGGGCGACGTGATCGGGGCGATGGCCGCCGGGGTGTGACGCTGCGAAATGCCCTGTTGAACCGCGCACAAGACCGCTCCCAGCGCGACCAGCGTGAGCGCGCATCGAGTCCAGCTTTTGAAAAGAAAGGAAGAAATGGTGTTCATGGCATTAGATTTCTCGTTCGCAATTTCTAAATTCTTCCTGCTGTATGATGGAGATTCGGCGTTACGGACGGGTTAAAAAGGGGAAACATGTGTGCAAAAATTGACGGTCGCCACCCAATTTGTCCGTGATCAGCCTCGGATGCACTACGCCGCGGTTCCGCTCGCCCCGGGTCTGTCGCCGCGCAGGCAGCATTCGTAACGATACGGAGCAGCCCGGCGTTTTTTTCTCGCCTGAGACAACAAGAGATAGATAATTTATCACCCATTATGAGAACGATGATGAGTCGGCAGACAATCTTGAGCGCTCTGGTGTTTTTTCTGGCGGTGACGTCTTCCCAAACGCTGGCCGCGCCAGCCGGTGGCGTGGCGGTCCTCGATCTGGACAAGGTCGCCACGGCGATGGGCTGGATGGAGGAGATAAAAACCTCGATACAAGACACGAGCACGGAACTGAAGGGCCAACTGGAAGAGGTGCATCGGGGCATGTTGCAGTCCATTGACGACGTGAAGAAGCAGATCGCCACCGAGGCGAAACTCACCGAGGAGCAAGTCAAGGTGCTCACCAACGCGAAGGAGCAACGGGAACTGGATGGGCTTCCCCTGAGCAAGGAGCAACGACAGAAGCTGGTTGAAACCGTGAACAAGGCGAATGCTTCCTGGCAAACGGCGCTCACCAACTACCAGCAGGCCCTGCAGGGACGCCGCGCCACTCTCGTCCAGAGTTACCGGGACAGGATCCGCCCCGCCGCCCGACGGGTTGCTGCCGCCCACGGGATGAGTGTCGTGATGGCAACTTCGGACAGCTTGATTTATTTCGATCCGCAGTCCGACATCACCGACGAGGTGGTTGACGAGCTTCAAAAAACGATGCACGAAAAGGAACCACCATCCCCATCCTCTGTACCGCCGGCTTCTCCCTCTGGGGCCGGTCGGTGACGCGGACGCGGAGCAACGCTTTTCTGTTGGCTCAAGCGGCCAGTCTATGAGGCCGGGATTTCAGCTCCGGCGACAAACGGAAGTCGGTGCGCGCCGCTCGACTCACTTGTGCCTGGGCTTCGCCAACACAACCGTGGGGCCGCAGAGATTCTTTTCTGATCTGTAACCTCCCTGTGACCCATCCGAAACCCGTCCCGGGCAAAGTTGTCCTCCGCGGGAGGGGCGATGATACACGCGCCTCAAATATCATGAGGCAGTTCAGCGAGTGAGCTTGACGGAGGACTGAAATGGATTCGGAAACATTGAGGCACTCACGGCAAACAATATCCCGGATGCACCGGCAATCGGCGTTGATTCAAACAGCGCCGTTGCGACGCTTCTCTGAGGGCAGCGCGGCATTCGCCCTGATCGAGCTTCTCGTGGTTGTGGCCGTCATCGGCAGTGTCGTGCTACTCACACCGTCTGTTCGGGCGCAGACCGTAAATGCGCAACTGGAGGACTTGATCCTGGGCTTCTATGCGACGGGAGGAACGGGAGGGGGGGTGAACCTGGAAGTTGACCTCGGCAGCGTGAGTAACTTCTATAATGGCGCAAACAGCGGGCTAACCTTAACGAATCTGGTTACAGAGGACCTCATCGATACCTACGGCGCCAATTGGGCCTCACGCACTGACTTGTTTTGGGCCGCGGCGGCCACCGATGGCAACGCAGGAGCCGACCCCAATGGCACGCCAGCGTCCACTCTCTGGGCAACCGGCGTGCCAGGCAATGCGGCACCGACCGAGGGATCCGTCGGTATCCAAGGGCCGGCCGGCAGCAGGATTGCGGCGATGTACCAAGGGGGCCAGGGGTCGTTAAATGGCGCCGCCAGCACGACGAACAGTTCGGAAGCTGCCGTTATCCAAAACACGCTCGCCGGCAGTTGGTCGGCACAGGAAACCAGCGGCGAAAGCTTTGACTACTTCAGTCCGAAGATTGATGGCCATGTGTCCAGCGAGGGCACATTGAACTTGTATGAGTTGCAACCGACGAGCACCTTCCCCAGGCCCGCCGGCACACTCCTGGGTACCCTGATGTTGACGCAGAGCGGCCTGAGCTTTCAAGCCGTTGCAAACACCAACAGCGCGCCCCCGGTAGCCTCGTTCAGCGCCGCGCCGACCAGCGGGCTGGCGCCGTTGGCGGTCACGTTCACGGACACGTCCACCGGCAGCATCACCAGTCAAGGGTGGGCTTTCGGGGATGGCGGGACGAGCGGCGCAAGCAATCCATCGTATACCTACACCACTGCGGGGGTCTATACGGTGGCGTTGACCGTCTTCGGGCCGGGCGGTTCGAACACATCGACACGGGCCAACCTGATAACGGTCGGAAACACAAACAGCGTAGCGCCGCCGGTGGCCGCGTTCAGCGGGAGTCCGACCAACGGTGTGGCGCCGTTGACGGTGAACTTTGTCGACAACTCGACGGGCACAATCACGAACCGGTTCTGGACGTTCGGGGATGGCGGGACGACGAACACACTCACCACGAGCGTGGCGTACACCTACAATTCGGCCGGGACGTACACGGTGGCGTTGACCGTCTTCGGGCCGGGCGGCACGAACACGTCGACACAGGCTGGCTATGTCGTGGTCGGGGGGACGATCGCGCCGCCCATGGCCGCGTTCAGGGGGAGTCCGACCAACGGTGTGGCGCCGTTGACGGTGAGCTTTGTCGACAACTCGACGGGCGCGATTACCAATCAAACATGGAACTTCGGGGATGGTGGCACGAGCACCACGGCCAACCCGTCGCACAGCTACACCAACGCCGGGGTCTATACGGTCACGCTGACCGTCTACGGGCCGGGCGGCACGGACACTCTAAACCGCGCCAGCATGATCACCATTACGAGTACGAATATCCTGCCCACCCCGGCGCTCAGGATTGTGACTCCGGGCAGCTACCAGACGTTTACGTATGCCGCCATCCTCGTGGCGGGGACTGCCAGCGACGCCAGCGGCATCAAGAGCGTTGCCGTCAATGGCGGTCACCTCGCAAGCCTTCTCGGTACGAATTGGTTTGCCAATATCACCCTGGTTCAGGGCACCAACGTGATCGCCGTTATTGCGACCGACAACAGCCTGGACACCGCCACTCAGATTGTTTTTGCTGTTCTTTCACCTTCGCTGCCGGACACGAATCAGGCCCCGGTCATCGTCTCGGCGCCAACCGTCATGAATGCGCTGCTGTGTCTGCAGGACGCTTGCATTGTCGCGGCTGGGGATACGAATATGTTCAGTGTTGGTGCCATTGATCCGAATGACTATCCCCTGAATTACGCGTGGAACTTCGGGGATGGCACAAGTAGCGCTCCGTCCCCGACGAATATTGCGACGCATGTCTACACCAACTGCGGCCCCTACTACGCGAGCGTCACGGTTTCTGACGGGATCTATTTGACAAACGCCAGCTTGACCGTGTCTGTCCCGTGCGCCATGAACGTCAGCAGCCTCAAGTTGCAAGCAAAGTTCAGAAAGGTCGGCTCGGACGCCTGCACGATCAAGGGAACGTTGACCGATCTGCCGGAAGGTTTCTCAGTCACAAATGCGGTTGTCTCTCTTGATGTTGGCGGCGCAATTGTGGACATTCAACTGAACGCGAAAGGGAGCGGCGCAAACAGCAATGGGAACGTCAAGTTCTCTCACAACAAGCAGACCGGCGTCTGGACGTTCACCGGCAAACTGAAGGGCGACCTGAAGGGCTCTTGGGCGACGTACGGCATCACGAGTGGCACCGTGATCAGCAGCGATGTCCCGTCGTTCCCTGTTCTGTTGATGCTCCAATCAGATACACTGGAAACATTCAATGCGGAGCTCCCGCTGAGCTACAGCAACTCATCGGGCACATCGGGCACGGCGACACTCCTGACGCGGGAGAGAGCGGCGCAAACAGGAATGGGAACGTCAAGTTCTCCCACAACAAGCAGACCGGTGTCTGGACATTCACCGGCAAATTGAAGGGCGACCTGAAGGACTCTTGGGCGACGTACGGCATCACGAGTGGACCGTGATCGATAGCGCCGTCACTCAGGCGTTACTCAACGGGCGACTCCTGTGACCATTCCAATCAAGTACGTCACGAGTTGATAGGGCGCAATCATTTGGCCACAAGCGCCTTGTGAAAAATAAGACCGCAAGGATTCTGCGAGGGGAAGTTGGCGGGAGTGACGGGGCTCGAACCCGCAACCTCTGCCGTGACAGGGCAGCGCTCTGAACCAGTTGAGCTACACCCCCACCCGCGTTGCGTCGACTCTCCGCTTTGAAAACGAAACCCCGCACAACACCGTCATCGAATTTCGTGCGTCGGACGTCGAATCGACCGCTTTATGGTGGGCGCTAAAGGACTTGAACCTTTGACCCCCTCGGTGTAAACGAGGTGCTCTGGCCAACTGAGCTAAGCGCCCGCAACCAAAAAGCATTACAGGCAAATCGGCGCCTTGTCAACGCCGCGGTTTGGCGCCGCCGGCCGTTTGGGCGTATGTTTGGGTGGCCAGGCACGAGGCCCGAAAGGAAGCGATCATGTATCAAAACATTCTGTTGTGCACGGACGGCTCGCCTGCAGCCGACGCGGCTGCCGACTATGCGATTTGGTTCGGCAAGAAACTCAACGCCCGGTTGCGCGCCCTGTACGTCACCGATATTCGCCTTCTCGAAGGCCCATGGATCTCGGATTTTTCCGGTGCCATCGGCGCCCAGCCTTATTCCGCCCTGTTGCCGCAGCTCCAGGAAATCCAGCGCGAAAAAGCCACCACGGTTCTTGCCGCTGTCGAGAAACGTTGTCGGGACGGCGGCGTCGCCTGCGAAACCGCTTCCGACACGGGCAGTCTCGCGCAAGTCATGCTGGACCATGAGGGGAACGCCGACATGATCGTGCTTGGCCAGCGTGGCGAGCACGCCGCGTGGCTCGCGGGCGCACTGGGCTCCAGCGTCGAACGCGTCGTGCGCGCCTCCGTTAAACCCTGCTTGGTTACGCCCGACAAGTTCCGCAAAATCCAGCACATGCTCATCGCGTACGACGGCAGCGACGAATCGAGCAAGGCGTTGCGCGCCGGCATTGCCCTCGCCCCCGCCCTCGGCGCGAAGGTGACCATTACGACGGTCGCCGCTCTCGGCGCCGAAGACGCCGTTTCCGAGACGCTGCACAAGGCCAAACAGCAGGCGCTCGAAGCCGGCGTCACCGCCGACGTGGAACCACTCCATGGTGATCCCGAAGTCCAGATTCTCGAATTGAAAGAATCGGTCGGCGCTGACCTAATTGTGATGGGCGCTTACGGTCACACGCGCATCCGCGAACTCATCCTCGGGTCGACCACCTCGCACGTCTTGCGCAAGTCCGATGTCCCGGTGCTGCTGGTTCGGGGCACGTGACCCGGCGCGTCCCGGAACCCTGGCGCAAGGATTGTGGTGACCGCGTGAGGGGATGCTTATGAAAGCGCAACTACTTCGTCATCCTCGACCGGTGGAGCAGTCTCCGCTGGAGTTGGTCGATCTCGCCGTGCCAGCGCCGGGCAACGACGAAGTGCTGGTGCGGGTTCATACGTGCGGTGTTTGCCATACCGATCTGCACACCGTTGAAGGCGAAATCTCCGGCAAACTGCCGATCGTGCCCGGTCACCAAATCGTCGGCGTCGTGGAAAAGGTTGGCGCAAATGTGAAGGAGTTTCGTATCGGCGACCGCGTCGGCGTGCCGTGGCTGCACCACACCTGCGGCGAATGCGAATTTTGCCGGGGCGACCGCGAGAATCTTTGTGATCGCGCGTTGTTCACCGGCTTTCACGTCAATGGCGGCTATGCCGAGCACGCCGCCGCCTCGGCGGCGTTCGCGGTGGGAATTCCCGACGGATTCGACGATGCGCACGCGGCGCCGCTGCTGTGCGCGGGCATCATCGGCTATCGCGCGCTGCGCCTGAGCAACATGCGACCGCAGCAGACACTCGGGTTGTACGGGTTCGGCGCGTCGGCGCATATTGCCGTCCAGATCGCGGTGCGCTGGGGTTGTGAGGTCTTCGTCGCGACGCGCGGCGCGGAACATCAGCGTCTTGCCCGGGAACTCGGGGCGACGTGGGCGGGTCGGGCGGAAGATGTTCCCGACGCGGCGCTGCATGCCGCGGTGATGTTTGCGCCCGCCGGCGCGCTCGTGCCGGAAGCGTTGCGGGCTCTTCGCAAGGGCGGCACGCTTGCACTGGCCGGCATTTACATGACGCCGATCCCTGAACTGAACTACGAACGGCTGTATCACGAACGCATCGTGCGGTCGGTCGCCAACGCAACGCGCGACGATGCGCGGCAGTTGATGCGGTTGGCGGGGCAGATCCCCATTCGGACAGAAGTACAGGCGTTTCCGCTGGAAGACGCCAACCGCGCGCTCGCCGCCCTCAAACACAGCGAGATCCACGGCGCAGGCGTGTTGATTATGAGCCGTTGAATCTGGTATCAGTGCCTCATGTCATCGTTTCGAATCCTTCCACGCATCCGCATTGTCCGGGGGCGCGATGTCGCCCTGGGGCCGGGCAAGGTGGAGTTGCTGGAGCACATCGCGCACACCGGCAGCCTGCGCAAGGCCGCGGCGGCGATGGACATGTCCTACATGCGCGCGTGGACGCTGGTCCAGACGATGAACCGTTGCTTCAAAACACCAGTGGTGGTGACCCAGCGCGGTGGCGCCGATGGCGGCCGGGCAACGGTGACCGAGACCGGCAAGGCGGCCGCCGCGCTGTATCGGCGCATCGAGACCCAGAGCCTGCGTGCGGCCCGTCCCCTGCAAAAGCAATTGCAGCGGTACCTGCGGTAGCCGGTTTCGCCCCCAAATCCTTTCGCTGGAAGTTTGCTTGCGGTTTTCGTACGATATATTTATTGGAATATAACGATAAGAACGGAGGGCAGCATGGGCAGGCAGAGGAACGCAATCAGGGCTCTTGTTTTTGGGGGAATCGGTTTGTGGCTGGCGGGCGCAGGAGTGGCGGCGGCCCAGATCACCGTCGCCGCCGCGGCCGACTTGAAGTTCGCGCTGGATGAAATCGCAGTGGGATTCCAGAAGCAGCATCCCGACGCGAAGATCATCGTCACCTACGGTTCGTCGGGGAACTTGTTCGCGCAAATCGACAACGGCGCGCCGTTCGACGTGTTCCTGTCCGCGGACATCGACTTTCCCCGGAGACTCATCGAGAATAAAAAGGCCGTGGCCGATAGCCTGTTCCCGTACGCCGTGGGACGCGTCGTCGTCTGGGTGCCAAACGATTCGCCCATCGATGTCGGGAAACTGGGCATCGAGTCTTTGCTGACTCCGTCGGTGCGGAAGATCGCCATTGCCAATCCGGAGCACGCGCCGTATGGACGCGCCGCGGTCGCGGCAATGAAAAAGCTCGGCGTGTACGACAAGGTTTCCGGCAAACTCGTGCTCGGGGAAAACATTGCCCAGGCGGCGCAATTCGTGGAGAGCGGGGCCGCGGACATCGGTCTGATCGCGCTGTCTCTCGCGGTGTCGCCGAAGATGAAGGGCGAAGGCCGCTACTGGGAAGTGCCGCTGGATGCCTATCCCCGGCTGGAACAGGGGGGCGTGATTCTCTCGGCGTCGAAGCAACCGGATCTGGCGCGCCAGTTCCGGACCGTGATGGTTGGCCCGCAAGGACGCGAGACATTGCGACGCTACGGGTTTATACTGCCCGAATGATGGATTGGGTGGCAATCGGGTTGACGGCCAGGCTGGCAGGCTGCGCGGCGCTCGTCCTGCTGGCGATCGGTCTTCCCATCGCGTACTGGCTCGCGACGACGCACTGGCGGGGACGCGTATTCGTGGAGGCCATCGTCGCGCTCCCGCTCGTGCTGCCGCCGACAGTGCTCGGTTTCTATCTGCTGGTGGCATTTGGGCCGCGCCATCACTTTGGACAATGGTACGAAACGCTGACGGGACATCTGCTGCCCTTCTCATTTGGCGGACTGCTGATCGCCTCCGTGATCTACAGCCTGCCATTTGCGGTGCAGCCGTTCACGGTGGCGTTCCGTTCGTTGGACCCGGCATTTGCCGACGTCGCCAGGACATTCGGCGCGACCCGGCTGCAAATTTTCTGGCACGTTGCCGTCCCGTTGTCATGGCACGGCATCCTCGCAGGCGTCGTCCTGGGTTTTGCGCATACCCTCGGTGAATTCGGTGTCGTGCTGATGGTCGGTGGCAACATCCCCGGCGTGACGCGCACGCTGTCGATCTCCATTTACGATCAGGTGCAGAGTTTGAATTACGCCGCCGCCGCCTGGAATTCGTTGTTCCTGTTGCTGGTGTGCTTCGCGATCCTGAGCATTACCTACCTGCTGCAACGCCATTTCCGGATTGCCTGATATGAAACCCGTCATCGCCATCACACCGGAAGCAATCACCCTGCCCTCGCGGATTGACGGGCGCGGTTCGTTTTGCGGCGTCTCGTACTCGCAGGCGATTGAAATGGCCGGGGGCGTGCCGCTCATCGTCCCGCTCACGGGCGACCGACAGGTACTGGACCATTACGTCGACACGTGCGACGGCTGGCTGCTGACGGGCGGGGGCGACGTCGAGGCCAAATGGTACGCGCCGCGGATGTCGGCGGCATTACGCAAGAAGATCAGCGGCGCGGACGAAGGGCGTGACGAGATGGAAATCTACGTCCTGCGCAAACTGACCGGGCGCG
This sequence comes from Verrucomicrobiia bacterium, assembly GCA_050015495.1. Classification (GTDB taxonomy): domain Bacteria; phylum Verrucomicrobiota; class Verrucomicrobiia; order Palsa-1439; family Palsa-1439; genus Palsa-1439. Next base: position 50,953 of record JBEKBH010000009.1, read on the forward strand.
ATCAGCCGGTATTGGGAATCTGCCGCGGGATCCAGTTGATGAACGTCGCGTTCGGCGGCACTCTCATCCCTCACATCGACGGACATCGGGATCCAAGGCCCAACGCGCTGGCCCATCGGATCGAATGGACAAAGGACGGAAGACTTCAGGGGGCGATGGGCGGCTTCGACCGGGTGAATACCAGCCACCATCAAGCCGTCGATCGTGTCGCGCGGGGCTTTGAAGTTGTTGCCCGCGCTCCCGATGGGATTATCGAGGCGATGGAAAAGCCCGAAGCCCGCTATTGCTGCGCGGTGCAATTTCATCCCGAGCGATTGGTGAAACGGGCCCCCGAATTCCTCAATCTCTTTCGGGATTTCGTGCAGGCGTGTCGCCCGGGACGTTGACGCCCCGCCACGACACGATCAACTCGCGGGAGCGGGCTGCTCGGCCGGCGCCGTCTCGTCCGTCGGTGATCCTCGTTGCGGCACGGGCGCCCGGCGTTTGTAATCCACCTGCTCCGCCCGCATGACGGAGTTGGCCCAATCCTCGAACAGCGCCACGCGATTTTGTTGAAGCAGTTGCGCTTCGAGTTCCCTCCGAACCGGCTCGGCCTCGAGAGGCTTGGGCGCTTCCCGCTGTTTGAGGTGGAAGAAAATCCCGCCGTTCGTCGTGGTCAGAAAATCGCTGACCGCGTTGGTGGCCATTCCGAGGACGACCTCTTTGATGCTGCTGGCATATGGAAGGTTGGTCGCTCCCCCGACAAGCGAAAACGGCTCGGAGGCTTTCACGGCAAGCCCGAGAGACGCGCATGTGTCGGTGAAATTCTTTCCCGCGGCAATAGCCGCTTTGACCTTGGCATCGAGTTCACGCCCCTGCTTTACGGTCGCCTCGTAGGCGCGTTGCCGGCGGATCCGATCGATCACCTGGGTCTTGACCTCCTCAAACGCGGGGATTTCGCTCGGCTTGCCGGCGACGTACGCCAGCACATAGTACCCGTCCTTGCCGTGCACGGGATCGCTGAACGGCAGGTCCGGACCCAGGGCGAATGCCGCCTGATTAAAGATCGCGCCTGCCTCCACACCTTTGACCGGGTTGTGCAAATCAAAAAAATCCGTTTCCGACGTTGTCAGCCCCGAATCGGCGGCAATCTTCGCGAAATCGGGAGTCGGCGCACCGGGCTGGGGCACGAGCTTCACGGTGAGCGCCGTGGCGCGGTCGCCGGCAAGACGCTCGGCGCGCAGGTCGAGCAGATCCTGTTTCAGTTCATCTTTCACGTTCGTTAACGGCTTCGGTTGGCCGGAGGCGTCGACGTACTTGCTCTTGTTGCGCTCGTAAAATTCGCTAATGTCGTCGTCCCCGAGCGTAACGGATTTCCTGGCATCGGAAATCGTGAAGTAGACGTAACGCACCTTCACCATGGCCGGCGTGCGGAATTTCTCCTGGTTCAGCCCGTAGTAGGCCTTGGCGTCCTCGTCGGTCACCGCGGAAGTGTCCTTGTGGTCGGCAGCGTTCAGTTCGACGTAATCAATTTTCGTCTGTTCCTGGAGCATGTTGTAGTTGAACTGAAACTCCGCGGGTGTAATTTCCGCCGCGGAAGTGATGAGGGAGCGCAGTTGGCCCAGGGTGAGTTCCTCGCGAATGACCTCCTCGAACAACGTCTCGCTGATGTCGAGATTGTTGAGCAAAATCATGTACCGCTGATAATTGTTGGGGTCGAATTGCTTTTGCTCGTTGAGCATAACGGGCAGCGCTTGAATCTGATGGACCACCTCGTCATCGGTCACGCGGATGCCCAGTTCTTTGGCTTTGCGCAGAAGAACCATACGCTGGACGGCTTCAATATTCAGGTCATCTTCAAACGTCGCGTTTCGGACAGGCTGGCGGCCCCTCGCCATCGCGATCCCCGCCAGTATGCTGGCGCGCATGTTTTGAAACTCGGCGAAATTGACGGGCTTGCCCCCAATGGTCGGCAACCCGCTACGTTGCTGCTGCCTGCCCCCCATGAGCGAGCTGGAGGGGCTGAACAGGAGCCCCATTCCCACGCTGACCGCGAGGATGACCCCCAAAATTAGCGGCCCGTGTTTCCGGACCACGCCTTGCATGCTGATAAACATATTTTTATATTCCCTAGTGAAGCTCGGGGAGGATACCCGCCCACTCCACCATCGTCAAACGCCAAAATCGTTGCTAAACTCCCCCATTGCCATATATGAAAATCATCGCTGATCCCAATATTCCCCTCGTGCAGGAGGCATTCGGCCCCCTGGGCGAGGTGCGGCTGGTGCCCGGGCGGGAAATCACTGCCGATGCCGTTCGCGACGCGGATGCTCTGCTGGTGCGGTCGGTCACGCCGGTGAACGCGGCGTTGCTGGACGGAAGCCGGGTCAGGTTCGTTGCCACCGCCACCATTGGTTTTGACCATATTGATCGCGAATACCTCTCGCAAAAGGGCATCGGCTTTGCCAGCGCCCAGGGCAGCAACGCGAATTCCGTCGCGGAATACGTCACCGCGGCGATGCTGGAATTGGCGCACCGGCAAAAGTTTCGGCTGCGCGACAAGACGCTGGGTGTCATTGGTGTGGGCAACGTCGGCTCGCGCGTGGTGCGTTACGCCGAGGCGCTCGGCATGCGCGTGCTGCAGAACGATCCGCCGCGTCAGCGTACGGAGCGACTTGCGCAGTTTGTGTCATTGGAGCGGGTGCTTGCCGAGGCGGACATCGTCACGTTGCATGTGCCGCTGGCCCGCGCGGGCGCGGACGCGACATTTCACCTGTTCGACAAGGACCGGCTCGGCGCGGTGGAGCGCCGCAAACCGATTCTCATCAACTCATCTCGCGGCGCCGTCATGGACAACCCGGCGCTGCTCAAGGCCGTGGACGGTGAGCACCTGGGTGGTGTTGTGCTCGACGTATGGGAGAATGAACCCAACATCTCGCCCGAACTGCTCGATGTCGTGGACCTCGCCACACCGCACATTGCGGGCTATAGCTTCGACGGCAAGGTCAACGGCACGCGCATGATCTACGAAGCGGTCTGCGGGTTCTTCCATCTCCCGCCAACGTGGTCGCCTCATCTCCCGCCGCCGCCGGTCCCGCGCATCGAACTGGCTGTGAGCAGCGGGGAAGATGAGGAGGAAGTGCTGCGACGGGTGATACGGCGTGTCTACGACATTAACGGTGACGACTCGGCATTGCGCGGGAACGTCCGCGCTTTCGACAAATTGCGCGCCGAATACCCGGTGCGCCGCGAGTTCTTCAATACCGAGCTTGTGTTGCGAGGCGCGAGCAAAGAGTTGCGGGCGACGTTCGCGGCGCTGGGATTCAAAACGGGTTGACGATGTTCGGGCACGGGCGGCCGTTGAGAACGGACACCAAGTTCTCTGCGGCCAGCACCGCCATGCGGCGGCGCGTCTCGACGGTGGCGCTGCCAATGTGCGGCAACAACAACACGTTCGGCATCTGCACCAACTCGGGGTTGATCTTCGGTTCGTGCTCGTACACGTCGAGACCGGCGCCCGCGATCCAGCCGTCGCGCAATGCGCGCACCAGGGCCGCTTCATCGTGGACCGGACCCCGGGCCATGTTGATGAACCGCGCCGTCGATTTCATTTTGCGGAACTCGGCCTCGCCAAACAGGTGACGCGTCTCCGGCGTGAGCGGCACATGCACGCTCAGGAAGTCCGACTCGCGCAACACCTCGTCGAACGTCACGCGCGTCGCGCCCAGTGCGTCCATTTCCGGTTTCGGGGTGCGCGCGAAGTAGAGGATGCGCATCGAAAAACCGGTCGCCCGTTTCGCCACCGCCACGCCGATGCGTCCGCCGCCCACGATGCCCAGGGTCTTACCCGCCACGTCGACGCCCAGCATCTGCGTGGGCGACAACCCGCGCCATTCCCCGGAGCGGGCGAGACGATCGCCTTCGACGACGCGCCGGGCCACGCCGAGGATCAATGCCCACGCGAGATCGGCGCAGGCATCGGTGAGTACGCCGGGTGTGTTCGTCACGGCGATGCGGCGGCGGGTGGCCTCGGCCAGGGCAATGTTGTCATAACCGACGGCGATCGAGGAAACAGCCTTGAGCCTCGGCGCGGCATCGAAGAATTCCGCGTCGATGGGGTCCACGCCCGTTACGAGCACGCCGTCGCACTCGCGAACGCGCGAAAGCAACTCGGCCCGCGGAAGGGACGTTTCACCATCATGCAGATCGATCTTCACGTCCGCCTTGCGAAGCACGTCGAGCCCTTCGGTCGGGATGCGGCGGGTGATGAAGACATTCCATTGCATGATATGTGGAGATATTCGCTGGCATCGCGAGGCCGGTCAAGCTGTGACACGATGGCGCTCGTGGCACACTTGGGGGTGGAAGCGTGTCCCACTTACTGTGACATGGCACACGTCTGGCGTCAGGGGAAATTTATGTAATCAACACCACGTGAAGCACTTACCCATGTGGTGGTTTTCATGGCACCGCCATTGCTAATGAAGCGGCGGGATTTCATGCTCAGAGAGGAGCACACAAACACATGGCAAAAGTTTTAGGTATCGATTTGGGGACGACAAACTCGTGCATGGCGATCATGGAGGGCGGGGAGCCCGTCGTGATTCCAAACGCGGAGGGTGGACGCACTACGCCGTCGGTCGTGGCGTTCACGAAATCGGGCGAGCGGCTGGTCGGCCAGGCGGCGAAACGCCAGGCAGTCGTCAACCCGAAGAACACCGTGTACTCGATCAAGCGGTTCATGGGGCGCAAGTACGAGGAAGTCGAGATGGAGCGCAAACGCGTGCCGTACGACGTCGTTCGCGCCTCGAACGGCGATGCCGGTGTGAAAGTCGTGGCCGGCAATGAAGAGAAGACGTTCTCGCCGCCGGAAATTTCCGCGATGATCCTTGCCAAGATGAAGGCGGACGCCGAAGCGTACCTTGGCGAGAAGATCACGCAGGCCGTCGTCACGGTTCCCGCCTATTTCAACGATGCCCAGCGTCAGGCGACCAAGGACGCCGGCCGGATTGCCGGCCTGGAAGTTCTCCGCATCATCAACGAGCCTACCGCTGCCTCGCTCGCCTACGGCCTCGACAAGAAGAAGAAGGACGAGCACATCGCGGTCTACGACCTCGGTGGCGGCACGTTCGATATTTCCCTGCTGAACATTGGCGATGGCGTGTTTGAAGTCCTCGCCACCAACGGCGACACGCACCTCGGCGGTGACGATTTCGACGAACGGATCATGAACTGGATCGCCGACGACTTCAAGGCGGACACGGGAATCGATTTGCGGAAGCAGGCCGACGCGCTCCAGCGCATCAAGGAGGAGAGCGAGAAGGCCAAGATCGCGCTCTCCAGCGCGATGGAGTACGAGATCAATTTGCCGTTCATCACGGCGGACGCCAGCGGGCCGAAACACATCGTCAAGAAACTCACCCGCGCCAAGCTCGAACAGCTATGCGATGAATTGATCGATCGCACGATTGGCCCCGTTGAGGCGTGCCTGCGCGACGGCAAGCTCGACATGTCCAAAGTGGACGAACTGGTGCTCGTCGGCGGCATGACCCGCATGCCGAAGGTCATCGAGACAGCGCACAAACTCATCGGCAAAGCCCCGCATCAGGGCGTCAACCCCGACGAAGTCGTCGCGGTCGGCGCGGGCATCCAGGGCGGCGTGCTCACGGGCCAGGTCAAACAGGACATCGTGCTGCTCGATGTGACGCCGTTGTCGCTCGGCATCGAGACGCTCGGCAACGTGTTTACGACGTTGATCCCGCGCAACACCACGATCCCGACCCGCAAGAGCGAGATTTTCTCGACCGCAGCCGACAGCCAGACGAGCGTGGAAGTCCACGTTCTGCAGGGCGAACGCCCGATGGCCCGGGACAACAAGACGATTGGCCGGTTCCATCTGACCGAGTTGCCGCCGGCGCCGCGCGGCGTGCCGCAGATTGAGGTGACGTTCGACATCGATGCCAACGGCATTCTCCACGTCAGCGCGAAGGACCTCGGCACGGGCAAATCACAAAAGATCACCATCACGGCTTCGAGCGGGTTGAACAAGGACGAAGTCGAAAAGATGAAGAAGGAAGCCGAGGCGCACGCCGAGGAGGACAAGAAGCTGCGCGAGAAGATCGAGTTGAAGAACCGCTGCGACGCGCGCGTCTACGAGACCGAGAAGCTGATGAAGGAGCACAAGGACGTCATCAGCGGCGACCAGAAGAAGAAGCTCGAAGACGCCATGGAGAAGGTCAAGGACGCGCTGAAGCGCGATGATGCGGATGCGATGAAGACCGCCGAGGAGCAGTTGACCGAGGTATGGCACGGCGTGTCGTCGGACATTTACGCGAAGGCGCGCGAGAAAACCGGCGCGGGTGCCGCGCCCGGCGGGCCGGGTCCGGGGGCCGGGCCGCAACCGGGGGCGGGACCGGAGCCGAAGAAAGCGGGCGGCAAGGAAGGCGACGTCGTCGACGCTGACTTCGAGATGGTGGACGACGACAAGAAGAAGGAGTGAAGGTCGGATCAGAGGTGGACGCAGGAAGGAGTGTGGTTTGTGTCAGATGGGACGATACTTCAGTTGTACGAGAACGTGGAGAAGCTCGCCGGCAAGAAACCGGGCGAATTGGCTGCGGAGGCGATGATAGTAATATTCAATGTTAACCTTGACGAGGCGAAGAAGAAGCACCCGGAGGACGCGGTCTTGCGAAGCATTCCAAAGGCCTCCGGAGAGGTCAGACTTGGCGATCTCCTGGTAAGGGTTGGGCAGATGAAGGCCGTCGTAGCCAACCAGCCAGTTGTCTTCACAGTCGGAGGAGTTGACCTCGACGCGGTGTAGACGGTTGAGGGTTACGACAGAACGGTCGCCAGTTGCCACACGGGGCGGTGATCGGAGGATTGATTTGTAACTGGAGTGGTGGCGCAAGCCCCCGTGCTTGCAGGAGGGGCAGTTGGACACAGGCAGGGACGCCTGCGCCACCAAGATTCAAACGGCAAACAAAAACCAAACAGGAGTGGAGACGAGCATGAGTGTAAAACCGTTGGGCGATCGGGTGCTGGTGCAGCCGGTCGAAGACCAGGAAGTGAAGAAGGGCGGGATCATCATCCCGGATACCGCCAAAGAGAAGCCGCAGGAAGGCAAGGTTGTGGCGGTGGGAACCGGCAAACGGGATGAACACGGCAAACTAATTCCGTTCGAGGTCAAGAAGGGTGATCGCGTGCTGATCAGCAAGTATGGCGGCACGGAGATCAAGATCGATGGCAAAGACTATCTGATCATGCGCGAGGACGACATCCTCGGCGTGATTGAATAACGCGAAACACAAAGGAGTGATGCAACATGGCTGCAAAGCAATTGTTATTTGAGGAGGACGCGCGCAAATCGTTGCTGCGCGGAGTCGAAAAACTCAGCCGGGCCGTCAAGGTGACGCTCGGACCCAAGGGCCGCAACGTGGTCCTCGACAAGAAATTCGGGTCGCCGACCATTACCAAGGACGGCGTGACGGTCGCCAAGGAGATCGAGCTGGAGGACCCGTGGGAAAACATGGGCGCGCAAATGGTGCGCGAAGTGGCCAGCAAGACCAGCGATATCGCCGGCGACGGCACGACCACGGCGACGGTGTTGACCGAGTCGATTTACCGCGAAGGCCTGCGCAACGTGACCGCGGGCGCCAATCCGATGGCGCTGCAACGCGGGATCGGCAAGGCGGTGACGGCGGTCATCGAGCAGCTCACCAAGATCAGCAAGAAGGTCAAGGACCGCAGCGAAATCCAGCAGGTCGCGACGATTTCGGCGAACGGCGACAAGACCATCGGCAACATCATTGCCGACGCGATGGACAAGGTCGGCAAGGACGGCACGATCACGGTGGAGGAAGCCAAGAGCATCGAGACGACGCTCGACGTGGTCGAAGGCATGCAATTCGACAAGGGCTATTCCTCGCCGTACTTCGTGACCAACGCCGAGACGATGGAAGCCGTGCTCGAAGACGCCTACATCCTGATCAACGAGAAGAAGATCAGCAACCTCAAGGACATGCTGCCGCTGCTGGAAAAGACGGCGAAGCTCGGCAAGCCGCTGTTGATCATCGCCGAGGATGTCGAAGGCGAAGCGTTGGCGACACTGGTCGTCAACAAGCTGCGCGGGACGATCCAGGTGGCCGCGGTCAAGGCGCCCGGGTTTGGCGATCGCCGCAAGGCGATGATGGAAGACATTGCCATCCTCACCGGCGGCAAGTTCCTCAGCGAAGACCTCGGCATCAAGCTCGAGAAAGTCGAACTCGACGATCTCGGCCGCGCCAAGAAGATCGTCATCGACAAGGAGAACACGACGATTGTCGAAGGCAACGGCAAACAGAGCGATGTCCAGGGCCGGATCAACCAGATCCGCAAGGCCATCGAGGAAACCACCAGCGACTACGACCGCGAGAAGTTGCAGGAGCGGTTGGCGAAGCTGGCGGGCGGCGTGGCGGTTGTGCACGTCGGCGCGGCGACCGAGACGGAAATGAAGGAAAAGAAGGCGCGCGTCGAGGATGCATTGCACGCGACCCGCGCCGCCGTCGAGGAAGGCACCGTGCCCGGTGGCGGGACGGCGTACATTCGCGCGATCCCGGCGCTCGACGAGCTGAGACTCAAGGGCGACGAGCAGATTGGCGCGGACATCATCAAGCGCGCGCTCGAAGAGCCGTTGCGCCAGTTGGCCGATAACGCCGGCCAGGAAGGCTCGCTGGTTGTCCAGGAAGTCAAATCCCGCAAGGGCTGGGAAGGCTTCGACGTGGACAAGCTCGAGTACGTTGACATGGGCAAGGCGGGCATCATCGACCCGACGAAGGTCTCCCGTAGCGCCCTGCAAAACGCGGCGAGCATCGCCGGTCTGTTGCTGACCACCGAATGCTGCGTGACCGAGGTGCCGGAGAAGGATAAAGCTCCGATGGGTCCTCCGGGCGGCGGCGGCATGGGCGGCATGGACTACTAAAGTGAGTCCGAAGTACAAAACCTAAACGCGGAGGGGCGGGCCGAGAGGCTCGCCCCTCTTTGCTTTGGAGGCGTTTGCCGCCAAAAACTACAGACTACGGAGCTGCCGCCAATTCCCAGATAGAGTGCCACTGCTCCAAGTTGAAGGTCGCCCGATGTGCGTGAGCGTAAGTGGCACTAGAATGCGGGCTAGATGCTGACAATAGCGATTTCGATCTTCGTTCTGCTCGGGGTTTTCGGAGCGGTTACGACGTTCTTGGGCGTATGGTTGCGGGATGCCCAACAACGGCGGCTCCGCGATACCTTCGAATCGTGGTGGTTCACGGTCTCGGGTTATGACCGCTTGAAATTCGCGCTTGTTTGCACGCAGGCCTTCAATCATTTTGCCGACCTTTTTTTTGGCGAAAAGCTGTTTTCCAAGAAAGTATTCTTCAGATGCTCACTAATTGCGACCGGCTTGCTGGTCGGATCCCTCGCATTGACCGGACTGCTGAACCATCGCTTGTTGGGCATTGAGCCGTGGGAAAGCTATAGACAGAGTTGGAAGGCAGTAAGTGACTATGCAGACATGGTAGTTGGTAGCGGATTAACCCGACGTGGTGTGCTCGAGAAGGCAAATGTATCAGTGTCGTCCGTTAATGCGAATCCATCTAGCGCGCTTATGGATACAGTGCCTACCGTAAGCCTGTTTGCGCTGGACGGCGTGGTCGGGAGTACAAATGAATCAGTTTCATCCGTCGATGTGGGTGCATCCAGTACGACTGTGGGTGCAGCCCCTGTTACCATGTCCGAGGTGGCCGTGCGCTCGCCGGATACGAATTCAGAGGCCATCCACGGCAATCTCGTAGTGGCCTATTATTTTAGCCAACATGTGGGCACAAACAAAAATGATGTATCACAGGCTCAAATGTGGTCAAACAACGTAGCGACAATACGGCAAGGCATTCAAAAATATAATACAACTGGGCACGTTATTGCGTACAGCGCTGGGTATTTTTTGTTTTTGTTTGTCGCCAACGTCGTGCTGTGCTTTGGTTCGTTGGTTGTTTGTCGGGTCATACTGCGGGAAATCTGTGCAACAGGCCGTGTGGTGTCGGCAATTTCCTTGCTGATTTCAAATTTCTTTTGCGTGCTCATTATCGCAAGCGTGTTTTTGCTGTTGTTGCTTATTCTGTCTGTGCCGCTATTCTGGATTTTGGTGCCATTTGCTTGCATTGTTGCGAGGGCATCACTGGCTGTGTTTGGGATAACGACGTTAGCTCTCTCGTTCAGTATTTGGTCACACAATTGTATCCCTCTGAATTTGATAGCCGTGATCGCCTTTCTGCCGTTCTTCTTCTCCGTCTTTGCTACGTCCTTTTCGTTGGTAGCGATTATCGGAAGGAATCGACTGCACTCCCTTATAAGCGCCGTGTTACTGAGATGTGCGGAAAAGAGTCCGTTGTCGGTAATCGGTGCCTGCGTTGGGCTAGCTATTGCGATTGTCACCGCACTGGCAAAGTTGATACACGGAGCGTTTTAGCGCCTCGAAGCCCTGCAGGCAAAAGAGAAGGGCACCGCCAGTCGTTTGTCATTAGGGTCGTCTCTGTAAACTGCAAATTTCATTCTTGAGTCGCTTGAGTTTGGCGGCGAGTTGGCCCTTCGACTTCGCTCAGGACAAGCCCTTCGCCATTGCTCCCTTCTGGAAGCTCAGGGCAAGCCCTTCGACTTCGCTCAGGACAAGCAGGACAGGCCCTTCGACGTTGCTCAGGGCGGGCGTTGCTCGGTTCGACCCGTTCGGCAGTCTCAGGGCAGGCAGGCTCACCGCAGGCAGGGCAGGCGGGGTGAACGGGCGGGGCGCGTTGCGATCCGAGCAGGCGAAGAGCGCGTGGACGGCGTTAGGTCGACTCGGTGTGGGCGAGGAGGCGGGTGACGCCTTCGGCTTCGTGTGCGCCGGCGGCTACCGGGTCAGCTTGAGGAACTCGTCCACGCTCAGCCCGCTCGAACGAATCAGACTACGCAACGTCCCGCGCGCCACCTCCCGATGATCGGGCACCGACAGCGTGGCCATGTGGCCCTCCTTGACCAGGATCATGTGACTGCCGCGTTGCCGCGCCATCTCCCAGCCCGCCCGGCCAAAGGCACGAACCACTTCCCGGCCGCTGAGGACGGGCAGCGTGGCCATCAGACCGTGACCTCGACCTGCTGCGTCTCCACTGTCAACGGCAACCCGCGTTCGGCCCGAACTTCCAAACACAAGGTGATCGCTTCGCGGATGTTGGCCAGCGCTTCCTCACGGGTCTTGCCCTGGCTGACGCAACCGGGAATGGAAGGACACTCGGCCACCCAAACGCCGTCCTCATCCCGATCCAATGTGGTCACGAATTTCATATAGACCAGTTTACTCTTTCGAACGGTCCTTGCAAGCCCTCGGTTATGATTGGGGAGCGGCCAGTCCCGGAGAGAATTCGGGGCAGGCGGGGAGGAATCGGCCACGACGACGCGTGGCCCTCCAATAGGGCGGAGACGGCGGCAAGCGGGCCGCTTGCCCTACAAGTGGGGACAGCAGGGGCGCGGGGCGAAAAATAGGGCTTGTGAGCGGGGCGGGTTTCCCCTACAGTCGCGCCTCACTCAAAAAATAAGGCTTGTCGATGGAAACAATTTCGCCTACAGTCAAAATTCCTTTACGGATGAAGAGCAAATATCTTGAGCCGGCGCAGCAGCGCATTCCCAGCCCCGAGTTGCTAGTCAACGTGGTGTCGAGGCGCGTGCGCCAGCTTGCCCAAGGGCATCGCCCTCTGACGCAGACCGATGCGCGGATGGATTTCTCCGAAATCGCGCTGAAAGAGATCAGCGAAGGCAAGCTCACGTTCGAGGTCCTCGGCGAAGGCGAGATCGTGCCCGAGACGCCCGTCATCCCCCCGACCGAGTAACGCCCGCCTGTTTTTTTTGAGTTGGGATTGGGTCGGCGCGGCCAATATACTGGCCATCGATGGTCCCAACCATTAACAACCACAAAGCGCGCCGCGATTATCTCATCACGGAGACGGTCGAGGCGGGCATCGAATTGAAGGGCACGGAGGTCAAGTCCCTCCGCAACGCCCGGGCGTCCATCGACGAGGCGTTCGCGCGCGTCGAGCGCGGCCAGTGCTGGCTGTACAACGCGCACATCAATCCGTACGAATTCGGCAACCGCTACAATGTCGATCCGTTGCGTCCCCGCCGTCTGCTCCTGCACCGCAAGGAAATCGATCGTCTCGCCGGCCAACTCATCGTCAAGGGCACGGCGTTGGTCCCGCTAAAGATTTATTTCACCAAGAGCTTCGCCAAAGTCCTGCTCGGCCTCGGCAAGGGCAAGACCCAGATTGACCGGCGCGAGACGTTGAAGCGGAAGACCGCCGAGCGGGAAGTCGATCGGGCGCTACGCGACCGGACGAAACAGAGAAGTTGACCGACTACGGTCAGTGTCCCATCCCAGAGGTAGCTTTACGGTTTTCCGGCCCCCTCACCTTGCTCCTCTCCCCCGGAGGGGAGAGGAAATCCCCAAGACACACTTTACAATGGCAACGCGGCGCGGTCGGGAGACCGGCGCCGAACAAGAGCGCAGGTCAGCGGTCGAACCCGGCCTCAGTGCAGCCGGAGGAGTTCCTTCTGGCCCTTGATATCGAGGGTCACGCGGTCGGTCTCGATTTTTTCGACGATGGCGCCATCGACGTAATACCCTTCGTAGGTGACGCGCCCATTGATCACGGCCACAGGTTTGCCGTCGGGGTCCTTCATGATGCCGCTGATTTTGTATTTCGATTCATCGGCGAACGGCAGCGTGGACGGCGGAACAGCGGGCGTCGTCGTGGAATCGCCCGCCGGTTGCGTGACCGATGGCGCCGTTGTTGGCGCGACGGGAACCGGAGCCGCCGATGCCGCCGATACCGGGGCAACCTGTTTCGTTTGGCGAAGCACGGACGACGCGTTGCTCACGAGAAATACGATGGCGATGATGGCCACAATCGCGACGCAACCGATCAGGGCGGGCAGGAGATAGTGGTTCGTCTCCCGCGAACGTTCCGGCACCGGCGGTTGCGGGAGTGGGTGTGCTCCGCGAATTGGCGAGCCCAACGGGGTCGCCGCGACAGGCGCGTGAACGACGGGGGTATGAGTCTGAGTCGGCGGTGATGGCGCGGGTTGGCGAGGCGCAGCCGGGGCGCTCGGCGCGGCGCCGGCTTTAAGCTGCTTTTCGCGCTCGGCTTTGCGCAGGGCCTCGTGGACCAGGCTCATCCGGCGACGACCTCCGACGTTTGTTCCGTGGCGCTCGCGGGGAGCCGGCACTCGGTGTCCTCGATGGCGCGGCGGATGTTTGTGGCGTCGATGACGAAGGTTTCCGCGATGTAGCCGGACAACAGCGCCTTGTCACAGAGCACGTTGATCAGGCGGGGGATGCCGCGCGAGTAGGAGTAAATGAAGGTCAACGCTTCCGGCGCCCACTGGATGCGTCCATCGCCGCCGGCGATCTGCAGCCGGTGGTCGATGTATTCGCCAACTTCCTCGGGCGCAAGCGAGGCAACGTGGTAGCGCAACGAGATGCGCTGCTTGAGCTGGCGCAGACTGTCGCGGTCGAGGATCTCCGCCAATTCGGGCTGCCCGACGAGAACGATCTGGAGGAGCTTCTCCTTCTCGGTTTCGAGGTTGGAGAGCAACCGGATTTGCTCGAGGACGCTGGGTTTGAGGTTCTGGGCCTCGTCGATGATCAACGCGACGTTGTGGTTCGCGGCCAGTTCGCGCAGCAGGAACGCATTGATCGCGTCGTACAAATCCTTCTTGGTGGTCTTGGCCGGCTGGAGGCGGAACTCGTCGGTGATGGCCCGCAACACCTGGGAGTCCGACAGGGTCGGATTGAGGATCAGCGCGGTCTTCGTTTTGGCATCGAGGGAGTTCAACAGGGCGCGGCAGAGGGTGGTTTTACCCGCGCCGACCTCGCCGGTGATGGCGATGAACCCCTTTCGTTCGCTGATGCCGTACAGCAAGACGTCGAGAGCGACGCGATGATGGCGGCTCAGAAAGAGGAACTGCGGATCCGGCGTCATATTGAACGGGTATTCGCGCAGTCCGTAAAATTCTTTATACATGACCCGAACTCCAAGTGGCGCGCATGGTACCACCGTCCACCTGCTTCTGACAAGCAGTCTGAGGCATATGTTCCCCAGGAAGATTGAGCCCCATTGGTAACCATGGCATTTGCCCTGCTTCTGGGGAGTCCATGCCTGCATTAGACAAATTCTTCCATGCCATGGTGGCCCAAGGGGCTTCGGATTTCCACTTATCCAGCGGTAACTGCCCGACCTTCCGCATTGCGGGGACGATTACACCCGTCGGCAAGGAAATTCTCACGAGTGACGCTGTGGAAAAGCTCATTTCTGAGATCATCCCCGAGCGGAACCGGCTGGAATGGGAGCAAACCCACGACACGGACTTTGCCTACGAACTCGACGACGCGGGGCGATACCGCTGCAACGTCTTTTCCGACAGCCAGGGCATGGGAGCGGTCTTTCGGTTCATTCCGACCAAGATCCTCGGCTTCAAAGAGTTGGGGTTGCCCGACTCGGTCAAGAAGCTGTGTTTCCTCCAGAAGGGGCTGGTACTGGTTACCGGCCCGACGGGCAGCGGCAAATCCACCACACTGGCGGCCATCATTGATTTCATCAACGAACATCGCTCGGGCCACGTCATCACGATCGAAGACCCCATCGAGTTCGTGTACACCAACAAGAAGTGTATTATCAATCAGCGCGAGGTCTACTCGCACACCGATAGCTTCAAACGCGCGTTGCGGGCGGCGTTGCGCGAAGACCCCGACATCGTCCTCGTCGGTGAGATGCGCGACGTGGAAACCGTGCGCATCGCGCTGGAGACGGCGGAGACCGGGCACCTGGTTTTTGGAACGTTGCACACGAACAGCGCGACTTCGACGGTGGACCGTCTGATCAATCAATTTCCGGCCGACGAACAGTCGCAGGTTCGCTGCGGTCTCGCGGAGAGCCTGAAGGGGGTTGTCTCCCAGGCCTTGTGCAAGAGGAAGGACGGCAAGGGTCGCGTTGCCGCGCTGGAGATCCTGATGGGCAGCTACGCCCTCAGCGCCAATATCCGCGAAGGCAAGCTGCAGCAGATCCCCAATTCCATCCAAATGGGCCGTAAAGAAGGCATGTGTTCGCTGAACGATTCGCTGCTGGATTTGCTGGCAAAGGACATCATCGAACCCGGCGAGGCCTACCAAAAAGCCTCCGCCAAGGAAGAGATTTTGAAGCGCATGGGCGGTCTGCCGACCTGCCGTTCGCCCCGGGGCGCGCCATGGACGGAAGACGAATTGCTCGCCGCCGCCGAACATCCGGGGGCCTCCGGCCCTGCCGATGGAAACGGAAGCGGAGCGAATCGGTTGCCCGAACCACCAGCCATTCGTCATGGCGGGATTCACGAATTCGAATCCGAGCCGGTCGTTTCGCGGTAGTCGCGGAGACCGTCTCGACGGCGGTTCCTCAGCGCAGGAACAACCACGACACGAGCGCGAACAACGGCAAGAGGATCGGCACGGCGTATTTCAGGACGTACCCGAAGAAACTCGGGCATTTTACCCCGCTGGATTCCGCGATGCTTTTGACCATGAAGTTCGGGCCGTTGCCGATGTAGGTGCCCGCCCCGAAAAATACCGCTCCCAGCGACACCGCAACCACGTAGCGCCACGCGTTTGGGTCGAGCTTGTGGAGGCCCAGATCGACCAATTGCTGCGGCGTGTACTGGTTGATAATGTCCGGATGCAACAGCGCCTGCATATGGATCGGGTTTTCCAATGACAGGTGCTGCAATCCAAACGCGGCGGTCAGGAAACTCAGATAGGTCGGCGCGTTGTCCAACACGCTGGACAAGCCGCCGGTTCCCCAGAAGAATTGCCTGACGGTCGTGATGCCGATGTGGCCGGCATGTTTTTCCAGCAGGTCCAGCGCGGGCACCATCGTCGCGAAGATGCCCGCAAAGAGAAACCCGACCTCGCGCATCGGGGCAAAATCGAATTCGTTTCTCTTCAATATGTCCTGGTTGGCCAGCTTGTGGGCCAGACACGCGGTGGCGATCATCAACAGGGCGACCATCGCGGTGACGAGACTCTCGCTGGCCTTGGCCGGGCTCCAGCCCATCGCATTTCCCAGCGAGACCACCGCCGACGAATGCTCCAATCCCTCGAGCCATTCCGCCTTTTGCACGAGCACCAACCCGAGGATGACGAACAACCAGATGAAATTGCGCGAACCCTCAAATTCGATGCGATTGCCGTCAACCGCCCCGGCGTCAGCATCAGCCTTGTGTTTGCGAAAGTTCGCCGTGTCGATAAAGAAGAACAGCGCCAGAAGCGCGCCGCTGCACATCAGCCATGGGAGCAACACCTCCGGCAACTTCAGCAACCAGAAGAACGGGACGCCCTTCAAGTAGCCGAGGAACAACGGCGGATCGCCGATGGGCGTCAACGCGCCGCCGATGTTGCTGACAAGGAAGATGAAGAACACGACGTGATACGGGGCGACGCGGCGCTGGTTGATCCGCAGGAACGGACGAATCAGCACCATCGAGGCGCCGGTCGTGCCGATGAGGTTTGCCAGGACCGCGCCGACGGCAAGCAGGAGGGTGTTGAGGGCCGGCGTCGAGCGGCCGGTTATCTGGATGTGGATTCCGCCGGCGATGACGAACAGCGAGCCGATCAACGCCATAAACCCGGCGTACTCGATCATACTGGTCAATATCCGCAGCGCGTTATGCAGGACCACGACGTAGTAAAACGCGGTCACCAACCCCAACCCGATCGCCACCTTCGGGTAATGCTTCTCCCAATGATGCTTGTGGATGAAAGGCATCAGGGCGATGCAGAGCAGCAACACGACGAATGGGATTACCATCAAGGGATGAGGCTCGGGCAACGGCACACT
The DNA here is from genome assembly GCA_050015495.1 of Verrucomicrobiia bacterium. GTDB lineage: Bacteria > Verrucomicrobiota > Verrucomicrobiia > Palsa-1439 > Palsa-1439 > Palsa-1439. Next base: position 67,830 of record JBEKBH010000009.1, read on the forward strand.
TGATTCCGCGGCGAAAGCCGGGACCGTACCGAGGCTGGACACGACCAGCAAACAGACAAGAATGTTCTTCATCGCGCGCACCAAGCGTCACCCTATTGGGACACGACTGTACCGGATGGGCCCGCAAAGGCAAAGACGTTTACAGCGGTGCCAACCCGAGTTCGTCGATCGGGATTTTCCCGTTCCACATTCGCACGTCGAAGGAATGCGGCTCGGCTGCGGGCCGGCTGAGCACGCGGCCGCCAGCGTTTTCGAGGATGAGCTGGCCCGCGGCGATGTCCCAAAGCCGGATGCTGTACTCGATGTAGGCATCGAACCGCCCGGATGCCACGTACACCGTGTCCAGCGCCGCGGAACCGGTCAGTCGCAGCTTGCGCACCTGGTAAATTATTCGGCTGAAATCCTCGACGCTGCGGTTCATCGCGTCGAGTGTTTTGAAGAAGCCGATTGTCACGATCGCTTCCGAGAGTTGGGTGCGGTTGCTGACGTGGATGGGCCGGCCTTGCAACATCGACGCCTCGCCCTTCTCGGTTACGAACAGTTCATCCAGTTCGGGATTGAGAACCACGCCCAGGACTGTTTCCCATTGGTCGGGGCCGCGCCGTTCCTGGGCCGCAATGGACACCGCATAATGCGGGATGCCGTAAAAATAATTCACCGTCCCATCGAGCGGGTCGACGACCCAGCGGACGTCGGATTGGGGGTCACCCGCCGAGGATTCCTCGCCGAGGATGCAGTGGTCGGGATAATCCGCCAGAATGATCCGGGCAATGAGCTGCTGCGACAGCACGTCGATTTCGAGTTTGATATCGTGGTGCGTGGCCTGGTTGACGTTCAGCGTCGACCCGAAATTCTTTCTCAGGAGCTTCGCGGCTTCGCTGGCCGCTTCGATGGCGGTTTCCAACATGGTGAGCGGAGTGTACGGCAAGCGCGGCATCGTGGGCAAGTATTGCGCTGGTCGGCGCTCAACTTCACGGCATCCAGCCGTGTTCCTGGAGGAAGGCGCGGAGTTTTTTGACGTGTTCCCACATGACGGCTTTCTTGGTCGGGTCGCGGAGGAGGAAGGCGGGATGGTAGAGGACCATGAAATGGAGGTCGGGATAATCCGGCGCGGTGAAGAGTTTGCCGGCCTCCTTTTCCATCGAGAATTCGTCGCCGCGATCTTTCACGAGGTATTTTAACGCGACCGCGCCGAGCAGGAGGACCACTTTCGGTCGCATCAACTCGATCTGGCGGCGCAGGTATGGGAAGCAGGCCTCGACTTCCTGCGAACTGGGCGCGCGATCAATCTCGGCTTTGCATTTGACGACGTTGACGATGAGCAGGTCGCGATTGGTATCAAGCCCGATGCTGGCCATGATCTTGTCGAGCAACTCACCCGAGCGCCCGACGAATGCCTGTCCCTTGACGTCCTCGTTGTCGCCGGGGCGTTCGCTGACGATGAGGAGTTTCGAGTCGGGATTGCCGCGGTCGATGACGATGTGGTTGCGGGCTTTGCCGCGCGGACATTTCTGGCAGTTGTAGGCATTCAGGCGGCTGCGGAGTTCGACGTAGCTCGTAGCCGCCAGCACGTCGTTGTACGCGGAGTCGAACAGATCAAATTCGACGGGCACGGAGTGTCTTGTAGCACAAACGTCAACGCACGCAAAGTTGCAAAGATCGCAACGGAATTGCACGGCAGCGCCGGGCCGACGGACTCCAAGGCCTAGGTTTTTGCGAAATTCTTCACCACGGCACCCAGCCGCGCGATGCCTGTCTCAATCTTATCCGGCGTGGCGTTTGAGAAATTCAGACGCATCGTGTTCCTGCCTTTGCCGTTCAGATGAAACTCTTCTCCGGGCACGAAGGCGACTTTCTGCTGCAAGGCGTGAGGCAGAATGGCACCGGCGTCCATACACTCCGGCAGGGTCACCATTAGAAACATCCCACCATCGGGCCGTGTCCAGGTGACGTCTTCGGGAAAGTGCCTCGCGAGCGCGGCTAGCATGAGATCCCGGCGCTCGCCATAGTTTTGACGCAGCACCGGCAAGAACTGCTCCAGGAACCCGCGGCCGACCAGTTCGAGTGCCACGTACTGGCTTAGCGTGCTCGTGTGCAAATCCGCCGCTTGTTTCGCTTGCACCAGTTTTTCGATGACCTCCGGCGCGGCGATCACCCAGCCCACGCGCAGGCCGGGCATCAACACCTTCGAGAACGTGCCGGTATAGATGACCAATCTTTCAAATCCGGATGCCGACCCTCTCGCGCCGGCCAACGCGAGCAGGTGCGGCAGGGCATTTCCATCATAACGCAGGTCGCCGTAAGGATTGTCCTCGACCAGTGGAATACCATACTCCTGCGCCAGCGCGACCAACCGTTCCCTCCTTGCCTGCGTCAAGGTTGTGCCCTGCGGGTTCTGAAAATTAGGAACCAAATAGATCAACTTGGGATGCTGTTTGAGAAGCGGTTCCAGTTTGTCCACTTGCATGCCGTCTTTGTCCGATGGCACGGGCAGAAACTCGACACCCAAAGGCCGCCAAGCCGACAACAAAGCCAAATAGGTCGGATTCTCGACAATCACGCGGTCGCCTTCGTCGAGAAGCACGCGGCCAACCAAGTCGAGAGCCTGCTGTCCTCCACTCGTGATGAACACGTGCTCGCGTTGCACATGGAATTGTGAACGCGAGAATTGGCGGGCGATCCAATCGCGCAACCCGTGGATCCCCTCCGTCTCAGCATATTGGAGAGCTTGTCGGCCGGTGCGGTCAAGCACGGCATTCACTGCTTCTTTGACGCGGTTGACGGGAAACAGCTCAGTGGCCGGCAAGCCGCCTGCAAACGAGATGACATCCGGTCGGGACGTCACCTGGAGCAGTTCGCGGACAGCGGTCCGCCGCATCTGTTGTGTCCGCCGGGCGAAGCGATGACTCCAATCAAGTTCCCTGGAAGCGGTTATCATTTCGCGAAGAGCATGCGGTGTTTCTCTCTCCTTGCCCAATACTTCTTTGTTCCCGCCGTTATGCCTTTTGGGCATAATGCAGCCCATGGAACTACGTCATCTGCGTTACTTCATCGGCGTGGCCAGCGAACTCAGTTTCACCCGGGCAGCGCAGAAGTTGCATGTGGCGCAACCGGCTTTGAGCCGCCAGATCCGACAACTCGAAGACGAACTGGGCATCAAGCTACTCGAACGTGACAGGCGCGGGGTGCAGCTCACCGAGGCGGGCAAAGCATTTCTGGCCGAAGCGCGTACGCTGCTGAAACAAACCGAACACGCCGTGCGCGTAGCGCAAAAGACGGGGCAGGCGGGCGGTAAGGAGTTGAACGTCGGTTACGTCTGGGGTCTCTTTCACTCGCTCGTGCCTCCCGTGCTGGCGCATTTTCGCCAATGCTCCCCGGAAACCGCGGTCCACCTTTTTGATCTGGCCCCGCTGGTGCAGGCTCAGGCCCTGATCGAGGGCCGACTCGACGCGGGTTTCATCGGGTTTGCCCACGAAGCCGGTCGGACCGGCCTGCACAAACGTAAAGTCGGCACCTGCACATTCGTGGCTGTGGTCCCGCAAGATCATCAGGCGGCGCGAAAACCCACCATTTCTCTGGCCAGTTTGTCCGACGATTTCTTTCTGGGCATCTCCGACCAGACGTATCCAGGCGCGTCGCGGCATGTGACCGAAGCCTGTAAACGAGCCGGGTTTCGCCCGAAGGTTCTGCAGATGGTCGAGCGCGGCTACACCATCCTGGGTCTGGTAGCAGGCAAATGCGGAGTCGCGCTCCTGCCGGAGTCGTTGAAGGCCCTGCCTCATTCTGGAATTGTCTTTCGTCCCCTGACCGAGCCACCAGTCGCCGATCTGTTTGTGTGTTGGCGCACGGGGCCCACACCATCGCCGTTGGCGAAATTCTTGACGGTACTCGAAGCTGTCTGACGCGCCTGGCATGGCGGGGCGGCGTTCCAGCACTGTCACCCTGAGCGCAGCGAAGGGTCGCAGTCTTCGGGGAAACCGCGAGAAGATCAGAGCTTCTTCGCTTTGCTCAGAATGACAAGCGGGGGTGGCTTCATTGGCCTGGCGACGGCAGGCGGAGCGCCTGCCCTACAACGTGGACGCAGGCTGAAACCCTGGTCGCCTCTGGCGCCGCCTTGGGCGGGTAAACCTGCGGCTACGATTTCGGCTCGGCGGGAGCCTCGCCCTCCAAGGGCTTGGGCGCGGCTTCCTCGACGGTTTGCTTGACCGACTCGGTGACCTCGGAGGCGGCGGCGATGGCGGCCTGGACTTCGGCCTTGATGTCGTCGGGTGCGGGTTGGCCGAGGGTCGGCTCGGCTTGCGACATGACGGGGGCGGTCTCGGAAACCGGCGCCATCGTTTGTTCTTTTTCCACCAACAGATCGTTGTGCAACTCTTCCTCGTGCCGGGGCAACCCGTAAGCGGCCTTGTCCGCCGCAGCCGCCGACGATTCGGGAGCGGAGGCGGAGCCGTCAATGCGTTCTTCCTGTTCCTCACGCTGCTTCTCGGTCTGTTTGCGCGCGGTCTCCTCGCGCGGGCTGAATTTCACGCTGACGACCTTCGATACCCCGTGCTCTTCCATGGTGATGCCGTAGAGCGCGTCGGCCATGCCGATGGTGCGTTTGTTGTGCGAGACGATGACGAACTGCGATTGCTCCACGAACCGTTGCATGATGCGGATGAACCGGTTGATGTTGGACTCGTCGAGCGGCGCGTCCAACTCGTCGAGCACGCAGAACGGCGACGGTTTGACCGCATAGATCGCGAACAACAGCGCGATGGCGGTCAATGCCCGTTCGCCGCCGCTGAGCAGGGTGATGCTCTGGAGTTGTTTGCCGGGCGGCTTGGCGACGATTTCGATGCCGCTTTCGAGCGGGTCCGTCTCGTCGAGCAGGATCAGGTTGGCTTTGCCGCCGCCAAACAGGTCGGTGTACATCATCTGGAAACTCTCGCGAATCTTCTCGAACGTCTCCTGGAACAATTGCTTTGTGGTGACGTTGATCTTCGTGATGACCTGCAGAAGCTGATCCTTGGCCCTGATCAGGTCCTCGTACTGCTGGGAGAGGAACTTGTAGCGCTCCTCCAATTCCTCGAATTCGTGGATCGCCTCGACGTTCACCGGCCCCATCGCGTCGAGCTTGGATTGCATCTCGGCGACCTGTTGCTCGATGGCGTCCCAATCGGCCGGCATCGGCACCTGTTCGGTGACGGCGGGCCCCTGGTCAGCGATGGTGATATTGATCGTGTCGCCGCGGACGTCGTCGACATTGACCTGATACTTTTGCCAGACGCGATCTTTGAGGTTCTGGGCTTCCATCCGCTTTTGCGCGAGCTGGATTTCGAGGCCCGACTTCTGCGACTGCGCGTCGTTGGCCTGTTTGCGGATGGCGCGCAGTTCCTCCTCGGCCTGCTCGATGCCGGTGGCGACTTCGCCACGCTGGTGCTGAAGTCCGGCGATTTGCTGCTGCGATTGCTCGCGGGCAACGGCGAGTCCCGCAACCGCGGTTTCCGACTCGGCGATTTCCGTACGGAATTGCTGGATCCGGGCGGTGTACGTGGTGATTTCGCTGGCACAGGTCTGCATGCGCTCGCGCAGGTCGCGGACGCGGGCCGCAATCGGTTCCCGCTGGCTCTCGATGGCGCGGCGTTTGTGCTCGATGCCGCCGACGCTGACGCGCAGTTCGGTCAACTGCTGGGTCATCTGCTCTTTGCGGGCGAGCAAATCGTCCAGCGCATGTTGCGCGGCGCTCACCTGCTGTTGCAATTCAGTCTGGCGGGTTTCCGATTCGCGCAAACTTTCCAAAATGGTCTCGCGGCGTTTTTTCTCCTCGGCGTCCTGTTGCTCGATGGACTGCAATTCGAACACAACCGTGTGAACCTTGCTTTCGAGGTCGCGGCCTTCGGTCGCCAGCGCGTTGAGTTCGCCCTCTTTCGAGGCGAGCGTGACTTCCTTGGCGTGCAGATCGGCGCGGAGAGCCGAAAGCTCGGTTTCGAGCGCGGCCTTCTTCTGTTCCAATTCGGCCTTGGTCGATTCCTGACCGGAAACCTGGGCGGCGAGTTGAGCGACTTCCTGAGTGAGCGCGCTGATTTCGCCGATGCGGCTCTTCGAGACGGCACTGAGAATGCCGTGCTCGTCGACGAGTTCACCGCGCAGGGTAGCGACGGCCAGATGCGGGTGGTGCTGTCGCAGGGAGAGCGCGGCATCCAAGTCGCCGGCAATGACGACACCGTTCAGCAGCGAGCGGACGAGCGGCTCGAAGCGCGCGTCGCGAATCTGGACAACGGAAATGGCCGCCTTGGTGTCGGAGGGCCACGCTTCCGCGTGGCCGCTTGTTGAAATCGGCTCGGTCGCGACGGAGCGCGACCCTCCAATCGGTTCGGGGTAAGCGACTGCGGGATTCTGCAGTCCGCTTGCGAGCAACCGGCGGGCGGCGTTGAGGTCGTCGGCCAGGATCGTGTGGATGGCGTGATTCAAGGCCGCTTCGATGGCCGCGCCGTACTGCGAGTCGACTTCGAGAATCTGGCCGAGGGTCGAGCGGCCATCGGGCGTCGCGAAGAATTGCTGGAGCACTTCGAGGCGCGCGCGCTTGCTCGAAACGTCGGATGCGGCGATGTGATGTTGTTGTGTTGCCTCGGTAAGCGATGAAGATGTTTTTTGTAATTCGAATTGCTTGACGGTCAGGGTGTTCCGAAGTGCGTGAATGGCATTACGGAGTTCGGCCAAGCCGTCGTTGTATGTCGCCAACCGCTGGTCGAGGGCGCGGCGCTGGTCTTCGAGCTGCAAGCGTTCGGTCGAGAGCCGCCCGGCGCGGACGACGTCGTATTTCTTCTTCTGGTCGAGCGCGGCGAGTTCGTTACGGCTGTGGGCAATCCCGCTCTCGAGATCGATGAGCGCGGACTTGGATTCGTTCGACGCGACGTTCTTTTGCGAGAGGTCGGCATCCAATTGTCTGCATGCCTCCTGCTGGGCGTGAAGCTTGGCCTGTTCGGTGGCGAGAAGGGAATCGATTTGCGCGAACTCGGCGTTGAGGGATGTCAGCAGTTCTTCCTGGACGCGGATTTTTTCCTCGGCACCGGCGGTCTCGCGGTGATGGTTCTCGATGAACTGTTCGAGTTCGACAATGCGCTCGGCATCGGTCGTCATGCGCTGCTGATGGCGGTCCGACTCGCTCTTGAGATCGTGATCGCGGGCGACGGCATCGTTGATGGCGCGCTCGATTTCGCTGAGCGACCGGCGGAGATCGGTGATCTGTTGTTCCTTCTCGGCGATTTGAGTAGAGAACGCGTCGGATTGGTGGACGAAGTTGGCGATCTGGGATTCCAGATCGGAGAGTTCCACATTCAGCAGGTCGTACTTGTGGCGGGCGAGGCGAGTATCGATGGCCTTGAGTTGGTCGAAGAGTTCCTTGTAGCGGCGGGCTTTGCCGGCCTGGCGCTGGAGCGAAATGATCTGGCGTTTGACTTCCTTGATGATGTCGGTGATGCGGACGAGGTTGGCTTCCGTGTACTCGAGTTTGCGGAGGGCCTCTTTTTTCTGGTGCTTGTACTTGTTAATGCCGGCGGCCTCCTCGAAGATCGTGCGGCGATCCTCGGGATGAGCGCTGAGAATCTGGTCGATCTGGCCCTGGGCCATGAGCGAGTAGCTCGACCGCCCGATGCCGGTGTCCATGAACAAGCTCTGGATGTCGCGGAGGCGGCAGGGGGTTTTGTTGATGAAGTATTCGCCGTTGCCGTCGCGGTGGACGCGGCGGGTGATGGTGATCTCGGTGAAATCGAGGTTCACGCCCGGCAGCGAGAGGGTTGAGGGATCGACATCGGCGAAGGTCATGCTGACCTCGGCGAGGTTGATGGCCCGGCGGCCGTCGGTGCCGTTGAAAATGACATCGGCCATCTCGCTGCCGCGCAAGGCTTTAGCGGATTGTTCGCCGAGCACCCAGCGGATCGCGTCGGAGATATTGGATTTGCCGCAGCCGTTCGGACCGACGATGGCGGTCACGCCCGGCAGAAATTCAAGCGTCGTCTTTTCAGCAAACGACTTGAAGCCGATGAGCTGAAGGCTCTTCAGATACATGATGAGGTCCCCACCCCTTTCTTTGGCGGGAAAGATAGCGGGGCGGTTTACGAAAGCAAGCAAAAAACAAGGACTTACGCGGGTGGATGTGAGGGGGAGATTAATGTTTTGCGAGCCATGATGCTATCAAGTACACCGCCGCCACCAGCACGGCCAAGATGCCGAAGCGCTCCCATTTCATGACGCGCGCCTCAAACCATGTGAAATGCCGGCCACCCGAGCGCATGTGCACGAATTTGAATTCGGCACATACTTTCTTTTCTGCGCCTACGCACTCTATATTTCGCCGCCGTCGTTGGTCGTTTCGCATCTCTTGTTCATTCCCTTTCGTCGCCCTTGGCGACTTGCGGCGAAATTGGCTCGACCCGTAGTCTGCCGCTAAAACAAAAAGGCCGGTCCACACTTCGTGTGTGAACGCGGCCAGTAAACTGCGTCTTGCTTTTCTTCTATTCCCTGTTACTCCGCTACGGAGCTACCGGAAAATTATGATGGGGGTGCAAGTACCTCAAGAGCCTGTTTGATCGCCGCAAAGATTCCGTCCTGTACATTCGCATTGCGGGTTCTTTCCTTCGGATCGTGCCCCCCTTTGCCAAGCTGGTGAAACTCGCGGTGTTTGCCTAACTTACCAAGCGCAGGGATGCGCTCAGGATGATTGTTGGTCGCCTCCATGATGGCGGACCGGCCTACTTCAAACCATGCGTCTGCCGTCTGCTTGGAAAAGGGCTTCAATGTCTCGCAATTTTTCACCCATAGCGGGATGTCGTCGGGGATAATATGCTTCTGGCCTTTGTACCAAGTTGCGTGGCTTCGGAAGGTCTCCCAGAGCCAGCGATTGGTGGTAATCGTGTTGACGACGTGATATGCGTAAGCTGTCGCTATAGACGCTTTGCCTGTCTTCGGGTCAATGCCCCACCGCGATTTTCGGTGACACGAAATGCCCGACTCGCTTCCAAGCTGTAGCGCCTCGCATAATTTTTCGATGTACCCCGGCCTTGTTCCCGGTCGCCGATGGCCTAAGCGGTGCGGATGCAAAGAAGCTAGGACGGGCCAGACTGCCGTCTTACTCGCGATGGATTGGACTAATTTGAGGTTCCTCCCGGTGAAGTCCTCAAGCCAATCGACATGCTCGATGAAAAGTTCTACCAGACATCGCAGCGCCCAGTCGTCTCCAGCCGTTGCAGCAGCCCGCAGCTGAAGAATCGCCCTATTCGCCTGCGCCTTGGCTTTCTCGGTGTCGGCGTAACTGGTTTCGACACGAGGCACCTCGTTGCTATGCCCAGAATGGGGAGGGAAAGGCTCGTAGGCGAAAACTGTGTCGGACCGTCCTTTGTTCCGCTGTTGGGATTGCGATTTGTGTTTCGTTTTCATGCGCTGTCTTACTCCCAGCGTTGAAGCGGTGGGCGGGCGGTGGGGTAAGCGCCGTCGCCCACTGCCGCTTATGTTTTCACCAAAAATCGTGCCGCCGCTAAAGCCAATGCAGCTAAGCCAAGTCGCGCATTGCATTCTCAAGCGTGTTAGTCGCTTCCGACATAACAGCCCATCCCATCTGAAGAAAGGTTTCCACCTTGCCACTACGTGCGCCATCGCTAGCATCCATGACTGAATTCAGCCCCGTGCTAATCGCTGCCCCAAGGAGAAAGCCTGCCACGCCGAATCCACCGCCCCAAAACCGTGGTGTCGTGGTGCGTGCGGATCGCCACACCGCTAGCGCGTCGCGATGCCCCGCTAGACCGTCTCGCAGGCGCTCAGCAAAGACCGGGTAGACATTAGCACGCATACTCACGAAATCATTTATGGGTGGGGAAGCTTGCGCAATGAGTGTGGCGTAGCTCTCGCACGTTAAGCCCACCTCTACGCCTGCCTGAAGTTGTCTCAGAGCGTCCAGTGCTCTGCCAGCTAGCGGGTCATGTGCTATGCCGGACTCTTGGCTCATGATAATTGCGTAACAAGCTGTGAGGTATCGAGAACGCCACGATTTGCTCTCCCAGTGGGTGTCTGCACTCCCAACAATCCCATAACACGCCGCCAAGTCAGAAGCGGAAATTGGTTGTGACGGTTGCCGCTTCTTGTCGTAAGGCTCCGTTAGTCGCTGGGCAACGAGTTCACGGCCGCAGTGCTTGCAGACAATCGCTTCCCACTTGATCGTTTCTGCGCAGAAAGGACACTGCTTCGTGTCGGGAGGGCTTTCCGATAATTGTGGAGGAGTGACGACTGCCCGTTTCTCCTCCCCCGGATTTCCGGGGATTGTTACCGAACCCCGACACTTCGGGCACGACATCAGCCTGCCGGCCTTGGTTACTTCAACGACAATTTGCTGCCCGCAAGATTCGCACGCGAAGGTGATGTCCATGCTGATGCCTCTCGCTCACGGAATCTACGCCTCCTGCGTGAGCGCGGGCAAGTTGTTTTGGGCGCGACCGCCTGCGTTAGTTCGACATCGGTGGCCACGACGAAGCGTGGCCCTCCATCGGGTCATTGAAGGAGCACAGACGACCGCCGCGTGAGGGCACGCGGCCTACAACATCTCTTCCGCGTGGGAGGGCCCTCAGGTCGCGAGGCGGGGCGTGACACCCAGGGAGAGCAGTGCGCGGACGAGGAGGTCCAGCGACACGGACGGGTCACCTTTTTCCATCATAGCGATACGTGGCTGGCTGGTTTTCAGCACGGCAGCGAGTTTTTGTTGCGTGAGCCGCCGGCGTCGTCGGGCCTCGCTGAGTTCGTGGGCGAGCGCCAACTTCATTTCGACGTAGCGTTCCTCGGCCGGCGTCAGGGCGAGAAAATCGGCCGCGCTGCCGACCCGCCAGCCCGCCTTCTCCAATTTCTTTCGTTTCTCACTTTTCATTTCATCGCTCTCCCGTGGCCGCATCATACGCGCGCAACCGTCGCCGGCAGATTTCGATCACCTGTTGTGGCGTGGCGCGCGTCTTCTTGGCGAACACATCGGCAATCACCACGGCATCCGCGTCCGACCGATACACAATGCGCCATTGCGCGCCCTTGTCCTTCACGCGCAACTCGTGGCAGCGCGGTCCGATGACGGACAAAGGCCGTGAGTGCGGCATGTCGAGTGTCTCGCCGCGCTGCAACCGTCGCAAGAGCCAGCCCGCTTCGATGCGCGCCGCGGCGGAAAACGGCGGCGTCTTGATCTCGCCGTACAGCCACACCAGCGGCCTGTCTTCTTGCATGGTGCAAGAGAGTGTATATCAGAATTGATATAAGTCAAGTTGCATTATCAGGACATTACGAGCGAGGCCAACACGGCGACGGAGCCACGCCTGAGGCGGGCAAGCGCTGTGGCTACAAGAAGGTTTCCCCGTCCGGCTTGACTTTTCCGCCTGTAAAACATAGTATTACAGCATGACCAAGACGATTACGAAGGTGGGGAATTCGCAGGGGATCATTTTCGACGCGGCGTTGATGGAGCTGGCGCGGTTGAAGGCGGGCGACGAGGTGAACGTGGAGGTGCACGAGGGCGGCACGATCACGTTGACGCCGATCCGGCCGCGTCCGTCGAAGGAGGACGCGTCACGGGTCGTCCAGGCGACGGTGAAAGATTACGCGCGGACGATGAAGAAGCTCGCATGAGCGGGACGACGGGGGACTGTTTCCATCTGACGGTGGCGATTGTTCGGGAGATTCACGCGGAAGTCATTACACGATTTGGCGGGTCGGATGGCGTGCGCGACATGGCGTTGCTGGAGTCGGCGGTGGCTGCGCCGCAGGCGGGGTACGGCGGGAAATCGCTGTACGCCGACCTGACCGAGATCGCCGCGGCGTATCTGTTCTATCTCGGCCGGAATCATCCGTTCGTGGATGGCAACAAGCGCGTCGCGCTTGGCGCGTGCATCGTGTTTCTGCGGCTGAATGGGGTCGAACCGAAACCGGATGGCCCGAAATGGGAGCAGTTGGCGCTCGCGGTAGCGACCGGGGAGATTGATCGCGAGGAGACGACGGCCCGGCTGCGCGAACTGGTGCCGGGATGATCATGAGCGGCTTGGTGACCGGCGAAAGGCGCCATCGAGTCTTTGTTGACATGTGTATCGTTCTACGATATACTCGTGGCGTTGTGAAGGGATTGGTTCTTTGATAACAAGGGGTGGGAGAACCCCTCACCTTAATCCTTTGCTCCGAACTACGGTTCGTAGGTTCGGAGCGTCTCGCAGACTCGGCTCCCCCCAAGGAGCGAGGAGACTCGGTGAGGGCGACCCTTCGACCGGGCTCAGGGCAGGCGAGTCGCCGCACTCCAAAGGAGGAGATGACCTTCGACAAGCTCAGGGTAAACAGGGCGGGCAGGGTGAAGAGGGCTTCAAAGGGTATTTTCGTAAAACGAACCCATTTCTGATCAAGCCGGCGTGGAAAATTCATTTTTGGAAAGCCAAAAACGAACCCAAATTGCCCCACGCAATAAAGGCCTTGCCAAGGGTCCCCAAAAGCCTGTGAATAACCCGTGAACAAGCCGGTTTTGATGCGGCTTCGCTTCTTGTTGCAGCCAGCCGCTCCGTGTTACGGTTGCGCGATGCAGATTCTGATAACAGGAGGCGCGGGATTCATCGGCTCGCACGTGGTCGATGGATTGCTGGCGCGCGGCCACACGGTCGTGGTCGTCGACGACTTCAACGACTTTTACGACCCGGCCCTGAAACGGCGGAACACAGCCGGGTTCGGCGAACGCGCCACCGTGGTGGACGCGGACACCTACGCGGACATTTCGAAGGCGAAACGGTTGCTCGGGTACGACCCGCAAGTGGGCATCCGGCGATTTGTGGATTGGTTCCGAGAACAACTATGAAAATCCAGTTACCCGAAGGGCCGTTCGACGCCTACATCTTCGACTGCGATGGCACGCTCGCGGACACGATGCCGTTGCACTACAAGGCGTGGCTGGCCGTGTTGAAGGAGCACGAGTGCGATTTTCCCGAAGCATTCTTCTACCAACTCGGCGGCGTGCCGACCGAGCGGATCGTCGAGATCCTCAACGAACGTCACGGGCGCCAGATGCCGGTGCGGGAAACGGCGGCCATCAAGGATAAGATGTTTATCCAGATGATTCCGCAAACGATGCCGATCGAGCCGGTGGTGGACCTCGTGCATGAATTGCACGGGGTGAAACCGCTGGCGGTCGCGTCGGGCGGCAAACGCGAGATCGTGAGAAAGACCCTCGAGGCGTTGGGAATCCTGGAGAAATTTCAGGCCATCGTCACCGTCGAGGATTATCCCCACGGCAAACCGGCACCAGACCCGTTCCTCGAAGCCGCGCGGCAACTCGGCGTCACCCCTGAGAAATGCCTGGTGTTCGAGGACACCACGGCGGGAATCGCCTCGGCCCGCGCCGCGAACATGCAATGGGTGCTTGTCCCGCCACCGGCCCGCAAACCGTGAACCACGAACAGATCACCCAGTTGCTGCAAGACCTGGTGCGAATACCCAGCGTCAGTCCGCTCGGCGACCCCGGCACGCGGGCATCGAACACAGGCGAGGCGCGCATCGCCGGGTATGTTGCCGATTTCCTTCGCAAACTGGCGCTCGACGTCGATCTTCACGAAGTCGAGCCGGGCCGGCCGAACGTCCTGGGAAAATTTTCCTCGCGCGGCGCGCGCCGGTCGGTTGCCCTCGTGCCGCACACCGATACCGTCAGCGTGGCGGGAATGACCATCGACCCGTTTGGCGGCGTGGTTCGCGATGGAAAACTTTATGGCCGCGGCGCATGCGACACAAAAGCCTCGCTGGCAGCGATGCTCGCGGCGGTGGCGAATGTGGTTCGTCAGAAAGAATTTCGCGAAGGGGACCTCGACATCTATTTCTGTGCGCTGATGGGGGAGGAGAGCGGCAGTCACGGCGCCCGCGCGCTGATGCAGCGGGGCTTTCGCGCCGATTTCGCCATTGCCGGCGAACCGACAAACTGCCGGGTCGTCCACACGCACAAGGGCGCGATCGCGTTCAAGATCATCACGCGCGGCAAAAGCGCCCACAGTTCCACCCCCGAGCGCGGTGAAAGCGCGATCGGAAAAATGGCGGGCGTTGTCGATTACCTGCTCGGCGAGTACACCGAGTCGCTCCGGCGAATCCATGACCCGATCCTCGGTTCACCCACGACCAATGTCGGCGTCATCCGTGGCGGTTCGCAATTGAACATCGTGCCGGACTACTGCGAGATCGAAGTCGACCGCCGCACAGTGCCCGGGGAGAACCACGAGGAAATCCTGCGTCAGTTGCGCGAACGCTTGTCCGTGGAAGTGGAGATGATCGGCGCCTGCGGCCCGTTGTACACCGACCCGCAGAATCTGTTCATCCGCGCGCTGGGCCAGAAGACGGTCGGCGCGCCGTGGTTTTGTGACGCAGCGTTTTTTGCGGCGGCCGGTATTCCCGCCGTCGCATTCGGCCCCGGCAACACGGCCCAAGCCCACACCGCTGACGAGTTCGTCGAGCTGGACGAAGTTTTCCGCGCCGCGCAAATCATCGAGAAGTTTCTGCTGGCTTGTTGCCGGACAGCCGAACCCGCGTGATCGGCACCATCTCCGCCATCAACGGTTCTGCAATTCGTGGTGCAGAATGCTGAGCGTGTAAATCGCCGCCGTCTCGGCGCGAAGCACGAGCGGGCCGAGCGACAGCGGCAGGCAGCCGGCGGATTTCGCCATGCCGAGTTCGGCGGGCGTGAAATCGCCTTCAGGACCGATGAGAATCAGCAGGGTCGGCGAGTTCAAACTTGAGAGCGACGGCGTGCTGGACAGGATCGACTTGAACGGCTTCGCGTCCGGTTGCAGTGAGGCGATGAGTTTGAGGTCATATTTCGGCAGCGCTCCCAGAAAATCACGCGCGTTCTGCGGCGATTGGATCTCCGGCAGCCAGTTGTTGCCGCATTGCTTGCAGGATTCGAGCGCGATCTCGCGCCAACGATCCATCTTCTTGGAATCCTCGTCGAGTTTCACAAGTGTGCGCTCCGAAGCCAGCGGCACGATGACCGCGACGCCCAGTTCCGTCGCCTTCTGCACGATGAGGTCCATGCTCTTTTTCGGGATCGCCTGGGCCAGCGTGATGCGAAAAGGAAGCGCTGGCGTGGTAGTCTGCGTCAACACCTTGAGACGGACCGTATCCTTCGCGATTTCCGCAATCGCGCACTGCGCCTCGTGCCCGCGTCCATCGAACACATTCAGCGTGTCGCCAACCTTGAGCCGCAGCACGTGCAACGCGTGGTGCGCTTCTTCCGCGCTGAGGGTTGGTTGCTGAAAGTTGGTGAGGAAGAATCGGTGCATGATTGGTCTCCGCTTCCCCTGGCGTTTCACTTCCCGCCAAAGAACCGCTTGGCCCTGTCGAGGAAGGATTTCAGTTGCGGATAGGAATCATCGTTGGCAAGCGCGGCGAACTCGTCGAGCTTTTCGCGCTGGGCGCGGGAGAGCCGCGTCGGTACCTCGACCATGACGTGGACGTGCTGGTCGCCGTGCCCGTGACCGTGGACGTTGGGCATGCCTTTGCCGCGCAACCGAAAGAGTGTGCCGCTTTGCGTGCCGGCGGGAATCTTCAACCGCGCCGCGCCCGTGAGCGTCGGCACCTCGATCTCGCCGCCCAACGCCGCCGTGGGAAAATTAATCGGCACCTCGCACAACAGATCATCGCCGTGCCGCGTGAAGATGTCATGTTCGTGCACGCGGACAACCACATACAGGTCCCCGGCGGGCCCGCCGCGCACACCCGCTTCGCCGTTGCCCGAGCTGCGCAGACGCGAACCGTCCTCAATGCCCGCAGGAATGCGCACCTTCAGTTTGGTGCGATGTTGCATCCGGCCTTCGCCGCCGCAGCGTTTGCAGGGATTGGTGACAATCTGCCCCGCGCCGTTGCATCGCGGGCAGGTGGACGCGACGGTGAAAAATCCGCGCGAATGGGCCACCTGTCCCTGGCCGTGGCACGTCGGGCATGTCTCGGCCTGCGATCCGTCGGCCGCTCCGCGCCCGTGGCATTCGGAACAGGTGTCGAGCTTGTTAAACGTAATCTCCTTCTCGATCCCGCGCGCCGCCTCTTCGAGTTCGATCTCCAAATCGTACCGCAAATCGTTGCCGCGCTGTGCGCCGCCCCGGGAACGGCGACCGCCCGCGCCGCCGCCGAAAGCCTGTTCCAGGAAATCATCGAGGATGCCGCCGCCGGCGCCGCCGAAAACCTCGCGGAAAATCTCAAACGGATCGTGGAACCCGCCACCCGGATACTGGCCGCCGCCCGCGCCGCTGCCCGGCCCGAAAGCGGCATGGCCAAACCGGTTGTAGGTGGCGCGCTTTTGTTCGTCGCTGAGGATTTCGTACGCTTCGCCGAGTTCCTTGAATTTTTCTTCCGCCTCTTTATCGCCGGGATTCTTGTCGGGATGGTACTTCAGTGCGAGCTTGCGATAGGCCCGCTTGAGTTCCTCCGCTGTAGCTTCGCGCCCGACGCCCAGCACCTCGTAGTAATCGCGCTTGGTCATT
Source organism: Verrucomicrobiia bacterium (assembly GCA_050015495.1). GTDB lineage: Bacteria > Verrucomicrobiota > Verrucomicrobiia > Palsa-1439 > Palsa-1439 > Palsa-1439. The sequence continues at coordinate 84,326 of JBEKBH010000009.1, forward strand.
CGGAGATCTCGGGAGGCGTGTCGGTCTCCGCGGTCGAGTCGGCTGCGTCAGCCGGGCCTTTGCTGACGACCACGCGGGCGGGACGCAAGAGGCGTTCGGCAAGTTTGTACCCGCGTTGCAACTGCTCAACCACCTGGCCTTCGGCATGTTCGCCGGACTCGACGTGGCTGACCGCCTCGTGAAGATTGGGGTCGAATGGATGACCTGCGTTGGCGGTGACTTCCTGCAAGCCGAACTCCATGAGCGAACGCCGGAACTGGCTGTACACCTGCGTGATGCCATCCAGCAGCGAAGCATTGTCCACGCCGTGCTTTTGCGCGGCGTCGATGGCGCGTTCGAGATTGTCGAGCACCGGCAACAGCGCGGCCACGACGCGTTCGGACGTGAACCGGGCAAGTTCCTCTTTCTCGCGTGCGATGCGTTTCCGATAATTATCCAACTCCGCGGCGGCCCGCAGGAATTTGTCCCAATTCTCGTCGGCCTTCGCCGCCCTGGCCTTCAACTCCTCCAATTCCTCCACAGAAATGGAGTCGACCACGGCTGGTTCGGCCTTCGCCACGTCCTCACCCGCGGCAGCAGTGGCAGGCTCGGTCGGCGCAGGCTTTGCATGTTTGTTCTTGGCGGTCATAAGAAACTTGCGCATTACAATGGGGTAGAGTTACGTCTTTTTCAAGTATTTGACCATCCGCCGGGCATCGCCGGCCTGGTCGTTGGCGTTGTACAGTGCCGACTTCACTGGGGATTGGACGTCTTCGACTCCGCGGCATGATAGCCGGTGCAAATCACCAGATAAACCTGACGTGTCAACCCGTGATATCGCGGAACCTCAAGCCGTTGGGGTTCTCCAACGTTCTCGAAATGCTGGCGAAGCTCCGACATCAAGTCCACGCTCGGTTTGGGGACGACAGCAATCGCTGGCCGACCCGCGAATTTCGCCAGGTCCGTCCAGTACCGGTAGCCCAGTCCCTGTCCGCCCGTGGCGAACATGTTGACGCACTCGTTCGGCGCGCGCAAATAAAACCCAAGTTCGGCGGCGATGTTGTACTTGTCCATCCCCAGCAGGAACGGCTCCTGTTTGGTTTCGCTCCGCACCTGGCCGCGCGCCGCGTCCACTTTTTCCGCGACCGCCTGCCAACCACCCGCATGAGCGTACGCGAAAACCTTCGGAACCCCCCACGCGAAGCTCATATGCCCAAACACAATGGCCAGACCGCACAGCGCGACCGTCGCCCATGCGCCCCATCGCCACCGTTTCACCCGCGCCGGCTCGCCGCTTTCGAGCCCATCGAGCGCCATCGCCGACGCGCCCAGTGACAACGACAGGAACGCGGGCGCCGTCCAATTCACATGGATCTGCGTCTTGAAACTGGCGGCGGCAAAGAGAAAGAACAGCGGCAGCGAGAACGACGCGACGAAGTTCCATCCGTCGTCCCGCTCCAACCACCCGCGCCGGACCCCGCGCGCGGCGGCACAGGCAAACAACGCGAACAGCGGCGGCGTGAGCACGCCGAGTTGGACAAGCCAGAAGAGCAGGACGTCGCGCATCGTGCTCTTTGCCGCTCCCGCCGTCCGCGAGGATTGAAACAGGAACGACGCCCATTCATGGTGCGAATTCCAGATGATCACCGGGCTGAACACCGCCAGCGCGATGGGCAGCGCCAGCCACGGTTCGGCGCGGCGGAACCAGTGACGGTGGTTCGGCGAAAGCATCAGGAACCACAACAGCGACGGCGCCAGCAGCAGCGCGTAATACTTCGAGAGCAGCGCGCCGCCGAACGCGACCCCCGCCACCAGCCAATACTCGCCGCGACCCGTATGCAGCGCCTTGGAAATCACGTACAGCGTCGCCAGCCAGAAGAACAGCAACGGCGCATCCGGCGTCACGATCAACCCCGTGCCGATATACACCGGCAGCAGCGTGAACATCAATGTCGCCATCAGCGCCACCCGTTTCCCAAACCACATCCGCCCCGTCAGGAACAGCAGCCCGGCCGTTGCCGCCCACAGCACAAACGTCATGAGGCGGACGCCCATGGCCGTGTCGCCCAGTAGCGCCGTCCCTAGGGTCACGCACCACGCCACCATCGGCGGATGATCGAAGTAGCCGAGCGCGGGATGTTTCGCGTACGTCCAGTAGTACGCCTCCTCGGGAATGAGTTCGATGACGCCGCACAGCAGCAATCGCAGCAGGGTCAGCCCCGCCACCATCGCCACGACCGCAACGCACAATCCGTTGCCCGTCTTTCGCGACGCCGCAGCATTGGTTTCAAGTTCTTCGGGCATGATCACGCGAACGTCAGCACGCCGCATACTGTCACGGTCGGTTTGACCGCGTCGAGTCGGAATCTCACTCGAATCACCCCCCAAAAACCATCGAATTTCGCCCCGACTTATGGGTCCGGACCCCCAGAATTTGGGTTTGTTTTTGGCTTTGTTTTGGTAATTTTTCCACGCCGGCTTGATCAGAAATGGGTTCGTTTTACGAAAAAGGCTTTTTCGGCCGGGCCCCTGTCCGCCATAACCTTGGCGGAGGCGGATACCCCGCCTGGCCTGAGCTTTACCCGCCGCAGGCGTGGTTTACCCGCCTCTGGCGGGGCGTCAAAGGGCGATGGCCCAGCCCCAAGGCGGACCCGATTTCTCCCAAAACGAACCCAACCATAAAACCGAATTTCCATTTCTATAACTCTCTATCGTCCAATCACATCTACATGTAATTTCGAGCTTATTTCGGTGGGTTCGTTTCGCAAAAACACCCTTTTTCACGAAGCCATCTTCCCAAGCGACGGTCTACGACCGCCGCAGTCTCCTCGCCCCGTGGGGGGAATCGAGTCGGACGAGAAGCCGCCGGTCGTGCCGAGGCGGCAAAGGATCAAGGTGAGGGGCTCCCCTGCCGCCACCCGACCTCCGAGACCTCTGTGTCTCTGTGGTTCAACCCCCGTCGCCCCTATTTCAAAGAGCATCTTTCCCAACGCCATCAACCATATCGAAATACCGATACACAAGTCAAACCGAAAATTCGATAAAATAGCCGCGCCTCCTTAAGCGATGGAGGGCCACGCTCCGTCGTGGCCGCCACCCCCATCTACGGCAGCGAAATGTTGATGCGGTAGAACTCCTGCGGCGGAATCGGATTCGTATCGGTGATCGTGACCTGATTGCCATTCGTCAACGGGCCCGTATACGCCGTGAGCGGCAGCCAGACACCGCTCACCAAATCCGTGCTGAATTGCGGCGCGTAGGTGCGGCCCAAGGCAAGCGGGGTGAAGAATAGGTTATTCAGTAAGGGCTGGTTCGTGGCGGCGATGCCAAGCACAAAGACCGAAGCCGGGTTGGTCGGGTCGAGACCGGCGATGTACTTGAAGAAGTTGTTCTGCCCGGTACCGTCAGCGTCGCAGGTGGCGCAGGACTGACTGTTGGTCGTGTTGCTGGGGACGCTCGGGAAGTACTGCGCTCGCCAGGAATCGGCAATGCCGTCGCCAACGCTGTCTTGAATCACGATGTTGGTGATGACGTTATAGATGTCAACCCTGTAGAACTTCTGCCGGCCAGTCGCGTTCATATCCGTCACCGTCACTTGGGTACCGTCTATTAAGGGTGCCGAAACAGCTTGCGGACTCCACACGCCGCCTACGAGATTGGTGGTCGATTCCACTACGTAGGTGCGTCCGTCGGCGGCCGGTCCATAGATCAAATTCTTCTGCGTCGGCTGATTGGGCACGTTCTGGATTTGCAGCACGAACACTGAGGCCGGATTGGTCGGGTCAAGCCCCGCAATGTATTTGAACATATTGTTCTGTCCAGTGCCATCGGCATCACAGGTGGCGCAAGAGACGCTGTTGGTGTTGGTGCCGCCCCCGCCGAAATACTGCGCCCGCCATGCATCAGGAATCCCGTCACCAACGGTGTCCGGAGGCGGAACCACAAAAAACGATTGGCTGACGGAAAGCGCTGCCGCGTACACGCCGTTTCCCGGCTGTGACGCAGTCACCGTGACCGTCCCCCCGCCAGTCAGGATCACAATGTTCCCGCTCAAGCTTGCCGGGCCTGAGACAAGGGTGAAAGTAACCGGCAAACCCGAACTCGCGGTGGCCGCCAGCGGGAATGGCGCATCACCGGCAGTCTGCTGGCTCAACGGGCCGAAGGTAATGAACTGCGGAATCGTTGCCACGTCGAAACTTTGCTGAACCGTCGGTGCTGGGTTGTAGTTCGAGTCGCCCGGTTGCCACGCCACCACCGTTACTGTGCCGCCCCCAAGCAGAGTGACCACGTTGTTGCTGCTGACCGCAGGGCCAGAAATGACATTAAAATACACTGGCAAACCGGAACTCGCAGTGGCCGTAATAGCAAAAGGGGCGTCGCCCGCCGAATGTTCGGGTATGGAGGGAAAGACGATTGATTGATTGATTTTGTTTGTCAAAGACAGGGTTGCGCGAATTGTGTTATTCAGGCTGTCCGCCACAAACAAGTCGCCAGAAGAATCAACCGCGACGCCGCCAGGATTATCAAAGCGGACCACCATACCCACGCCGTCTACGCTGCCCGTACTTCCCGATTGCCCCGCCAAAGTTGTCACAACACCCCCTTGAGTCACTTTTCGAATAGCATTATTCCCTGTGTCCGCGACGTAGATGTTGCCGTTCGCGTCCACAGCCACCCCACTGAGGTTTTGAAAACGAGCGGCGTTTCCCGTCCCATCCGCAGCGCCTGCGCTCTCTGGGAAACCCGCCAAGGTAGTTACCACACCGGCCGGAGTGACCTTACGCACAGTTTGATTCACTTGATCTGCAACGTACACATTCCCCGAGGCGTCGACTGCAACGGCTGTAGGATCATGAAAGCGTGCCGCGCTGCCGGTTCCGTCCGTACTGCCATAGCTCCGGGCAAGCCCCGCCAGCGTGCTGACCACACCTGACGGAGTGATCTTGCGGATGGTTTCATTTACTGAGTCAGCCACATAAACATTCCCATTCGTGTCCACGGCAACGTCAGACGGAAAGTAGAATCTCGCTGCACTACCAGCACCATCGGCGCTACCGTTGTTCCCAGCCAGTCCTGCCAACGTGCTTACCACTCCGTCAGGTGTGATTTTGCGAACTGTCGAATTGTTCCAGTCCGCCACGTACAGGTAGCCTGCGCTATCCACTGCAATTCCGTTAGGATAGTTGAATGTTGCGGAGCTGCCCGGGCCGTCGGCGGAACCGGCGACTCCTGCCACACCAGCCACTGTGCTTACCACACCAGCCGCGCTGACTTTTCTGATCAGGTTGTTATTTTCATCGGCGACAAAAATATTTCCGTTGGTATCGACAGCGACGCTCCACGGGCGGTTGAAGCTGGCCGAGGTATTTGTGCCATCCGCGCTTCCTGAATTCCCTGCAGAACCCGCCAGAGTATAATACGTCCTTGGGTCAGTTCCGACGATGCTGCCATTCGTGTACGAAGCGGCAAAGGTGTAATTCGTAATCTGTCCAGCTGTTAGCGTCACCCAACCGCCGTACCCGATCCAATCGTTGGTGGCGTGAAGGAAAACCCAAACGGTCTCCGGATAATAGGTGTAGCTTGTCCCGCTGGCGCGGAAATCACTGTCGTTGAGTCCCCAAGTTACACCTGCGGTCGCAGCTTCGGGCGGCAGAATAGTGACTACGACGGTCCCCATATTTGTGTCACCGGAAGCGAAGCTGGCCCCCACGGTCTTGTTCCCGTTCATCGTAATCGTCGTTGGATTGGCCGTGCCGCTGACATCTCCGTTCCAGCTGACGAAGTGATAACCGCCATTCGCATATGCCGTCAATTGCACAGCCGCTCCTGCGCTGTAAATGCTCCCATTGCCGGTGCCGAACGGCTGGTTAACGATGTAGCCCATGTTGCCGCCCTGATTGAGCGTGAGCGTGTATGTACTGGGTGCAACGGCAGTGTATGTGTCTGCTTCTGTGGTCAGGTTGCCGCCAGAGATGGAAACGGAATGGGACGCAGGCGCGGTATAGCCCGCGACAGGTTTGAAGGAAACTGTGTGCAAGCCGGGTGTCAGGTAGCCGACCACCTGCCCGCTATTATTGTAGCCCGTGTTGTCCACTTCCCACTGCGCCCCAGCCGACACCGCCCCCGCAGGTTGCAACGTCACGCACAATGACCCGACCGAAGGCGGCGGTTGTGCGGTTACACTAAATGTGCCCAAATTGGACTGCTGGCTGCCATTGACGACCTGCACCGTCCAGTTCGCTGCGTTTGGGCCAACCGTAATGTTGTAGTCAAGCTCGTTGGCACTGATAAAGATCGGCACCCTTCCCGTAAATGGCGAGTCTACCCCGTCATTGAACGTCAACGTTGAAATGCTCGTGAACCCGGAGCCGATGATCCGAATGAGTTGTGTCTGCGGCAGCGGCAGACCGGGCAGAGCGGATGGAGAGACCACAGAGATGACAGGTGGTGGTGGGCCATACGGAACTGCTGTTTCCAAGTCCTCTGCGATCGAACCAAAAATAGGGAAGCCGTTGTCCACCGTGTTGTTGCCCAAAAGGATTTGGAGGTGGTCGCATGAACCATCAACCTGGCGCGTTACGACCGGCGCTCCGTAAAAGAGTGCGCTTTCAATCGGAACGACGCCATCACTATTACAGTAATGGTCTTGGCAGAGTACCCAATGTGCGTCGTTTAATTCCGAGTTTTGGCCCAGCGAGGTATCCAATACGGCTCCATACGCGACAATCTTGGAATAGAATAAACCTGGGGCGATGCCGGGAGCACAATAGTTGTCGATGCTCACACGGTCGTAGCAATCCCACTCCATGTTGAAGGCGAACCCAAGGTATAGGTGGTAGACAAACTCATTGAAGGATTCAGTAAGCAAATTCGGTGTGACCAGTTCATTAGCCAAAGCAGTCCCATGATGGGGGGTGGCCAAAGTGAGCAACATTGAAACTTTGTTTCCACCTTGCTGATGATCCGAGAAGTAATAGTATCCCATCATGGCGCGTGCTACCAGGCCTCCCATTGAATGCGCAAGAATGACGACGTTGTTTCCGTTGAATCCAGCTTTAGGATCGGAGGTGGGGGTGTTGTACCACTGCTGCAAGAAGTTGCCCAACGCATAACCAAGACCGGGGACATCTCCCGGATCCTCCGGTAGTTGCACGTCTGAATCGTGCGTGTGGTACTCGAAAACATACGGCTTGAAATTATTCCGCAGCTCGTATGAATTTTCGTAGTAAGTAAAAACGTTAGTCCAAATGCTGCTGTCCTCCAAGATACCGTGAATGAGGATTAGCGGCGTACGATTCCCAATCTCAGCGCTGTCCACTTGCGTTCCGTTGGGCCACTGCGCGGAATGAAAGGAAGGCGAGGCGCTGGCTTGCTGAGAAAGAAGGAATGCGAAGCAACTAAAGTAGAAACAAATCGCTGTCATAGTCGTTTTCATGCGCTTGTTTCCAGAATGTTTTCTTCCGTGTCCTTGGCCCGCGACAATTGTGAAAGGGGTGTGACTACACACGCTCCCTCACGGGCGCTGGCGTGCCCTCAAAAGAACGCTGTCGGCGGTCCTTAGTCTCGTCCTGCTGTGGGATGCTCTCCAATCTCGCCATTTCCTAGCCTAAGCGCAGACGTGGCGCTTGTGTGGGCCGTAGATAACAGGCCCGCAAACGGGGTGACGGGCGGATTCATAGGGTATCGGAATGCCGATTGCAAGGGAATTCCGGGCGACACGTTTAACGGCGTGTTGAAAAAGCGCCCGTTGGGGGCAGCGGGCCTACAATAGGCCGCATGAATCGAAGCGCCAGTGTAGCGTGCGCTGTCCTCAGCGCATCCGGGCGGGTACCTGCAAGGTTTCGGCTGGGGACAGCCGACGCTACACCAATGGCAACGCCTTCGACCTCACCGTCGTTCCCAGCCGGCGAGGAAGGCATCGACGCACTGGGGGAATTCGCGGGAGTAGCCGCCCTCGAGGACGGCGAAGCAGGGGAGCGCGGGAGCGGTTGGCGCGGGCTGAGTCAGGTCGGCGACGCGCTGGCCGATCTCGTAGAACGTCTCGACCTCCAGATCCATGTGCGTGATCGGGTCGCCCTTGTAGGCGTCGAACCCGGCGGAGATGGCGAGCAGTTGCGGATTGAACCCGCGAATGCGGTCGATTGCGTCGTCCACTGTCTCGACGAACTTTTCGCCGCCGGTGCCGGGCGGGAGCGGGTAATTGACGATGTTTTCCGCGGACACGAGGCCCGTGTAGGGGTAACACGGCGATTGGTGCATCGAGACGAACAGGACGCGGTCGTTCCCGCGAAAGATGTCCTCGGTGCCGTTGCCGTGATGGCAATCGAAATCGAGAATGGCGACCTTTCGGCTTCCGTTCTCGGTTCTCGGTCTTCCGACTTCCAGAACTTTGGCGACCGCGATGGCGATGTTGTTGAAATAGCAGAACCCCATCACACGATTGCGTTCGGCGTGGTGGCCGGGCGGGCGCATCAGGGAAAAGGCGGGTCGGCCGTCGAGGGCGTGTTGGGCGGCGAGGACGGCGGCGCCCGCGGAGAGTTTCGCGAGGTCGAAGATGTTCGGGTAAAACGGCGTTTCGATGTCGTCCAGCGCGCCGGAGCGGACGGCGTCGAGGAGTGCGGGGGTGTGGACGCGCAGGATGTCGTCGTCAGTGCACGGTTCGGGGACGACCCAGGTGTGGAATTCCTTGTGGAGTTGGGCGACGGCGGCGCGGACGCGGTCGGGGTTCTCGGGATGGCCGGGGGCGGAATAATCCAGGCAGCGCGGAGAATAGAGAATCACCATGGCCGATGGGCGCATCATAGCACCGGGACGGCAGATGCGCCAACCAATCGTGTTGCATTGGCCGGAAGCGTGTGGTAACTTGGCAAGAATTTTTCACCGTGGCGCGAAGGCCGCGGATGAGGTATCTTGTCTCGGTTGGCCTCGCGGAAGTGTGGTGTATTTTATGGACGAAAACGACAATAAAAAGGGCCGGTTAAAACGGTTGAAGCGGCCAGCGGATGGCCGTGATCCCCGATTCCCGACGAGGTTCATCCTCCTGTGGGTGGTCATCTTGATCATGGTGCCGCTGTTCCTGAAACTGCGGCAATATCAGGTGGACAACGTCGAGGAGAAGACCTACAGCCAGTTGCGCACGCTGGTTGACGAGGGAGCGGTCAAGAAGGCCACGGTCTATCGCGGGGGTGACTCGGTCGAGTCCATCAAAGGCGACTACGAAGAGGCCGAGCCCAACGGGGCGAAGAAATCCGGCAAGTTCACGACCAAGGTTGTGTGGAGCGACAGTATCCAGAAGTTTTTCGACGACCACAACGTTCCGCTCGAGTTCCAGCCGGCCAACCAGTTCTGGATGAACCTGTTGATCTCGGCGGCGCCGTTCGTGTTGCTCATGGTGGTGCTGTACTTTCTGATCTTCCGCCAGATCAAACTGGCCGGCAAAGGCGCGATGAGTTTCGGCAAATCGCGCGCCCGCATGCTCAGCCGCGACAAGAACAAGGTGACGTTCAAGGAAGTGGCCGGCATGCAGGAGGCCAAGGAGGAGGTCGAGGAGATCATCCAGTTCCTCAAGGACCCGAAGAAGTTTCAGCGTCTCGGCGGACGCATCCCGAAAGGCGTGCTGATGGTCGGCCCGCCGGGGACGGGCAAGACATTGCTCGCGAAAGCCATTGCCGGTGAAGCCGACGTGCCGTTCTTCAGCATCAGCGGCTCGGATTTCGTCGAGATGTTCGTCGGCGTCGGCGCCAGCCGCGTGCGCGACATGTTCGAGCAGGGCAAAAAGAGCGCGCCCTGCCTGATTTTCATCGACGAAATCGACGCGGTCGGCCGGTCGCGCTTCAGCGGCATCGGCGGCGGCCACGACGAGCGCGAGCAGACCCTGAACGCGCTGCTGGTGGAGATGGACGGATTCGACACGCAGGAAGGCGTGATCATCATCGCCGCGACGAACCGCCCCGACGTGCTCGACTCCGCATTGCTGCGCCCGGGCCGGTTTGACCGCCAGATCGTCATCGACATGCCCGACCTCGTGGGCCGCGAGGAGATCCTCAAGGTCCACGCCCGCGCCGTGAAGCTTTCCAAGGACGTGGATTTCAAGGTCATCGCGCGCGGCACCGCCGGCTTCTCCGGCGCGGACCTCGCGAATTTGATCAACGAAGCGGCGTTGTTGGCGGCGCGCAACGACAAGAAGGGCGTCGGGATGGAAGAGATGGAGGAGGCCCGCGACAAGGTCCGCTGGGGCCGCGAACGCCGCAGCCGGGTGATGGACGACGCGGACAAGAAATTGACAGCCTATCATGAGGCGGGTCACGCGCTGGTGATGGTCAAGCTCGAACACAGCGAGCCGCTGCACAAGGTCACCATCATCCCGCGCGGGATGTACCTCGGGGCGACGTTCCAGTTGCCGCAGAAGGACAAATTCAATCTCAACAGGAAACAGTTGAACGATCAGATCACCGGCATCATGGGCGGTCGCATCGCCGAGGAATTGATCTTTGGCGACTGCAACAGCGGCGCATCCGGCGACATCAAACAGGCCACGCACCTTGCCCGCAAGATGGTCACCGAGTGGGGCATGAGCGAGAAGATCGGCATGGTCAACGTCAGCGAACACGAAGAGCACATGTTCCTCGGACGCGATCTGTTCAAGGGCCGCGAGGTCAGCGAACAGACGGCGCGCGAGGTGGACGAGGAAGTGCGTAAGATCATCGATTTCTGCTACGCCCGCGCGAAGGAAATCCTGACCCAGAACCGCGACAAACTCATCGCGGTCGCCCAGGCGTTGCTCGAATACGAAACGCTCGACGGAGCGCAGATTATCGAGATTATCGAGACCGGGAAAATGCAGAATCCGCCGACCCGCCCGCCGGGATTGTCATCGTCGGCCACACCGCCGCAGCCGGAGAAAGCGAAGACGGAGCCGGGCGCCGACGTTTTCCCTGCGCCGGGAATCGGCCCGTCGCCGGCCAACGCCTGACCCTTGGCGGGGCGGGCATCAGGCGTTCACGTCGACAACGACGCGACCGCGGATTTTTCCGGAGATCATCTGCTCGCTCAACGCGGGCACATCATCCAACCGCGCCGTTTGCGTGATCGAGTCGAGTATTTCCATCGGCAACTGGACGGCCAGCCGCGTCCAAGCCGCGAGACGCCGTTCCACCGGCATGTGGCCCGACGACACGCCGACCAGGCTCACTCCCCGCAGGATGAACGGGTAGACCGTGGTGTGGAGTTCCGCGCCGCCGGCCAACCCGACCGCCGCCACGCAACCATCGCGATTTATCTGTCGCAGCACGGCTGACAACGTTTCTCCGCCGACGGTATCGATAGCGCCCGCCCATCGTCCCGATTCCAGCGGCTTGTCACCACGCCTCGCGAATATATGGCGACCGACCATCTCTCGTGCGCCGAGAGATTTGAGGAATCCGTGCGCATCCTCTTTGCCCGTCGACGCCACAACGCGATAACCGAGCCCGGCCAGCAACATCACGGCCAGGCAGCCCACGCCGCCCGTCGCGCCGGTGACGAGCACGTCGCCCCTGTCGGGTCGCAAGCCATGTTCTTCCAGCGCCATGACGCAGAACATCGCCGTCAGCCCCGCCGTGCCGATGGACATGGCGCGTTTCAACGTCAATCCGTCGGGGAGAGGCAACAACCAGTCGGCCTTCACGCGGGCGAGTTGCGCGTATCCGCCCCAATGTTCTTCGCCCACGCCCCAACCCGTGAGCACGACTTTGTCCCCCGGCTGGAACCGCGACGATTCCGATTGCACGACGGCGCCGGAAAGGTCGATGCCCGGAACCATCGGGAAACGCCGGACAATCTTCCCGCGGTTCGTCACCGCGAGCGCGTCCTTGTAATTCAGGCTCGAATAGGCGACAGAAACGGTAACGTCCCCTGCGGGCAGGGAGTTGACAGGAAGCTGTTTGACCGAGGCGCGGAAGGTCCCGCCCTCATTTTCCAGAACGAGCGCTCGAAACGGGTCGGGCTGCGGCATACGTGTGAAGGTAGCAGGCACGATCTTATCCGCAAAGTTTTTCTGGTTTCTGTAGATTTGAGATTGGCGTAGACTTGACCAGATCATGCTCACAAAACAACAAGATGCGTACGGCCGGATCGTGTGGGATCATCTCGACGGCAAGCCGACCCGGGAAATCGTGGAGCGCGATGACGGCTGGTTCGATACGTCGGGTGGCGCACCGAGCTATTTCGCGGAATTCAAACACTGGCCACGACATCAACAAGGGGCGATGAAGTATGTCCACGGACGAGTGCTGGATGTCGGTTGCGGCGCCGGTCGGTGCTGCCTGTATTTGCAGAAACGGGGGCAGACGGTCGTGGGAATTGATGCGTCACCGCTGGCGGTCAAGACCTGTCGCGAGCGCGGCGTCAAGGATGCGCGGGTGTTGTCATTCACGCAAATTCATCGGGGGCTCGGTCAATTCGACACGATTCTGATGATGGGGAACAATTTCGGGTTGTTCGGCAGCCGGCGACGGGCGCGATGGCTGTTGCGGCGGTTGCACAGTCTGACGTCGCCGGATGCGCGGATTGTGGCGGAGTCTAACGCCATATATCAGACCAGGAATCCCGATCACTTGCGGTATCACCAATTCAATCGCCGCCGTGGACGGATGAGCGGACAGCTGCGCATCCGGATCCGGTACCGACGGTACGCCACGCCGTGGTTCGATTATCTCATGGTGTCGCCCGACGAGATGAAGGCGATTCTGGCAGGCACCGGTTGGCGCATCCGCCGGTTCCTCAGGTCTACCAGTCCCATGTACGTGGCCGTGATCGAGAAGGATGGACGGAAAGGCTGGGGCTGACATGAAGCCGAAGAAAACACCACCAGACGCGGAAACGCAGGCGCAAATCCTTGCCCAGCTTCGGCGGGACGCAGAGATCCGGCAAAAGGGGTATCGCGAGCGGGCATTGGCGTTGTTCCCGCATGTGTGCGCCAGTTGCGGGCGCGAGTTTTCCGGCAAGAGGCTGAAAGAACTGACCGTCCATCACAAAGACCACAACCACGAGAACAATCCGCCCGACGGCAGCAATTGGGAGCTGCTGTGCATCTATTGCCACGACCACGAGCACGAGAAATACAAGCTCAAGGGCTATGTCGACGGCGCGGCGCCGGCCGAGGGGCCGAAAGGCTCTTCCCTGGCCAACCCATTTGAGAATCTCGACAACCTGCTAAAGGGTGACAGCACGGATCAGACCCCGGAGGAAAAGCAGTAACAGAACTGCTCCCCGGGAACAAATCTGGACCGAGGCGTTGGGTTTACGGATCGGAGACGAGCAAACGGATGAACCGGCTGGTCGCGCTTGCCACAGGCGTATTATCGCGCACGATGAGCTGGGTCGAGACGTTGCTGATAGTCACGGTAAACGGGACGCCGGACACCCAGGTCACTAGATTGCTGGAAACCTCCACGATGTAGGTGACATCCGTCGCCAGCGCGGTTCGGTTGACGGTCAGGGTCAAATAATCTTGGCCACTGGCTGGCAGAATACTGGCGACTGGCAACCGGTTTTCGGACACGGGCGTAAGCGGGTTCAACCCGAGCGCGTACTTGATCAGATTGGGGACACCGTCACCGGCCGGGTTCGCGGTATCGGCGCCGGCGCCGACATTGGATGGGTTGCCGAAATTCGTATTGCGCCACACTTCGAGCGGTGTCAGCGTGGACTGGTCGAGCAAACCAAAAACACCAACATCACTCGTGGTGCCGACATAAACCCGGGCGCTGGCGATTGTGGGCGTGATGAATTTGTTGCCGACACCAAACTGGTCGCGGCCGCCGGGAGCCTGATTGCTGTTGTACAATTCGTGGGTCAGGTTCGTGGCATCGTACGCGTGCAGGACCGCCGGTGAAGTGTTTTCCGTGGCCCAAAGGATTGCATTGGAAGTGCCATCGGCGGAAACACCGGGCGTCGCGCCGGGGTAGGCGAACGTGCCGGGAGTTTGCGAGGATATGGCCGTCAACCGCGCGCTCTGGAACGGAAACGCCTTGATGTAGTCGCCGACGGAGCCGTAGTACAGGGTGCCGTTAAAATACGCGGGTGTGGAATACACCTGACCCGAGAGCACGTTGGTGAGTTTCTGGTAGATCGCGTTATCGTTGGTGGGGTTGAACTTGCCCATGTTTGTGCGATCGACCAGATAGATGTTCTGGTCTTTACCGGCACCGACAGCGAGTTGGCGTGTGTTGCCAGGGCCATCGGTCATATCCGGCAGCACAAGCTCGCCACCGGAGCCCAAGTCGAGATCGTTGTCGTTTTCGTACGCGTTGGTATACGTTGCAAAATAATCCGCCACCGCGAGCAGATTGCTCACCGTGGAGAGTTTGATGAAGGCGTTCCCGAAATCTCCCTGGGTTGGGAACCCGTTGGTGGTGAGCGTCGGATCAAATACCCCATTGCCATCGAGGAAATAGATATCGTTGCTGGAATCGGACGCGAGGCCATCCCCGGCCATCCAGATGGCTCCCTCGTTGCCGTTGGGGGTGACGTTCAGGATGTTCGTTTGCGAGAGTGTCTGCTCGTCGTAGCCGATGATCCAGCCGGTGTACGGGCGATTGTCGCAATGCGACGCCCAGGCGGTATAGATCACGCCATTCAGCAGGAGCAGGCCGGCGCGCTCCTTGTATTGGGCGGGATCAAAGATGACGTTGCCGCCGCTGCTGTTGTCTCCCGTGCCGGGATACGCGGCCGCGACGGTGACGGCGGCGACGCGGTCGGTGCCGGTGGCGAGATCCAGAGCGTGAAGCCGCTGGTAATAATCACCCGACCCGTCTGTGCTCATGGCAACGACGAAAACCGTGCCATTGGGGCCGAGTTGACGGTCGATGACGGGCGTGGCCGTGACCCCAATCTCCGGCGTGACCTGACTACAGCCACGATCATCCGAGGGGGTCTCGTTGATGCCCAGCATAGATACATGCCAGAAGAGGTTGGTCGAGTCGGCATCGAACGCGTAGACGCTGTCGTTTTCCGTCGGGACGATCAACACGTTGTGCTCGCCATGGCCCGGGATCGAGACCCCGGCTGCATACAGCGGCTGCGCATCCACTTTGCCGTCAACGGGCAGAATCCACAGCTTGCCGAAATGGTTGGTGTTGACGTTGGCGGATGACAGGATTTGCTCATGCAAGGCCTGTCCGGTTCGTCCGTTGTCATTGTGATATGTCAACACATCGGTCATCTGGGCGCTGACGATGAAACAAAGTGACCACAGCAAAAGGCAGACGGCCGGTGTCGACAGAAAACGTCCCCGGAACCGTTGGCCGCGCTTCCCAAGCAAATCGGTCCTGTCCGCGCGCCGGACAAGCCGACCTTCCCACGCCATCATTCAGGCAACCTACAGCAGAATTTTCGCGATGCAACTGCTTTTGTTGGGTTGACTGGCCTTCCGTACGACCAGGGAAATCCCGCACGCGACGCATCGGGCAAGGTGGCCCTTTCTGCGGTTGTTTCCGGCACGGGACGGCGTACAGTGCCCGTGTGGCACAGGATTTTTCATGGGATTCGACGCGCACGTTGATCATGGGTGTGCTCAACGTGACGCCGGATTCGTTTTCGGACGGCGGGAAGTTTCTGGACGTAAACAAGGCGGTCGAGCACGGGCGAACCATGGCAGGAGCCGGGGCTGACATCATTGATATCGGGGGCGAAAGCACGCGGCCCGGCGCGACGCCCGTGAGCGCCGAGGAGGAATGGCGACGGGTATCGCCGGTTATCGAATGCTTGCCGGACTTGGTCGTCTCCGTGGATACGACGAAATCGATTGTTGCCGAGAAGGCGCTGGCGGCGGGCGCGCGCATCGTGAACGACATCAGCGCGCTCCGGTTCGACCCGAGAATGATCGACGTCGTGCGCGACACCGGCGCGGGCGTGGTGTTGATGCATATGCAGGGTGCGCCGCAAACCATGCAGCAGGGTCCGCGGTACGACGACGTGGTTGCCGAAGTAGCATCGTTCCTGGCCGAACGGATCGCCTTGGCCATGTCGCGGGGGCTGAAAAAATCGCAAATCGCCGTTGACCCGGGTATCGGCTTCGGCAAAACTGTGGAACACAACCTGCAATTGCTGGCGCGCCTGGGCGAATTCGGTTCGCTCGGTTGCCCGGTGGTGGTCGGCACGTCGAGAAAGTCGTTCCTCGGCAAGGTGCTGGCCGCGACGGGGGCGAAACGCACCGGCGAGGCGGACACGCGGCTCTGGGGAACAGCCGCGACGGTCGCGTGGGCAGTCGCGCAGGGGACGCGCGTGGTGCGCGTGCATGACGTGGCCGAAATGTCGGACGTGGTTCGAATGGTGGAAGCGATACAGCAGGCACGGTAGCAATCAATGGAACTCATTCTGGATTTCATCGCCGCATATTGGAAGCCGGTCTTCGAGATCGCGTTGCTGGCGGCGTTCTTTTATTACACGTTCCTGTTGTTTCGCGGGACGCGCGGGGCTGCCGTGCTCACGGGGTTCGTCATCGTCCTGCTCGGCATCGTGGGCGTGACGCAGATTTTTCAACTGGACGTGATCAATTGGATTCTCAGCCGGTTCCTCGCGTTCCTGGCCATCGCGGTGCTGGTCATTTTTCAACCGGAATTCCGGCGGGCGCTCGCGGAAGTCGGCAGCCGCCAGTTCTTCTGGAGTCCGAAACAGCGCGGCCAGATGATTGATGTGCTGGTCGAGACGGCCCGGTCACTGTCCCAGAAGCGCTGCGGCGGCCTGATGGCCGTGGAACGCGAGATCGGGTTCCGCGGTGTCATCGAGACCGGTGTACTGATCGGCGCGAAGGCGACGCCGGAATTGCTGACCACGATTTTCTTTCCCAATACGCCGTTGCACGACGGCGGCGTGGTGTTGCGCGGGGATGAGATTGTGGCGGCGGCCTGCGTGTTTCCGTTGACGCAGCGGAGGGGGCTGAGCGCCAGCACGGGCATGCGCCATCGGGCCGCGATGGGATTGACGGAGGAGACGGATGCGGTGGTGGTGGTGGTGAGCGAGGAGACGGGAGAGATTTCGGTGGCGCATCGCGGGCACCTGGTGCAGGGATTGGACGTGGATGGGTTGAGCGCATTTTTGACGACCACGCTGACCTCGGTGTCGCGCCGCAGCACCTGGCTGGCGGACCTGACCCGGCGCATCTTCGGCAATACCATGATCCAGGAAACGGTGGCCAAGGAGGATGGCAGCGACGGGCCGGCGGAAATGTTCGAGAGCCATGACAGCGGCCATCCCCGGGAGCACTCCGACAAACACCACGAGGAAGCGAAGTCATGATCGGCTGGGCGACCCACGATGTGCGCCTCAAATTGGTGTCGCTGCTGCTGGCGACGTGCACCTGGTTTTTCGTGAAGGGCATCACCAGCGACTGGCGATTGATCGAAGGCGTGCCGCTCGAGGTCAAAGCGAGGACGGGATTGACGGTGCTGCAAGCCAGCGCGGGCACCGTCAATGTGATCGTCCGCGGCACGCGGGAAGACGTGCGCCAGGTTTCGCGGCAGGATTTATCGGCGGTCGTGGACCTGACCCAGGACAATCGCGTGGGACCGATCGCGGTCAAGCTTACCCCGAAATCGATCCGTCATTCCCGGCGCGTTGAGGTGTCCGAGATCGACCCGCCCGAGGTCACGGTCAATGTGGACCAGATGATCGAGCGCGAGTTACCGGTGCAGCCGGAGTTTAGCGGCGAACTGCCTCCCGGCTTGTCGATCGAGCGCGTGGTCATTGAGCCGAAGACAATCCGGGAACGAGGGCCCAAGACGCTGTTGAACAGCATGACCAATGTGAGCACACTGCCCGTCGACGTCACGGGACGGCGGACGTCGTTCCGCGAGCGTGTCGAGTTGGCGCCACTGGCGTTTCCGGAAGGATTGACGCAGCGGCACTGGGCGGAACTGGATGTGCGGATTGGCCCGGGTCACTCGGTTGACATCCCGACCGAGCGGGGTGTAGAAAAGACGCCGTAACCTTATGGGGAACGCCAAGAAGCTGTTCGGCACGGACGGGGTGCGCGGCGTCGCCAACGTCGAGCCGGTCACCTCGGAAACGGCCCTGAAACTGGGTCGCGCGGCGGCGCATGTGTTCAAATCGCGCGCGCCCGTGGCCAAGGGACATGGCCGCCACAAGATTGTGGTCGGCAAGGACACGCGGTTGAGCGGGTACATGCTGGAAAACGCCGTCTCGGCCGGCATCCTCTCGATGGGCGTGGACGTGTTGCTCATCGGTCCGCTGCCCACGCCGGGCGTCGCCTACACGACGCGCTCGCTCCGCGCGGACGCGGGCATCGTGCTGACCGCGTCGCATAATCCCTACGAAGACAACGGCATCAAGTTTTTCCGCGACGACGGGTACAAGCTTGATGACGCGATCGAGAGACAGATCGAAGACCTCGTGTTCGGCGGCGCGATCGAGAAGATTCGGCCGACGGCGGACGCCATCGGCAAAGCGGTGCGTATCGACGACGCGCTCGGGCGGTATGTCGAGTTTGCGAAAGCGGCCTTCCCGAAGGGCATGACGCTGGAAGGTCTCCGCATCGTGGTGGATGCGGGCAACGGCGCCACCTACAAGAGCACGCCGTGTGTGTTGCAGGAGTTGGGGGCCCGGGTCACGGTCCTCAATAACCGGCCCGACGGCACCAACATCAACAAGGATTGCGGCAGCACGTACCCGGACGTGGTCTGCCGGGCGGTGCGCGAACACGGGGCCGATCTCGGCATTTCCCACGACGGCGACGGCGACCGCGTGCAGTTGTGCGATGAGACGGGCAATCTCGTCGATGGCGACGACGTGTTGGCGATCACGGCGCTGGATTGGATCGAGCGGGGCACGCTCCGGAAAAACACGCTGGTCGCGACGATCATGAGCAACCTCGGGCTGGATTACGCCATCCGCCAGGCGGGCGGGCAGGTCGTACGCACGCAGGTGGGCGACCGCTACGTGATCGAGCGGATGCTGCAGGACGACCTCAACGTGGGCGGCGAACAATCGGGGCACATGATTTTCCGCGATTTCACCACGACGGGTGACGGCATCGTCAGCGCCCTACAGGTCTTGCGCATCATGATGGACACGGGCAAACCGCTGAGCGAATTGCGCAAGGTGTGCACGAAGTTCCCGCAGGTCGTGGTGAATGTCCGCGTGAAAGAGAAACCCGCCTGGGAGACGCTGCCCGACGTGATGAAGCTCGTCCAGGACGTCGAAGCCAGGCTCAACGGACAGGGCCGCGTCCTGCTCCGCTATTCCGGCACCGAGCCCAAAGCCCGCCTCCTCATTGAAGGCGCTGACGGCAAGCAGATCAAGTTATTCGCCGACGAGATCGCCGGCATGATCAAGAAGCATATCGGCGTCTCCTGACGCGCCGCCGCGGACTACCAAAACAGGCTCATATCCCCGGTCGGGTTGAGTCGGCCGATTTTTTCCTGCGGGAGCCGAGTATCCAGCGTGCCGGGGGCCATGGGCATCGAGTCAACATGGCCATCACAGAACAACACGTTGGCGCGCCCATTGTGGCGGAAGTGGGTGGTGGGAATCTGGTTGTTGTACGGGTGCACGTAGTAGAATTCTTCCAGCATGGGGTGCGCGGACGAAGCGGGGGCTTGGATCGTGTTCACATCGGCGGCATCGGCGAAGCAGACGATCTGGGCGGGGGAATTCGTCAGATCGTTCAGTGATTTGCCGAACAGAAGTTCGTTGAGACCGTAGCCATCGGTGATTTGGTTGAATTTTTGCCGCCACAACGGCGAGTAATAGTTGTAGCTGGGGCAGACTTCAATGCCGTGCACCGTCTGGAAGTAGGGCCAAAGTTTGGCCTTCGTCAGGTCGATGTGACGCGAGCCCGGCGGGCCGGCGCCGAAGGGGTCGCAGGGAGATTCCAGGCCAAAATACCACAGCGTGTCCGCGCCACCGTTGGCCGGTTGTTCGTACAAGAAGAAGCGGCTGTAATCGTCCAAGTACATTTGGGTCGCCAATCCGATCTGCCGCAGGTTGGACGCGCAAGCGGCGGCGCGGGCGCATTCGCGGGCCTGTTTGAGCGCGGGCAGCAGCATTCCCGCCAACAGGCTGACAATGCTGATGACCACCAGCAACTCGATCAGCGAGAAGGCGCGACGAGTCATGCCATGTGTAATTGTGGCGTTCAATTCAACTGCAAGCCCACCCGGTAAAAGCGCCTGGATGTGTTCGCTCCGCCGACGTCGATGTTCGTCACGACGCCGTCCGTGCCGGAAATGTTGCTGGCGATGGTGCTCCACGCACCCGAAACGAGGTCGGTCGTGCTTTGCACGAAATACAGATTGTTGGAGAGCGTGGGGAACGTCAGAACCACATTCGTGCTGAGGACGTTGATCGACACGTAGCTTGGCGGCTGAGGCGCGGGCGACCAAAACGAAAGCCGCTGGAATTGCAGGTTGGCCACAAGCGACGGATCGCTCGGGTCGGTAAAGCCGTCGTTGTAGGCCATGATGGCGAGCGTGTCGACCACGAAAGGAAAGTTCGTGTCGTAGCCATTGGCGACGAGGTCTAGCGGCGGCACCTCCGTATCGAGCAGCGTGAGAGACCCGTCGGGATTTACCTGGTTCATGGTTATGGCGAGCGTCTTGGTTGCGCCGCTGTAGGCGAGGATGGCTTGCAGGGTGACGTTTTGCGGCAGCGCCGTAACGCCACTGGTATGGTCACCAAGATCGGTTGCGTAGCCATAGATCGCCGCGGAATTCGCGAAGGCATCCTCGCCAGGCTCTTGCGCGCCGAAGACCGTCGGAATGAGCGACGGTCCGCCATAGAGCGACGAGACGTTGGGGAAGTACTCGAATTCGACCGTGCTAAACACGTTGTCGCTGGTGTAGTTGGTCGCGGAACCCGTGCTGTCGCCGCCTGTCGTGGAACTGTTGACGAGTCCAAAGGCGATATCCATCTGTTGATCGCCGGGGGCGCTGAGGATGTTGAAGCTGAAAACCACGGACAGCGTGAAACTGTTCGTATCGGTGAGCGTCACGCCGAGCGGTCGCTGGAACCGGACGGTCGGCAGGGGGGAATTCAGGTAAACATCGAGTTCGCCGCTGGCGTCGCCGGTGTAGGCTGGCGGTGTGTTCGTCCACGCGAACTGGCCGTTGCTGTTGTCTCCGATGCCGAAGGACCAATTTCCAACGGGGGCGAATGGGTTACTGGAAAAATTTTCGGTGAAGCTGACGGAAGCGATTGCGGGGCGGCCCAGCGCGAGGACCAAGCCGAGTACGGCGACGACATGGGAACGGAACATGACACGTCTCCTTTGGTTCGAAGGATTGTTGGGTTACGCGTCGGCCGTTATTCTGACTTCTGGCTTCAAATCTATTCGCCCGCCTTCTCCGTGTGGATGGCTTTAGACCCCGAATTCCGAGGTTGGGCTTTCGTAGCCAGTTACAGCAGCGCCACTGTCGCCGAATTTCACGGCGTTCCCTGCGCCGACGTGGTACGACTCAAAGAACTGAGCGGAGCGTAGACAGAAGACGCGACAATTTCAAGAAGATTCGGAACTGAATAATCTTACTTACGTCTCAGGCGGTGGCTGGCACGCGTTTCGGGACAAGCTGGAAACGGACGCGCGCGCTGAAATCAGCCGGCGCTTTGACGGACGCTTTCCGCAGCAACTCCAGCAGGTTGAACTTGCTCACGCCGACACACTCGACGCCCAGCACGTCCCCCGCCGCGTCCAGGTCCACCGTCACCAGCGGCCACTGACACGGATGACGAATCGTCTTGGCCACGCGGCCTTTTTGAAAACGAATGTAGAGCGCGGACGCTTCCGCGTCCACCTCCACCATCGGCGGTTGACTCGACTTCACCGCAAAGATGTGCTTTTCATTCTTCATCGTAATAGCCGGTGATTAACCAGCACTGATTCTGCTTCACTTCGGCGATCACCACCAGTTTCTTCCCGCTGACGCGCCGACGGAATTCATACACGAATCCGCCGTGTTCACCTCGTCTGTGCTGAATCCTGCGCTCGTGCTGGCAGATGGTGTCTTTCATTAGCTCCACTGACAGTTGGCGCTCCTGTCGTCTTGCGCCCGCGTGTGTCGTATCGTGGAATACCGTTGGTGTCTGCAAACTGCGCAACAATCTACCATCCATCGTCGCCGCGATCAAGCGGCTACTTGGCGGCTTTCCTCATCCTGTGCGCAGTGATGACGTGATACGCCATCCCACTCCGCGGCGCGAGGGCAGACGGCGTGAATGTGTGGCGACACCGGATTCGTCACGAGTGCGGAGTTGACCCCGGTTACGGCTTCTCGTGGGTAACAAGAAAAAGAACAGCGCCATAGAAAAGGATTATCCACATGCCAGAACGGCGAGTGTCAGACAATCCAAAGCGATACTGAATAACTCCGTCACCTCGAAAATCGTAGTGCAGAAGATTTTTAAAGGTTTCCAGCTTGTTGAGGTTGTCGCGCGTTGTCGGGATAAACCGGGGGTTGAAGGTGTCGAAACAGTAGTCGTAATCCGGGTAGTAGAAGGACAATAGCCCCTTGACGACTCGTATGATGAAGCGCTCAATCCGATCAGGATCCACTGAAAACTGCGCAACATCAATCAGCCCTTCCTGCTCGGACAAAAGCTTCGTGTCCTCTATGCTGTTGAGCAACGATTCACGAAACGCTGGACTGCGAATCATTGTGCCGGGAACGACTTTGTTTGTCAGAATCCAGTCTCCGGCTGGTGTCGCACCAAGGGATGCAGAGAACCATGCACGAACGGCCTCGTCATCCTTCGCGAAGGCATTATTGCACGAAGCGCAGCATGGCACTGTAATCAGATTCGATGGGCGTGGTTCTGGAAAGAACCCCCTCGGCGGTATGTGATCTTTGGTGCTTGGGTTCAAATCTCCACACAGGTAGCAGCCCATCTGTTTCTGACCCATGGCTTTGCTCCACTCCCTAGCTCAATCCGACATTTCTAATACGTCGCAGTCAAATTTGATGTCCATGATTTGCGCCCTTGATCTGGCCGTCGCCCGCGCCTGCTCACGTTGTCAATGATTCAATCCCACCGGCCAAAATACAAGCACATGGTTTTGGTTTCACTATCAATGTGAGAACTCACAGCCACGGTAGTCGCCGCTCCAGACCGTGCCTTCCTTTTCAAAAATATTGAAAAAAGTTGAGCCACCGAAATCGAGACACTTGTAATGTTCGCCTTCGCCTGTTTCCGCAATCCTGATCACACACGGCTGCCCAAGTCTGTGAATTAGTTCCTCCTCGCTGATTCCGATAAAGGTGTTTGCCTCTGCTTGGTTGTATCGCTGACTTGCTCTAGCGGCCTCCATCAGAGTGCTGGTGTCATACAATTCAGAGATGTACCGAGCGTAATTCGGATTACTGATGCTACGACGTTCTTCTGCGTACTTCTCAACTTGTGCTGATGGGGTGAATGAAGGAGTTTTCTCCAGATCGTGAATTATCAGAGGGGTGGAAACCGTGGTGTTCTCCGTCTCGATTTGTTTCACAGTAAGCAGGGAAATTACAATAATACCCAAACATCCGAGGCCAACGGCTATGCCGACACGCCATTTGGTTTTGTGTGTAACTGACCGAAACATCAGTGGTGGTACAGCGGTTGGAACCGGTTGCGGCGGTGGCGGTGAAGGTCCGGCAGACGGCTGCGTGACGCTTTCGCTTTTGGAGTCCGGCTGTGCCTGTGGAACCACCAATCGAGCTTGGCATTTCGGACAGTTCACAGCCTGCCCCACGCCCACCGCGTCAATCACGATATGTTGCCCACACTTGAAGCAGTAGAATTCAATGTCCACAAGATGCTCCTTTGCTCTGGCCGTTGCCCGTGCCCGCTTACCGCGAACGCCGTGCCAGCGCGGGTCGCGGTTACCTGAGGATCACTGCCAGCGTCACAATGGACGTGACCAGCAGCGCAACAGTGAGCCAACACAGTGCCCATGTCAGCCTGATAATCCTGCGCGTGGAAATCTCGGCAAGCTGCGCCGTCAGGTCAAGAATCTCGGCGTGTTTTTGAAGAATATGCGGCGTGGTAAGTTCAGAAGCTCCCAAGGCACGAATTGCAACCTCGATCTCCTTGTGCTTTACCGCGATTATCTCACGAAGAAGTCGGGCTTCACTCATCTGCATAGTGCCTCATTTCCGTCGAACTCAAATTGGAGACCTAAAGTCGCAGAATAAGACGACCAACAGTTGGCCATTTCTAGTGGGCCGATCCACAGGAAGACGCTAGCTCGGTGCAAGTTACCGAGCAAGAACAAAGGGCGCGGATCGCTTCGCGCTCTTCGTGGTGAACAAATTATCCGTGCGGCAAACGGGGGGGGGCGCTCACTCTACCGCCGGCGGGCGAGTGGGGTTATCTGGCAACGATTATCGCGCAACGATACTTTTTGCTGGACTTTGTGGCGGATTTGTGGGACGCTGGCGGCGGTTCTTTGACACGAGGCTTCGGAAGCAGGGCCAATGGCTGATGGTCGATGGGGGCAGGAGCAATCGGCTCTCGACGGTCAGCGTTCGGCTCGCCCCGCCAGAGGCGGGCAAGCCTCCAATGCACGTCGAACGGCGCGGTCGGGAGACCGGCGCCGAACATGGGGGGAGGGGGCGTAGGGGGGTAAAATTACCAAACGAACCCAATTCTATCCAAGCCGGCGTGGAAAATTGGTGGAGAGAAAGCCAAAAACGAAGCCAATTTATGGTTGATAACGGCGGGCATTATCGTTAGCGGCAAGCGAGACGCTCGCCCTACCGGCGGCCACGACGGAGCGTGGCCCTCCAGTCGGCCCTCAACTGCGGCGCGGCTCGTGGAGCGCGGATTCGACGTGTTTGGCGACGAAATCGATCATCATCGGGTCGGACATCATCGGCGGACTGAGTTCGTAGGTGACGCCGGGGAATTTCTTGAGTGTCTGCTCGAAGATGAACGGGATGTCTTCGCGCAGGTGCGAGCCGGGGACGAGAAAGAATGCGTACCCGAAAATGTGGTTGGCGCCGCGGGCGATGAGTTTCTTGATGGCGACGGGGATGGGCGGTTTGCCAAGTTCCATGAAGCACGGCTCGATGAGGTCGTAACCGAGGCGTGCTCTCACTTGGTCGACGAGTTTGACCATGATCTCGTTGCCTTCCTTGAGGCGGGAGCCGTGGGTGAAAATGAGCACGCCTGTTTTCCGTTGCATCGCGAGGCCAGTATAGCATTATATGGAGTAGGGGCAACCATGAGTGACGAGATCAAACGGCAGTACGTGAACTACCTGTTTTTCAAGGTCGATCCGGCGTGGCGGCGGCTGTCGCGCGAGGAACGGGACCGCGGCAAGAGCGAATTCGAGGGCGTGGTGAAAGACTGGAAGGGGCGCGCGCTGCTGATTCCGTTCAGCACGGTCGGGACGCGGGCGGACACGGATTTCCTGCTGTGGCGGATCAGCGAGCGGCTGGAAGATTTCACGGAAATGAGCACGCAGTTGCTCAACACCAGCCTCGGCAAATGGTGTCACACGCCCTACAGCTACCTGGGCATGACCAAACGCTCGATGTACGTGGACCATCACGAACACGAAGGCAGCGAAGGCCGCCGCGGGCGCGTGGTGCCGGGACAGAACAAGTACATCTTCGTGTACCCGTTCTGGAAGACCAGCGACTGGTATCTGCTGCCGAAGGAAGAACGCCAGCGGATGATGAACGTCCACATCGAGACGGGCCACCGGTACCCGAGCATCAAGATCAACACGATTTACTGTTTTGGACTCGATGATCCCGAGTTCGTCGTCGCGTTCGAGGGGGACAAGCCGGAGGATTTCATCGATCTCGTCATGGAAATGCGCGAGCACGAGGTCCGCAAGTACACATTGCGCGACACCCCGATTTTCACCTGTATCCGCGGCAGCATCAGCGAGGTGCTCGGCGCGCTCGGATGAGACGAGCGCTCCTGCTGCTGTTGGCGGCGCCGCTCCCGTGCGTTCTGGCCCAGGAGCCGCAAGACGACCAACGTCTCCCCGAAGAACTGGCCATCGCGCGTTCGGTCGTGATTCAGGACGCGGATGAGTTGGAAAATACCGCCACGGTTCGATACGCGAAGTCGCAACCGACCGAGAATTACGCCGCCGAGGCGGAACTCGAATACGGTTTGACGGACCGCTGGGAAATCGACGCCGAAGCGCCATACGAGTTCCTTCGGCCCAGGAACAAGCCGGGCGCCGATGGTGTCGGTGATGTCGAAACCGCGGTGCGGTACGGAGCGATTCCCGTCGGACAAGGACCGGTCGCGCTAACAGCCGGGCTCGGACTCGGGATTCCCACGGGCGACCGCACGCGCGATCTCGGCGAGGGACGGCTCACGTTGGAACCGTTTTTCACGGCGAGCACCTGGGTGAGACGATGCAACGTGCAGGTCAACGGCGGATGGACGCGCGCGATCACCAATTCCGGCCAAGAACCCCGCGATGATTTCGAGTACAACGTGGTGATCCTGTACCCGGTGAAACGGTGGTATGTCGGCTTGGAAGGCAACGGTGACTCGACCAGCGCGGTGACCACCTATTACGTGACGCCCGAACTGATCTGGAGGCCAATGAAAAGCCTGGAGTTGCTGGTCGCGGCGCCGTTGGGGGTCACACGTGAATCGGCCGATTATGGGGTGATCGGTGAGGTGTCGCTGGAACTGGAGAGTGTCACACATCGCGGCACGGACAAGGATTAGGCGTTCGGCACTCTCATTCCTGCAACCGAACACGCGCCGAGCGCATCCAAAACGCAAGTCATCCGGAAATTGTGGGGTTGATCGAGGTTTGTGGTGGATTTTTCGCGAGGGTTCTGGTAGAAAATCGACGGCGAGTAGGTGGTCATGGTCATCAGTATCATCATTCCTACCTTGAACGAGGAGGGCAGCCTCCCCGTGACGTTGCGTCAGTTGGCGAGCCATCCGGACGTTGAATTGATTGTCGTCGATGGCGGATCGGTGGATCGGACTTGCGAACTGGCCCAGGGGTTCACACCTTACGTCTTCCGCGCGCTGCCGAACCGCGCCAGGCAGATGAACATCGGCGCCCGCCACGCGACAGGTGACATACTCCTGTTCCTGTACGCGGACACCTTTTTGTTGCCCGGCGCCCTGGAAGAAATCCAGCGACGGATCATCGGGGACGGGGCGGTGGGCGGCGCGTTTGATTTGCATATCGATTCGCGGCGTCACCTGTGCAAGCTCGTGGCACGGGCGGCCAGCCGCCGGTCGCGCTGGTTGCGGCTGCCGTACGGCGACCAGGGGATTTTCGTCTGGCGGCAGGTGTTCGAGGCGCTGGGCGGGTTCCCGGAAATTCCGATCATGGAAGACGTTTCGTTCTCGCGCCGACTGCGCCGCGCGGGACGGCTGACGTTTATCCGCTCGGGACTGGTCAGTAGTGGCCGCCGGTGGAACGCCAATGGCGTCGTGCGGACCACGCTGGTGAGGTGGTGGGTGACGTTGCTGTTCCTGCTGCGGGTTCCCCCGCGGCAAATCCGCCACATTTATGACAGTTGGCTGGTGCCGGGCAAGCCACCGCGCAACAAGAGCGCGTTATTTCCGTCCAACCAAAAGAGCCTGCAAGAGCGAAGGTAGTCCTGACAAGACGGACGCTGGTGTAGCGGCGCTTCTGCGAAGCGTCCGATTTCTGATCCAACAAACTTTCCGCGCTTCACAGAAGCGCGGCTACAACGTCACCGGGTGGTTCGTTATCAATGCTGGTTGATCACGTCGATCAGGGAGCGCAACCGCCCGAAATTGGTGCGATTGAACGGGAAGACGATCCGGTGCAGTTCCTTCAGTTCGGGCTCGTTGTCCTCTTCGGGGAGCGGGCCGGACGCGCGGAATTGTCCGCCGTTGAGGCAGATGTCCGAGAAACGGGCGTTGAGCGTGCGCAGCAGGTTCTCCGTGGCGGGATACTTGACCCGCACGACGAGCGCGTCCTTCACGTACCGGCAGGATTGGTAGTTGCTGTAGAACTGCGTGATTTCCGCGCAGGCTTCCTCGACGTCGTCGGTGACCTTGAACAGCGCGAGGTCTTCCTTGCTGACGAGCGCCTCATCGAGGAGCTGGTCCTCGACGAACCGCCACCACGTCTTCCAATAGTTGCCGCGCGGGCGGTCGACGAACACCAGCGGTTTGGGCTGGCTCTTGCCCGTCTGCATCAGCGTGAGCGCCTCGAACCCTTCGTCATGCGTGCCGAATCCGCCGGGGAACAACACGATGGCGTCGCTCTCCTTGATGAAGCAGAGTTTGCGGGTGAAGAAGTACTTGAAATTGATCAGCTTGCGGTCGCCGGCGATCTCGAGGTTCGGTTCCTGCTCGAACGGCAGGCGGATGTTGAGCCCGAAACTGTTGTCGCGGCCCGCGCCGCGTTGGGAGGCGCCCATGATGCCTTCCCCGCCGCCGGTGATGACCATGAACCCGCGCTCGACGATGGCTTTGCCGAAGGCGACGGCCTGCTGGTACTCCGGCGCGTCGGGCTTGGTGCGGGCCGAGCCGAAGACGGTGACTTTGCGCCGGCCGCGGAACGGCGCGAAGATCTTCGAGGAATAGCGCAACTCCTTGAGCGTGGAGGTGATGACCTTCATGTCGAGGCGGTCGGCCTTGTCGTCGATGAGCCGTAGCGCGGTCTCGATGATGTCCTCGACGAGGTCGTCGTTTTGGTAGCCGCCGCCGTGTTGCTGGATGAGCTGCTGGATGAGAGACAGGTCCTTGTTGGACTGGGACATAATGCTTCCTTGGTTGTGTTGGGCGGGGAGCACTGCTTGAGTCGAGCTTCGAACCATTGGTGAGTCGAGGGCCGACTACAGCGTTGCGCCCCGCGCATGTTTATTTCTGTTGGCAATGAAGTGTACTCCCTCATGGCGGCATGTAAAGGTTTTTTTGGACGGTGGCCGGCAAAACGGCTTGCGGGGCCGTAATTAAAACCTCTGGGCAACAACCCTCACCCTGACCCTCTCCCTTCGGCGAAGGGAGAGGGGAATCTCCTCGCCCCGCTCGCGGGGAGAGGATTAAGGTGAGGGGCAATTATGCGCAAAGCCGAACACTTTTAATTGCATCCGGCTTGCGGCAAGGGGCTGACTCGTGTAGACGAGCGCGGTGTGACTGCGGACGAGATCATCGCGCGGCTGAACCTAAAACGCCATCCGAAGGAGGGCGGTTTCTATTCGGAGACTTACCGCGCGGACGAGACGATTCCCGCAGGCGTCCTGCCGGCGCGCTATCCGAGCCAGCGGTCGGTCAGCACGTGCATTTACTATTTGCTCACGACGGGAACCTTTTCCGCCATCCATCGACTGCAGAGCGACGAGATTTTTCATTTCTACCTCGGCGATCCCGTCGAGATGCTGCAACTTTCTCCTGACGGCAAGGGTCGGACGGTGGTACTCGGCACCGATTTACGGTCGGGCATGATGCCGCAGGTCGTCGTCCCGCGCGGCGTATGGCAGGGGTCGCGGCTGGTGGCGGGCGGGACGTTTGCGTTGCTCGGCTGCACCGTCGCGCCCGGTTTCGATTTTGCCGATTACGAGCACGGGCGGAGGGACGAGTTGTTGGCGGTCTACCCGGAGTTTCGGGAGAAAATCGTCGCACTGACAAGCGAGTGAGGCGGCCATCGTGTTTGAAGCGGGGTTGCGATAGGCTTGGAACGTGCAAAGGCCATCGATCATTTCTGAGTCCTTGGTGGACGCCTTGCGGGAGGCGCGGGCGGTGGTGGTGTTGACGGGAGCGGGTGTGTCGGCGGAGAGCGGGATACCGACGTTCCGCGATGCGATGGACGGGTTGTGGGCGAAATTCGATCCGCACGAGCTGGCGTCGCCCGAAGGGTTTGAACGCGATCCCAAGACGGTGACGCGTTGGTACGACTGGCGGCGGGAGAAATGCGCGGCGGCGAAGCCGAACGCGGCGCACCTGGCTTTGGCGAGGCTGGAGAACCATCTGGCAGCGCAACAACGGGCGTTTACGCTGCTCACGCAGAATGTGGATCGGCTTCATCAGGCTGCCGGCAGCCGCAACGTCGTCGAATTGCACGGGACGATCTGGGTCTGGCGCTGCACGCGGTGCGGCATCGAACGCGAGGAACGCGGCGTACCATTCAAAGAATATCCGCCGCGGTGCGCGTGCGGGGGAGCGCGGCGACCGGCGGTGGTGTGGTTCGGCGAGATGCTGCCCGAGGACGCGATGCAACAGGCGGGCGACGCATTGGAGGCGTGTGATTTGTTTTTCTCGATTGGCACGAGTGCGGTGGTCGAGCCGGCGGCGAGTTTCATCCATCACGCGCGGCGTCGTGGCGCGAAGACGGTGGAGATCAATCGCGAGCCCACGCCGATTACGCCGGTCGTGGACTGGTCATTGCCCGGAAAAGCGGGAGAAATACTTCCCGAAGTGGTCCGGCTGGCGTTTGGGATTTGAGGGGCGCACCGGCTCGGAGATTCACCACGAGGTCACGAAGCACACGAAGGTGGCTGTAGGCCGCGTGCCCCCACGCGGCGTTGCCTCTTGACCATACACAAGGCGCGGGCTAGCGCAGGGCGCCGGTTTGGCGGAGATTACGGACGATCTGCATTGTGGCCGTGCTTTTGTTGAGCGTGTAGAAGTGCAGACCATCGACGTTGGCGGCGAGGAGTTCGCGGCACTGGCGCGTGGACCAGTCGACGCCGTAGCGCAGGACGGCTTCGGGATCGTGGGCGATCAGGTTGAGGTCGATGCGCATTTTTTCCGGGATGCCCGCGCCGCACATCGCGGTGAATTTTTTCATCTGGGCGACGTTGGTGACGGGCATGATGCCGGCGATGATGGGGACGGTGATGCCGATGTCCCGGCAGCGGGTGAC
Source organism: Verrucomicrobiia bacterium (assembly GCA_050015495.1). Classification (GTDB taxonomy): domain Bacteria; phylum Verrucomicrobiota; class Verrucomicrobiia; order Palsa-1439; family Palsa-1439; genus Palsa-1439. The sequence continues at coordinate 115,110 of JBEKBH010000009.1, forward strand.
GAAGCGGAAGAAATCGGCGTTGTCGAAGTAGAGCTGGGTGATGACGAAATCGGCGCCGGCATCGACCTTGGCCTTGAGGCGGCGACGGTCGGTATCGAAGTCGGGCGCTTCGGGATGTTTTTCGGGATAGCCGGCGCACCCGAGACTGAATTTCTCCGCGAAATGCTTGCGCAGGTGGCGAATCAGATCGACGGCGTTCTTGAAATCGGGGAACCAACCTTCGGGCGGTTCGGGCAGGTTTGTGGGCCGGTCGCCGCGCAGGGCGAGGACGTTCTCGATGCCGCGCGCGGCGAAATTTTCGAGGGTGCCATCGATGTCCTTCAACGTCTGACCGACGCAGGTAAAATGGGCCATCGCTTCGAGTTTGAATTGCTCCTTGATCTTGAGCGTGACCTCGAGCGTGCGGGCGCGCGTGCTGCCGCCGGCACCGTAGGTGCACGTGGCGAAGGACGGATGCAACTCGTGCAGGTGCGCGAGCGTATCGAGGAGGTTCGCCATCGCCTCGTCGGTCTTCGGCGGAAAGAACTCGAACGAGACCGTCGGCCGCGTCGTCTTGAGGATATCGCTGATTTTCACAGGGTTGCTTGTCGAGACAGTATTATGATTTGGGAGTATGCACTTGACGCAAACCAGGCGTCAAGCAGGCGTACCGGCAAATGTACCGGCTTTCAGATTGCGACGAGCATTCGTGGCGTGATACAACGCCAGCATGAACCGGCTGCTGCTCACCGTCGAAGGGCTGCTCAGCAGCAAGGAGCGACTCGACACCCCGCCGCAAGCCAATCCGTTTGCGAAGGCAGAGCGGGAGGGCAAGGCGGAGAAGCAGGAGGAGATGCTGTAGAATGGAGAACGACCAGAGCGATGACTTTGGCGAGATTTTTTCGGACAGTCCGAAAGATTACAAGTTCCCGCCTCCGGAAATGACATGGAAGTCGCCATGTTATGTGGAGCTTGCGATTCCGATTAGTTGCCCGCTCTTCTCGACGAGTGATGGAGGCTCTGCATGGCAAAATGTAGCGTTCGCCTTCCCTGTCGACATTCTGGCTCGGCGAAAAGCAGAAGATCAGTTGAGTGAAATGTCTCATGAGGCATTTCAATTGATACGGGGACCGTTTGAGAAGGAATGGGCAAAGATCATTTTCGGGCAGTACGACCTTTTGAAGCAGAAGTTGGTCGATATCCCTACACTCTTTCGTCCTCCGTTGAAATACGTGCGGCGGTGCGAGTTCAGCGAGGTAGGGTTGTCCACTGCGCTGCGTATGCAGCCGGACTCGATGGACGTGTACGTTGCTAGAGAAGGGGGACAATACCCGAGTCGTCGACATTTGCGCGTTCATTCGAGCTTGAAAATGCCGCAGAAGGGCTTTGTGTGGTTCGACCAGCGAATCCCTGAACGGCTTGGAGACGAGGAAATCTGCCTTTGGTTCGAGGCGCTCGTCAGCCGCCTCCCCAAGAGATCCCGTCCGCTGAACGTTGAGAGTTGGGTGGTCAAACTGGCGGAATACGACGATAGCTTAGTGAGGCAGGAAGCCAGGCGCGGTGAAGAGTGGTTGGAACGTTCCAAGATTGCAGTCGTCTTCGGGCCGGAGGACGAGCCCGCCAAATCGCATGTAGAGGATTTCTATCGAGACGAAATAACGGCGTTTCGGCTTGGGGCCAACGTGTTGGAGTTTTTCGCCGAGCAGGAGTTTGATTTCCCTTCAGGAAAGAAGCGAGTTCCCTCGCGGGTGGTCGTTCTCTGCAAAGATGCTGGTGCCGCGAGAGCAACCCAGCTTTCGATGGAGGACGCCACGAAGGTCTATTTTGGCCTCAGTAAAGATATCTGTGGAATTATCCTCGAATGGAAGGGCCAAGTCTATTCCATCGGTGTCGGTGAAGCCACAATACGCCGATACTGCTGCCCGAAAGGAGAACGCCTCTTACTGCCGTCCCCTCCGGGACAAAAGTTCAGGTCCCACGTCATTCTAGGCAAGTTGAAGCCGCCTTCGGGATCGTGAAGGAATCAGTCGAAAGGAATCGGTGGTCGCGCGGAAGGCGCTGTCCTGCTGTCGTCTCGCCCTAGCGGCGTGAATCGCACCCCCGCCATCTCCGGGCCTCCCAAACACGCTTGTTTGAAGAAAGTGTGGTCGTGCCGGGGGCACGGATTTGGCGCGAAGGGGGACGGAAACGACAGAGATGCTTCGACCCTTCGACGATGCTCAGGGCAGGCAGGCTCAGCATGACACCGTGAGAGAGGCAAGAAGACTTGGCAGGCAAGACCGGCGCTCGTAGAGCGCCGCTACAGTTAGGAGGACGGCGCGACCCCTCACCTTAATCCTCTCCCTCAAGGGGCGAGGAGACGCCCTTATTTGTCGAGGAACTTTTTGTAGAAGGGCGATTTTTTGTAATCGCGGGCGACGCGGTCGAGAATGCGGTCGCGATGGTCGATCAGGCGTTTCGGTTTCCGCGGTTTGGATTTGTCGAGCGCGTACGCGGTGATCAGGGGAAGAGCGATGGTCGAGTCCACGTAGCAGACGACCGCATCAGGAAGTTTTTTCGGGTCGACCTTGCCCCAGCTCACGGCTTCCGCCGGCGTCGCGCCGGAGAGGCCGCCCGTATCGGGGCGGGCATCGGTGACCTGGAGGTAATAATCGTGGCCTTTCTCGTTGAGGCCGAGCACTTCCTGAATTTGCGGCTCGGTCTGGAGCATGAAATTCTTCGGGGAACCGCCGCCGAGGATGAAGACGCTGGAGTTGCGTCCATGTCGCTTGGCGTCGTAGACGATGGCGGCGGTCTGGTTGACGTCGCGGTTCACGTCGAACTGCAGTTTGTATCCCGCGAGGCTCATGGCGGCGACGTTCATGCCGATGGAACTGTCGCCCGGGCTGCTGGTGAAGCAGGGGACACCGTGCTGGTAGGCGACGGAGATGAGCGACGTGTCTTTGAGGCCGAGTTTGCGCGCGCGTTGATGGACGTATTTGCCGAGGAGATAATGAAATTCGTCGGTGCCCATGGACCGCTGGAACTCGCGACCGCTGATGACCTGGCGGATAAAGGCGTCGGTATCGAGCAGCACGCTGTAGTCGAAGAGGATGTCGTAGATGCGGATGATCTGGCGTTTGCGCAGCTCGATGTCGTCGAGGAACGGCGAGCCGCGGTACAGCTTCATATCGAGGCCGTAATGGATGTCGTGGTAGAGGTTGGCGCCCGTGGTGACGATCCAGTCGATGAACCCGGCTTTGATGAGGGGGATGAGACAGGATTTGCCCAAGCCGGCGGGCACGAGCGCGCCGGTGAGGCTGACCCCGACCAGGCCGTTGCGGGGCAACATCTTTTGCGTGAACAACTCGCAGCCTTCGCGGAGGCGGGCGGCGTTGTAGGCCTGGAAAGTGTCGGCAACGAGCTGGGAGGCGCGGGCGCCCCTGGCGGCGGGCCGGGGGTTGAGGCGCAAGAATCGGCGGAATTTGCTGACATTTTTCATGTGGCCAGAGATTTTTCTTCGTGCAAACGTCCGGGCGAGCCCCTAGAATTAACGACCGCATAAATTTTTGCAACCTATTTAGGAGGGCACATCCCATGGAGCCACGAGAGATACGCATCGGCCATAGTCCCGACCCGGATGACGCATTCATGTTTTACGGGTTGACCCACGGCAAACTCGACACGGCGGGTCTGACGTTTAAACATGTCATCCGGGACATCGAGAGCCTGAACCATCTGGCCGTGGAAGGCGAACTGGAGGTAACGGCGCTCAGCGTGCACGCGTATGGGTACGTGATGGACAAATACGCGCTGGTGGCGAGCGGCGGAAGCTTCGGGGACAAGTGCGGGCCGATCGTGGTGGCGCGAAAACCGATGGACGTGGGCGAGCTGGCCGACGACCGGATCGCCGTGCCCGGGACGATGACGAGCGCGTATCTGCTGTTGAAACTGCTGCTGATGAATTTCAAGTTCGAGGTGGCGCCATTCGACAAGATCATGGACCTGGTCAAGAACGGCGAGGTGGACGCGGGGTTGTTGATTCATGAAGGGCAGATCACCTACCAGCAGCTGGGGCTGCACAAGATCGTCGATCTGGGCGAGTGGTGGTACGCGGACACGGGATTGCCGACGCCGTTGGGTGTGAACGCGGTGCGGAAGGATCTCGGCAAACAGTTGATGCGCAAGATTTCGGAGTTGCTGACGGCGAGCATCCGCTACGCGTTGGAGCATCGCGCGGAAGCCGTTGCCTATGCCCGGGAATTCGGCCGTGGCATGGACGCTGCTACGACAGACCGGTTTGTGGGAATGTATGTCAACCCGCTCACATTGGACATGGGAATGAAAGGCCGCGAAGCCATCACATTGTTGCTGACCCGCGCGTATCACGCCGCGCTGGTGCCGCGCCCGGTGAATCTGGAGTTTGTCGAGTGATGGCGAACAGCGGAAGCAACGAAGGGCGCGGCGCGTGAATTCAGGCGGGCGTGTTTCCCTCCTGACCCGGGGGCTGCTTCTGTGGTTGGCGGCAACACCGGTCTGTCGCGCCGCTTGGGACTTCACCGCCCCCGGCGAACCGAGCCGCAACTGGAGCGTGTCCCTCAATAACGGCGTGCAATACGACGACAACTTCAACGGGACCGAGACCGACCGGCAGGCAGGAATCCAGTACACCTCGGACCTCACCCTGCGCGCCAAGTTTCCCTGGGAGCGTGCGTTTGTTGCGGGGCAGTACGACTACGGGATTATATATCCGGAAAATAACACTTTGGGTGGAGTGGAGCAGACTCACAACCTGAACCTTTCGGTGAATTTCAGCGTCAACCCCCGGCTGTTGCTGAGCGTGACCGAGAATTTTATCGATTCAGTCCAACCGCAACTAGTACAAACGGCGGCTGGAGTACCCCCCACGGTCATCATTGCGGGCGCATACATATACGACAACGTCGGCGCCAGTGTGAGCTACTCGCTGGCGCCCCGTTGGAGCATGTCGGTCGCGGGGAGTTGGGACATCTGGAAGTATGGTGAAGCGCTGTATGCAACCAACAATAACCACGAGGATTACTCGTCGACACTTTCCCTATACTACTCCATTGATCCGCGCACGATTGTGGGAGTGAATTACCAGTATGCTGGAGATATCTACACTAACCCCGGCTTCAAGAACGGTCTGAACGCTTCTTCCAACACGGGATACCTGTCCCTGACACACCAGTTTAATCCGAAGTTGACGCTGGTTCTCAATGGCGGTTATACCGTGCGGGATTCGGAGGACGGCACCACCAGCACCGCCCCGTCCGCGTTCGGCTCCCTTGCCTACAATTACGGTCCGAAGGACACGATCTCTCTCGTGGGCGCCGAATCTTTGAATTCGTCCGGCATCGGGTACAACCAAGGTTTCACCGCGGAAGAAAACGAGAGCGTGGCCTTGCAGGTGAACCATCGATTCACGGCCAGATTGTACACCGTGGTCGAGGCGACGTACGTCCACAGCGCCTTCACCGCGGAGGTTCTCGATCAGTTCCTGGTGCCAAAGAATGTGACACCAACGGAGGACTCCATAACCGCACATTGGGGTATCCGCTATGATTTCAGGCAATGGTTGTCCGCGGGGGTGGACTACTACTACACCAAACTTACTTCTTCGGAAGTGGTGTTCGCATCGCCGTATTACCGAGACCAAATCGGCGTGAGTTTGACCCTGACATACTGAGTGGGCTGGTGAAAAGCGCGGCTTTCGGCACGAGAATTGCATCTCTTCAGGTTTGAATGGAAAAACGACGGAAACATCGCCCTACCAGCAAGATTGGCAAGGTGTTCTCGAGTGCGGACTTGCCGCCTGACTTTTCACTTGCCTGTGGGCGGAACTTGGTGTTTAGTGCACGGACTTCAAAAATTTACTGATGGATACGACTCAACCAGCCCCTGAGACGCGACTTCACTTCTTGGATTATTGGCGCGTCATTAGAACCCGCAAGGTGATTCTGTTCTTGGTCTTCTTGCTCGTTGTTGTGACCGTATTTACCATAACCCTCTTTCAACCAAAGATTTATATGGCAGCGGTCCGCATCAAGGTCGAACCAGAGAGGCCCACGGTGCAGATGGAAGGGGGAAATCAAATGCCGATCTACGACCCGTTTTTTCTGCAGACCCAATACGAAATCCTTCAGTCGCAGAAAGTTCTGTACCCGGTAATCGAGCGGCTCAATTTACAGCAGCACTGGGGAGTTGACGTTAAGCTGCCCGAGGACATGGCTTTCAGACGGCTGAAGGGGGCGCTGGCCGTTCGCCGTTTCCGTGACACGTCGCTCATCGAGATTTCGGTATATGACCGCGAACCCGCGCTGGCAGCCCAGATCGCCAACACAATTGCTGATTACTATAAAGATGAGCGGCAGGAGGTGAAGCGCGAGGATACCCAGAAGGGAATCGACAAGCTGCGCGACGAAGTCGCGCAGCAAGAGGAGCGGGTCCATCAGGCTCAGGAAAAGGTCGAGAAGTATCGCAGAGAGCTGGGGGTGCCGGTAATCAACCAGTCCAAGCTGAACGACCAAACACTCCAGAGTTTGGAATCCAAACTGACCGAGGCCCGCAATGACGTGGCTGGACTTCAGGAAGAACTGAATGAAGTCGAAAAACTCACCCCGCGACAACTGCGCGGTGCCGTCACCAAGCTGATTAGCGACTCCACGGCGCAAACACTCCTGCAGAACCTGACCGATATCGAAACGCGTCTGGAGACCTCCAAGGAGGATTATGGTCCGGAACACCCGACGGTCCTGGCATTGATCGCCACGCGCGATAAACTGCTGGACCAGCTCAATGACCGTCTGGAGGGTATCAAGGCGGGTATCGCCATCGAGTTGGCGGTGGCCAAGGCCCACGCCGATGACCTGCAGAAGCAACTCGACGATGCCAAGAACGCCGACCTCATCCTGCAGAGCGAAAAGTATCTCCCATTCCTAAATGCCGAGCGCGACGAGGGGTCCGAGATAAAACTGTACGAGGGCCTCAAGGGGCGGATGCAGGAAGCCACGGTCGAAATGGAATTGCCACGCAGCCCGGTGGAAGTGATTGACCATGCGGAAGCGCCGTTGCCGTCGATGTACGTTAAGCCCAACATCTGGCTGAACGTGGGCATGGGAGCCGCCGCCGGCTTGGTGTTCGGCATTGGCCTCGCGTTCTTCATCGAGTTCCTCGACACCAGCATCAAGAGAATCGAGGACATCGAGAAGTACCTGGGGTTGCCCGTCCTGGGCGTCGTCGGACAACAAGCCGGATTGCTGCACCGCGGCAATGTTTCCATGTCCCACCTCGAGGCGTACCGCATGATGCGCACCAACATCGAATTCGCCAAACCGGAGGGTGCGCCGACCTCATTTTGCGTGCTCAGCGCGGGCGCCGGAGAAGGCAAATCGTTTACCATCGCCAACCTCGCGTTTGTCTACGCACAACATGGCGCCCGTGTCCTCGTGGTCGATAGCGACCTGCGTCGCCCTGGCGTTCATGAACATCTGGGAGTCGCCAACAATATCGGCCTCGCGGATTACCTCAGCGGCGCCAAGAGTGTTCAGGACATTATCCAACCGACTGAAACCGCGAACCTCTGGCTGATTGCCGCCGGCGGCGGTTCCTCGGCGCGAGCGGCCCTGCATTTGCTGACCTCGCAACGGATGGCGGAACTCATCCGCCAGGTCGTGCAACAGTTCGATGTGGTCATTTACGATACGCCGCCCATCCTCGGCGTCAGCGACGCCGCAGTCATGACCCGCGAAGTGGGCATGTCGCTTCTCGTGGTCCAGCACCGGCGTTACCCGCGCAACATGGCCCGCCGCGCCGTGCAGGTCATTCAGAACGCCGGCGGCAAGCTGCTCGGGTGCGTGGTGAACAACATCCAGCTCGGCCACGATGAGACCTACTACTACTATCACGACCACTATCACGACCAGCTCGAGTTCGCCCAACACACCCGCGAACTCCGCGAGAAAAAGCAGGTCGCAGCCACCAAGCCATCGGGCGGTGATGAGATTGACCTATCCGGAAAGTATTGAGAGAACGATTCGCCGCGGACCTGTTTGGCAATCCAGGTTGTGCACGGCATCGTGGAACAATTGACTTCATGAATTCAACCCGACGGATTAATCGATGCGCGTTGGTTGGCTGGCGCCTGGCGCTGGCCGCCGTCCTCGGCCTGTCCGCCGGATGCAGCACTATCAACGACCTGGTCGGTCGGTCGAACCCGTCGAACGCGTCGGCCCGGTCATCGTCTGCCGGCACGACCGCCGCCGCGGCAACCGCCGCGGGCGCGAGTGACGAAGAGGTTTCCGGCAGACTCCGCACGGGAGACGAGATCGTCGTCAAGATCGACGCCGGCGCGGCGACCGCCTCGACGGCCGCCATACCCTCCGATCTAATCATTGACGACCAGGGGAATATCGAGTTGCCGCTGGTCGGGCAGATCAAGGCGGCCGGACTCACGGCCAGTGAGCTGGGGGAACGCATTCAAGCCAACTATGTGCCCCGCTACTACGTGCGTTGCACCGCCACCGTGCTCATTGCCCAGCGGTTCTTTTACGTCGGCGGCGAAGTGAAGACCCCCGGCCGCTTCCTCTGGAGTGAGGACACGAGCCTCCTGAAGGCCATCAACACAGCCGCCGGATTTACGGATTACGCGAATCGGCGCAAGGTGCAGTTGGTCCGCGGCAAGACCACCGAGACGTACGATTGTGAAGACCTGCAGCGCCATCCGGCCAAGGACATCCCGATCCGGCCCGGGGACACCGTGACCGTGCCGCGCAGCATCTTCTGAAAAATCGACCGTCGGATTGCCAGTCAACAGGAGGGGGCACGCAACGGGTACGGTGAACCACCGCTCGAGTAACCGCAACGTCCGCGCCGTCTGGACGGGCCCACAAACCCCGTTGGGGCGCGTCTGCCAAACCACCGTCGTTGTTCTCAGCCTGTTGGTCTTGGTGTTTGCCCCGTTGGCCTTCGGTGCGGTTCGGCTCTGGGCGCTTGGTCCCATCCTCATTGCCATCGAAGTGGCGGGTGTGCTGTGGATCGTCCGTGTTCTCAACGCCCGGGAAATCCCCGTGGTCTTCTCGACGGTCGGCCCGCCAGTCATTGCTCTGGCGGCGTATGGGGTGATTCGCTACGGCTGGAGCGAGATCGAGCCGATTGCCAGCGCGGCGATGATGCTCTGGCTCGCTGCGGCGCTCCTCTTCTTTCTGGTCCTCAACAACGTTCGACACCGCTGGCATGTCACGCTGGTGGTCTGGGTGCTCGTCGGCGCGGGCACAATGGTCGCCCTCTGCGGTTTGTGGCAGGGAATCGCCGGATCATCGTCCGTGTGGGCGTTTCCCCAGTACGACCGGTATCTGGGCAGTGCCAGTGGCACGTTCATTCGCCCGAGCCACGGCGCGGCCTACCTGGAATTGGTGTTCCCGATCGCCGCCGCCAACTTCCTCTTTTCCCGTCGCCGGTTTGAACACAAGGTGGCCATCGCCATCGCCTGTTTGCTCATGGGCGCGGCCTTGTTGTTGATCGCCGCCCCCAACGGCTGGCTGGGATGGCTGGCCAGCATCATCGTTCTGCTCGTCTACATCATCAAACGCGGCAGCAAACAGTCGCGCTGGCTCATGATCGGAGTGGGACTGCTGGGTCTCTTGCTGGTCGCGGCCCTCATCGGTCTCCTGGCGTCGGGAGCACCGGAGCAAGGGTTCCCGACGACAGAACACCCGTACGGGGAGGCGTCGTGGCCCGCCGCCTGGCAAATGGCGCGCGGCAACTTGTTGCTGGGGGCCGGGCCGGGCATGTTTCGGTGGCTGTATCCGTCCTACCGGGCCGTGCAGGGTGTGATGGACGCGCCGGACAATGAGTATGCCAGCGTGTTTACCGAATACGGGCTGGTCGGGTGTGTGCTGGTCGTGTGGGTCCTCGCGGCCTTCGTGATCGCGGCCATTCACATCCTCTCTGTTCGCGCGTCACGGTATTCCGCGTCCACTCCGTCAAACCGCTACGCCTTTGCCGTCGGCGGACTGGCCTCGGTTGTGGCCGTCGCCGTCGGCGCCCTGTTCGACTCGAGCCTCCACGCGCCGGCCAACTTGTTTACCGTGGTGGCCATCATGGCGACGACACTCACCTGTGGCGTCCACCCCAGCGGCAAAATCGAGGAGGACGAGGAGTTGCCGGGCCGGTATGCGCCCCTCGCGGTCAAGGGTGTCAACAAGGTCGCGCTGGCCGTGTCGTTGGCCGTCGTGGTGCTGCTGCTCGCGTCGCGATTGTGCAAGAGTTACCCGTCCGATTTCTATTTGCGGCTGGCCCGGCGGGCCGGGGATTCGTTGGATTGGGACACGGCCCGGGAGCGATACCGGCAGGCGTGGGAATTTGACCGCCGCAACTTCGATGTCGCGACCGCCATCGGCGATTTGCTGAGCGCGCGCGCCACGTGGGACGTCGCCCAGCGCGAGAAGTTGTTGGACGAAGCGATTATCTGGTATGAGCGCGCGTTTACGGCCAATCCCTACGCCATGGATGTCCAGGTCAAACTCGGGCGCGTGTACGACGCCCTGGGCAAACGGGAGCTTGCCGAGGAACGCTATCGCCGCGCGATTCAGGCCGACCCCGACAATGCGTCCTACCACGCCCAGCTCGGGCTGCACGACCTGCGTTGGGACGAGACCGAGAAGGCCGTTGCCAGTTTCATGCGGGCCTACGAACTGGGCGGTGACGACCCGCTGCCGGAAATCGAGTTGCGGCGGCTGGGCAAGCTGGGACCATGAGCCTGGCCCCCGGCACGTTACGCCGGCTGGCGGAAATCGTCGGCGGCCCGGTGAACCTGCGGCAGTCGCCCGAAGAACGCATCGCCTACAGCTACGACGGGACCGCCATGCTCGCGCACCAGCCCGAAGCCGTCGTCTTTGTCGAGTCGGCGCAACAGGTTTCCGATGTCCTCAAGCTCGCCAACGCGGAGGGGTTCCGGATCGTCCCGCGCGGCAGCGGCACCAACCTAAGCGGCGGCACGATCCCCGTAGAGAATGGCGTGGTGCTCGTCACGGTGAAGATGGATCGAATCCTCGAGATCGATCCGCGCAATCTCACCGCGCTCGTCCAGTCGGGCGTGTTGACGGCGAAAATTGACGAGGCGGCAGCGGCGCACGGGCTGTTTTACCCGCCGGATCCCGGCTCAATCAAGGCGTCCACCATCGGCGGGAATGTCGCCGAAAACTCGGGCGGGTTGCGCGGGCTCAAGTACGGCGTGACGCGGGATTACGTGCTCGGTTTGGAAGTCGTGCTGCCCACCGGCGAACTCCTGCGTTGCGGCACGAAGTGCGTGAAGGATGTGGCGGGTTACTCGATCAAAGACCTGTTCATCGGCAGTGAAGGCACGCTCGGTGTCGTCACGCAGATTCTACTCAAATTACTTCCGCGACCCGTGGCCCGAAAAACCATGCTGGCAACGTTTTCGTCGATGACCGATGCCGCCGAGACTGTGAGCGCGATCATCGCGGCGAGGATCATTCCCTGCACCCTCGAATTCCTCGACCGCACGACGATTCGTTGCGTCGAAGAGTACGCCAAAGTCGGGTTGCCACTCGATGCCGAAGCGGTTCTCTTGATAGAGACGGATGGACACCCCGTCGTTGTCGAGGAGGAAGCCGCGCGGATGATCGAGCTGGCGAAACGACATCAGGCCCGCAATGTGCGCGTCGCCGGGGATACTGCCGAAGCCGACAAGCTGACGTCGGCGCGTCGCGCCGCGTTCAGCGCGCTCGCCCGCGTTTCACCCACAACCATTCTCGAAGACGCGACGGTTCCACGGAGTGAACTGGCCACGATGATCGCGTTCATCCAGCAGACCGCCGAGAAATACAAACTCAAGATCGGCACGTTTGGCCATTTCGGGGACGGCAATCTGCATCCCACATTCCTCTGCGACGAGCGAAACCGCGAGGAAATCGAGCGGGTCCATGCCGCCTTCCGCGAGATCTTCGAGAAAGCCATCGCGCTCGGCGGCACCATCACCGGCGAACACGGCGTCGGCCTCGCCAAGAAGGAATTCCTGGAAAGGTTCGCCGGCAAAACCAGCCTCGATGTGATGCGCGCCCTCAAACGCACTCTCGATCCCAACAATGTCCTCAACCCCGGCAAGATCTTTGACTGAGCCGAATCTCCTGCAGCAAGTCGACTACTCGATCCTGCAACAGTGCATTCATTGCGGGATGTGTTTGCCGACGTGTCCGACATACGACGCGACGAAGAATGAGACGAGCAGCCCGCGTGGCCGCATCGCTCTCATGCGCGCCGTCGCGGACGGCCGGCTGACGCCCAACTCGGCGCAGTTTGCCGACGAGATGTATTTTTGTCTCGGCTGTCTCGCGTGTGAAACCGCTTGTCCCGCAGGGGTTAACTACGCCGAGATGATCGAGTTCGCCCGCGCCGAGGTGGAACACAACGGCGTGAAGGCGAGCGCGAAACGAAATCTCATTCGCGCGGTTGCCCTGCGTTGGCTCTTCGCCAAGCCGGGCCGACTGCGCCTCGTTGCCAGATTTCTCCGCGTCGATCAGGCCGTTGGCTTGTCGGGCGCGATCGCGCGGTTGCTTCCCAGGCGGTTGCGCGAACTGCACGCGATTCAACCGAAGATTTGCGACCGATTCTCCTTCGAACTGATTCGGGAAACCGAGTCGCCAACACAGCCCCGTCGCCATCGCGTCGCGTTGTTGACCGGATGCGTGCAGGATGTGGCGTATGCGAATGTGAACCGCGACACGGTGGACGTCTTGCTGGCCAACGGTTGCGAAGTGTTCACACCGCGCGCACAGGTCTGCTGCGGCTCGTTGATGGGACACAACGGCGAATTGCGGCTCGCCACGAGGCTCGCCCTCCAAAACCTTGATGCGTTCCCGTTGGAAGAACTCGACGCGATCATTGTCAACAGCGCCGGGTGCGGTTCGTTCATGAAACGGTATGGCGATCTCCTGCCGGACAACCCTCGCGCCAAAATTTGGGATCAGAAAGTTTGCGATATTCACAAATGGCTGATGAAGATCGGTATTCAGCCAATGGCTCGGCGGGAGCCTCGCCCTCCCGTTCGCGTGACTTATCACGAGGCGTGTCATCTCGTGCATGGCCAGAAGATTTCACAGGAACCGCGAGAGCTTCTGCGCGCGATTCCCGGCGTGGAACTCGTCGAGCTGCCCGAAGCCGCGTGGTGTTGCGGTTCGGCCGGAGTTTACAACATCACCCAGCCGGAAATGAGCCTGGCGTTGCTCGAACGCAAAATGAAGCAGATCGCCGCGACCGGCGCGAAGATCGTGGCCACGGGAAATCCCGGTTGCATCGGACAGATTCGGTACGGCGCGAAACGATTCGGAGTGGACGTCGAAGTCGCCCACCCGGTCACGTTGCTGGCGCGCGCCTATAAGTCGTGACTACTTTGCCGGTCCTGCGGCCGGATACGAAATCTCGAAGCGGCTGTAGATGGTGCTGCTGCCCCCGGGCCAATAAACGCCCGCCCCGCCAAAACGATTGGGCGCGATGGTTCCCTCCAGGGCGAGCGTTTCGTCGTCCACGTCGTTGGACGCGGTGACCGTCAGGTTGGTGCCGGTGACTTTCAGGGTCATGTGGGTGGTTGTCTTGAATACGCCGCTCAATACCTGCCGGTCGTTGAGGGGCGATCCCGCGCCGTTCTCGATCTTGTACAACTGAAACATGCATTTCGAGGCGGACTGGGTCGTTCGCCACATCCGCAGGGCGTAGCCATTTTTGGTGCGCGGATCATACTTGATGTACATGTCCGCGTGGAGATTGCGCGGGCCGCTGTCGGCGGGCGAGCCGGGGACCGAAAACCCCTGGCCTGCCTTTTCAGACGCCATCACCAGATCGACCTGCATGTCGCCGCAGTCCGCATCTTGCTGGTAGAGGAGCCAGGCTGCGGTGCTGGGCCGAATCCCGTAGCCATTCACATAATCATCCCCGGTCACAACGGCCCACGTGCCCAGGACCGTCCACAAACCGCTCGCATACGTCTCATTGGTTTCCGCCACGAAACTCCTGAAATTCGGCGAAACGGTGGTGGACCGGATGTCCGTTGCCGCGACGGGTTTTGCGCTCACCGCCTGTACTTCGGGACCGGGATCGCTCAAGCTGTGCTTGGGCTGGATAGTCACCTTGAGATATTTGCCGACATAGCCCGGCGTGAGCGGGAGCGTTTTCAGGGGCTGATTTCCCCGGCTGACAGCAACTTTCCTCGGATTGGTCCCGGCCGCGGTATCGCAGATGAACCAGGTAACGAGCGATTGATCCTGCTTGCCGCCCAAATCGAGCGTGTAACTTACCGTGGCCATTCCGTCCGCGGGCGGATTCACGGTCGGCCCCGCAGTCACCTTCGGCGGATCCAGGTATTTCGGCTCAACATAGACATGGGCCGTCACGTAGAAGCCGTTGGACGCGGTGGCGGTCACGTCGACCCATTCCGCCTGACTTGTCGCATTTCGACCCGTCACCAC
>JBEKBH010000010.1:0-121792 GCA_050015495.1 Verrucomicrobiia bacterium
GAAAGCGGGCATTGGCCGCTGAATCGTAGGGATCGGCGAGCTGGATGAGCCCGGGCGGCACAGCTTTTTTCAAGTTGAGCTGGCCGGCGCGAAAACCTTGCACCAACAAATTGTAGTAACTGTCAGCCGCATTCGCGCTCACCGTCTCCAAAAAGCTCGAGTGGGCGGTGTACGCATAGACCCCGATGACCAGCGCGCACACGGCGGCCAATGATCTCCACGCGTTTTTCATTGGGCCACACCGACCAGCCCCGTGTATCGTTGTCGCCAAGTCATCATCTGCCTGATGACAGTTTATACACGTCTCCAGTCGAACACACGCGCTTTGTCGAGCCAGAAACCGTAAGGGCTTGCCCGCCGTCTACGCACGCGGGACGCGCGACACCGCTGGACAGCCCACCCCCTCAGCAGAGGTTCCCCACCTTTTCTCTCACCGAGTGAGCCCGAGCGCCATCACGAGCGGCCCGCGCTCCCTACCGGCGATTGCGCGGCTTGGCGTTGTTCCGGGCGGGGCCGGCGGCCAATTCGCGATCGAGCGTCTCATAGCGGTCGAGCACCTGACGCACGAAATGCCGCCGCTCGCTGTAGGTGCCGGGGAAGAAGCTGCCTTTGAACCCGGCGATGACCACGTTGCGCAGTTCGCGCGGGGTCATTTTCAGTTTGTCGATGGCAATGAGCAGTTCCTTGGTCACGCTCGTGTTCGACATCAGCCGGTTGTCGGTGCAGATCGACACGGACAACTCGTGGTCGAGCATCTGGCGTAACGGATGCCGGGACAGGTCCCGCATCCGCGGCAGCGTCTGCGCGTTGCTGGTGAGGCAGACCTCAATGGTGATCCGCTGGCTGGCCACGTACTCGGCCAGATACTGGCTGTACGCTTCGGGGTCGGGGATGTTCGGGTTCTGGATCATCTCGTGCGCGAACAGCCATGTCCCGTGCCCGATCCGATTGGCGTAGCACTTTGTGATCGCCTGGAAAATCGATTCCGGCCCGTACGCTTCGCCGGCGTGCACGGTCTTGCGGATGAAGTGGGAGTGCGCGTACTGGTAGGCCGCGCTGTGGTCTTCAGCGGGATAACCCGCTTCGGCCCCGGCGAGGTCGAACCCGACGACCGGCAACCCCTTGTGGTGCGCCAGTTCCACCGCCGCCCGCGCCAACTCCATCGACGCCGCCGCGAACACCTGTTTCGGGGCCGCGTACGACATGACCTCGAACAATCGCCGGTAGTACGGCGACATCGGCGGGACGAAGAACCGCAGCGCGCAGGCAATGATGCCAAAGTGAAACGGCACGTCCGTCCCCGAGGCGACCGCCCGTGATTGATTGTGACGCCGGCGCGCGCGCTCGAGTCCGCGGCAGACGGCGGCGACCACCTCTTCCATGGTTAGCCGGTCGTTGACGTGCAATTGGGGCGCAAACCGCACCTCGATGTAGCGGACGCCCTCCGCGAGATTGTCCTCGGCCAACTCGAAGGCGATGCGCTCCAGGCTCTCGGCGGTTTGCATCACCGCGCACGTATAGGCGAACCCCTTCAGGTAATCGGGCAGGTTCGCGTACGTGTCTTTGAACACCTGCCGCCGCAATCCGTCTTCGCTGTACGACGTCAGCTTGACGCGATGTTCCTTCGCCAACTCGATCAGCGTCGGGATCCGCAACGAGCCGTCCAGGTGCAAATGCAGGTCGGTCTTGGGAATGGCGCGCACAAACGCGGGCGAGATCGTCTGGTTCATGGGAAACACCTCCGGTCGTTCCAGCACGGCGGACACTCGTGCGTGGATGGGTCTGTTTTCATTCGCTTGTCTCAGTAACGGAAACTGCTGTGGCCGATGAATTCGCACAGAATCGACGTCGGCGGCACGAGATGATCGGCGACGCTCAGGAAGCTGGACAGGAATTCCTGCAGGCGCCGCGCCTCCGCGTACTGCGGGTGGTCCGGTTTGACCTCGGCCAGCAACGGCTCGACCAGCGGCTTGAGCACCGCCAGTTCGTAGTCCAGGGCCGAGTTGAACGCGATGTCGGCCTCTTGTTGATACGGAAAGATCCAGGTCCTCTCGCCTTGGCGCACGCTCGGCCACATGCCCAGCGTTTTCAACGCGGAATTGCCCCGGTAGTTATTGTCCCGCACCAGCCGCCGCACCAGCCGGTTGTCCGTCGTCGAGATCCGGTTGTTCGAATCGAGATTCAACTGGGTCAATGCGCTAATGTAGATCCGCAGCTTGTGCGCGGGCGGCACCGATTCCGTGAGGCGCGGGTTCAGGCCGTGAATGCCCTCGACAAGGACGATCTGGCCGGGCTCGATCCGCAGCTTTTCGCCCCGATACTCGCGGTGGCCCTTTTCGAAATTGTACGTGGGCAACTCCACTTCTTCGCCCTTGTCCAGCCGCATCAGGTGGTCGTTGAACAGCGGCAGGTCCACCGTGTCGATGCTCTCGAAATCGGGTTCGCCGTTCTTATCCCGCGGCGTTTCCTCGCGGCTGACGAAGTAATTGTCCACGGAAATGGTCACGGGCCGCATGCCGTCCACGCGCAACTGCACCGCCAGCCGTTTGGCGAACGTGGTCTTACCCGAGGACGACGGCCCGGCGATCAGGCACCATTTGATCTGGTTTCGGTGCTCGTGAATGTGGTCAGCGATCTGCGCGATTTTTTTCTCGTGGAACGCCTCGGCGATCTTGATGAAATCGCCGATCTCCCGCGTCGCAATGATCTCGTTCAGCCGGCCGACCGTGTTGACGCCGAGCACGCGGCCCCACTCCTTGTGTTCCTGGAAAATCTGGAACAACTGCGGCTGCGGCTCGAACGCCGGCAGCGTTTGGGGATTCGCCTGATCGGGAATCTGCAGCACAAAACCGGGCGGGTACGGGATCAACTGGAACAGCGCCAGCGCGCCCGTGCCCGACGCCAGCGGACCGTGTGACAGATCGGAAAAATTCTCGCACCACCACGTCGCGATCTTGGGCGGGTTGCGAAAGCGCAGGAGGTTGTATTTGTCCCATTGTTTCTCCTGTTCAAACCGCTGAACCGCTTCGGTGAAGGAGATCTTGCGCATCTCGATACGAACGTTACGCTCGACGATGGCCCGCATCGTCTGGTCGATTCTCCGCAACTGTTCGTCGCAGATGCCCGGCTTGCCGTCCATCTCGAAGCTGCAGAAGAAACCCGCTCCCAGCGAGTGCTCCACCGCAAAATGAGCGTCCGGGAACAGTTCCTTCACCGTCTTGGCCAGCAGAAACCAAACCGAGCGGCGGTAAATCTGAAAACCGTGCGGGTCGCCCCGGGTCAGCAGCGTGACATGGGTGTCAACCTCGAGCGGATAGGTCAGCGACACGGCATCGTTGTTGACCAGCGCGCCCACATAGTCGAGCCCGTCCGGCGACCGGCGTTGGGGAAGAATATCGTGGACGGTCGTCCCGGTGGTGCACGGAATCCGTTCGCCGTTATCCAGCGTGACCGTAATCGTATTGAGATTGGTGTTCATCCCGGGCTTTCGTGACTCCCGGGGAGATTTCTTGGCCTCTGGGCATGCATGGTTGTTTCAAGTCTTGGAGGAAAACGTCCCTCTTCTATCCAATGTCCACGGGCTCTTATACACAACTTTTCATTGACGAGAAACATCTTTTCATCGGGGCGGTCGTCAGCCCGGTTTTGCTTTTTTCCCGTGAATCGTGGATTGTCCACTCCATGTGGGCCTGGATTGCCATTGGCATCGCCGTTTTGTTGCTGGTCATCATCTTGTACCCGTTCCGGGGTTGGGTCGGCCGCGCGGTGCGCCACCTTCACCACGAAGGCAAATTCACCACCGGCCATCCCCGACATAAGCCCGCTCCATATCAATGGCGCGAGGACCAAACGACCATCGCCTGGCTCGGTCACGCGACTCTCCTTTTCAATCTGCGCGGCAAATACATCCTCACCGACCCGGTGTTCAGCCCGAGTGTGGGGATCCGTTTGCCCTTCGGCATGAATCTCGGCCCGCAACGGCTCATCCATTGCGCGCTCCAGCCGGATGAACTCCCGCCGCTGGATCTCATCGTGCAATCACACGCGCACATGGACCATCTGGACGTGCGGAGCTGGCGACAACTCCGGCGCGGACCGGCCGTCGTGATGGCCGCCCGTAACGAGCGTTACATCCGCCGACTCGGGTTCGCCCCCGTCACCGAATTGGCCTGGGGCCAAACCATCGAGGCCGTGGGCGTGACGGTCAGCGCCCTGGAAACCAAACACTGGGGGGAACGCTTCCCGTGGAGCCGCGGACTGGGGTACAATGCCTACCTGCTCGAACACCGCGGGACGACCATCCTCTTCGGCGGCGATACCGCGTACACGGACTCGTTCCGCCGCGCCTGTTCCGGCCGCAAAATCGACGTCGCGATCCTGCCCATCGGCGGGTACCGGCCCTACATCCGCATGCATGCTTCCCCCGAACAAGCGTGGCAGATGTTCTGCGAGCTGGGCGCGGACTACCTCGTGCCGATCCACCATCACACCTTCCTTCTTTCGTACGAACCGCCCGAGGAACCGCTGCAACGGTTACTCGCCGCCGCGGGTGACAAGGCCGACCGGGTCGTGATCCGCGAGATCGGTGAAACATTCGTGGTGCCCGGGGCCTGATTACCTTCGACGATACCTGTGGGTACCAGCGTAGCGAGGCTGGATGGGTCACATCAGGTATTGGGCGTTGAATGCGGCCACGATGACCGAGATCACGCCAATCGAAACAAAAAACATCCGTTCCCCAAGCGTCGTGTTCACGGGATGATCGGGCGAACCGCTGCCAAAAGCGCGCGTGGCCAGCCGGCAACCCAGAAAGATTGCGGGGGTCGTGATCAGCGCTTCGTATGTGATCATACCCGCGGGAAGTCCCAACATGTGAAACACGTGCGTGGCCAGCGGCTCGCGTTCCATGGCGCGACCCTGACCGAGCGCGACCCAGGTTGTGGCAAAATCCAGCGCCCGACCGAGCGCGCACACTGCCACCGCGCCGGTGATTCCGTCGTGTCTCCCGAACCACTGCCACAAACTCGTCTTCGCCCCCATACCAAATCCCCCTCGCCAATATTCACCCGTTCAAGACCTCCCGCAAGCGCGGGCACTTGACTTTGACACGCGGCGCTGGCAGATTTCCGCACGGCAACATGAAGCGGCGTGGCGTAACGTGGGTCGTTTCCCTCCTGTATTTGAGCGTGGCGCTTTATTTCGGCGTCGTCCATCACCACGAGGACAAATGCGGCCTGAACGAACCCGACCATTGCGGCGCCTGCCAATGGGCCATGGCGGTTGTGTCCGACGTGCCGGTCGTCATTATCCTCCTGATCGTGGCGCTGGTGTTTGCGGATGTGCAGCCGCGCATCGATTATTTCCATCCGCTCGCCGTTTTTGCCGCGGCCACCGCCAGCCGCGCCCCTCCTGCTTCCCCGGCATAACCCCGGCATCCAGATCGCCCCGCGCGGATTGTGCGGGTGCGCTTGCTCGCGCATGAAATCCATCGACGAGTTGCGCCCCGATCCTTTACCGCAGCGACCCGCCGCCCTTTCGCAAAGGGCGGGCCGCGGGAGCGACTTTCGCAGACCAAAGAATCAGCGGGTTTCTCCTGCCCGCATTCCAGGTATGTGAACCTGTCAAGCCAGGAGAGGAAACATTTATTGGAATAAGAAATGAAATCGAACTTCAAGCCATACGCTGTTCGGCTCGGTGAACGGGGACGCCCCGGTCCCGCCCGGGCCTGTGTCGCCGTGATCGCCGTCGCCTCGTTGGTTTGCGCCCACGTCGTTCTGGCGCAAACCAACAATCCACCCGACGCTGCCACATCTCCCGTGGCGACGCCGACCAACAATCCGACCGCCACGCCCGCCGTCCCACCTGCACCTGAAATCAGCAATCCACCGGCGGCACCCATGCTCGCCGCGCCCGAAAATCCCGCACCCATCACCTACCCTCCGGTGGCCGCCCCACTTCCAACGAACAGCCCGCCAGCCGCCGCTGTTCCCACACCCGCGGAAACGAACGCGCCCGTGGTCGCGTCCGCACCGGTCAACTCCGGCGGCGCGACCAACGTATCGACGCTCCCAGAGATGACCGTCTACGGCAGGCTCGACCAGGCCCGCAGCCAGATTCAGCCAGATTTGGGTGCAACCGCTTACTCAGTCAGCCAGCCGCAAATCGAATCAGAATCGCAGGGCGAGAACGCGCCGTTCAATCAGGTGGTCTTGCGGGCACCGGGCGTGGCGCAGGATTCGGCGGCCAACGGCGACCTGCACGTTCGCGGCGAGCACGCCAACCTGCAATACCGCATCAACGACGTGTTGCTGCCGGAAGGCATCACGGGGTTCGGATTGGAACTCGACCCGCGTTTCGTGAACAACATGGAACTCATCACCGGGTCGCTGCCGGCGCAGTATGGCTTCCGCACGGCTGGCATTGTGGACATCCAGACCAAGGACGGATTTGAGAACGGTGGCGAAGCGGAAATGTACGGCGGATCGTACGA
This sequence comes from Verrucomicrobiia bacterium, assembly GCA_050015495.1. Taxonomy (GTDB): domain Bacteria; phylum Verrucomicrobiota; class Verrucomicrobiia; order Palsa-1439; family Palsa-1439; genus Palsa-1439. Next base: position 6,491 of record JBEKBH010000010.1, read on the forward strand.
GACGCTACGACCGAGCTTTGAGTATGGCGGCACGCAAGGGAAGCTGAGCTACTTCGTGGATGGCAGTTACGAGCAAAACGGCATCGGCATCGAAAACCCCACCGACAGCGCGATTCCGATCCACGACAACACGCAACAATACAAAGGCTTCACGTATTTGTCCTACATCCTCGATGACACCAGCCGCATCAGCCTCTTGGGAAGCGCATCGTACAGCACGTTCCAGATTCCCAATTCCCCGGGAAACACCAATGCTGCGTTTGCGGGCGCGCCCGGCCAGCCGGCCACGTTTGATTCCGCCAATTTGAACGAGAACCAAGACGAGCGGAATTACTATGGCGTGTTGGCGTACCAAAAATCGGCGGGCGACTTGAATTTTCAAGTCGCGGGATATGGTCGCTACAGCGGCGTGCATTTTCTTCCCGATCCCACGGGCGATCTCTACTTCGACGGCGTGGCCACCGACATAAATCGATCGCTCGATTCGGGCGGCATTCAGGCCGATGGGAGTTATGTCCTCAACGACCAGCACACCCTGCGCGCCGGGGTGATGGTGCTACAGGAATTCCTGACAGCTGATACGGCGACGACGGTCTATACGACCAACAGCAGTGGTGCTGCGACGGGGCAAGAGACCATCGTGGACAACGGCCAGCAACACGCGACGTTTTTCGGTGTGTACCTGCAGGACGAATGGAAGATCGTGCCGAAAGTCACGGTCAACTACGGTGCGCGCTTCGACCTGTACTCCTCTTCGTTCGACAGCGAAAATCAGGTCAGCCCGCGCGTCAACTTGATCTACGAGCCGACGACCAACACCACGTTGCACGCCGGGTACGCCCGGTACTTCACGCCGCCGCCGCTGGAAAACGTGCCGGTGACGACCGTGTCGCAATTCAATGGCACGTCAAATCAATCCCCAGTGCAGCAGGACGATCCGGTCAAGGCCGAGCGCGCGAATTACTTCGACGCCGGCATCAGCCAAAAGCTCGCGCCGGGGCTGCAAGTGGGCGTGGACGGCTATTACAAAGCCGCCCACAACCAATTGGATGACGGCTTGTTCGGGCAATCGCAAATTCTCTCGGCGTTCAACTATCGGCTGGGCCGAGTGTATGGGGTGGAATTCAGCGGCAGCTACGCCACCGGCGGTTTTTCTACCTACGCGAATGTTGCGTACTCGGTGGCTCAGGGCCAGGATTGGAACTCGGCGCAATTCCTGTTCGATCCGACCGCCCTGGGGTATGTCCGCAATCACTGGATCTACCTCGACCACGATCAGCGAGTCAGCGGGTCCTTTGGCACGGCATACACTTGGAAAGAAGTCCGCGGCAGCACCCATGTGTTCGTGGACGCGATCTACGGCAGCGGGCTCCGTCAGGACGGAGGCGGCGATATACCCGGCACTACGGATCCCATCCCTAATGGCGCCACCGTACCGACCTACTACTCGGTAAACCTGGGCGTGCAACAGGACATGAAACTGGACAAGACGCGCACGCTAAAAGCCCGATTGGATATCGTGAACATCACGGACAATTCGTACGAACTCCGCAGCGGCTCCGGCGTCGGCGTCAACGCCCCCCAATACGGCATGCGTCGTGGCATATTCGGCACGCTCGGGCTCGCATTCTGAGATGGGGAACAATCACTCGTGAACGCCAAAAGCACCATTCCGTTCGCCGGGTCGCCAGTAACGGCGCGCCCGTCGGACTCGATTGCCCATATCGGCATGGAGTCGAGCGGCGATACGTCCCTCGTTCCCGTGGTGACCTTTGTCATATGGACGGTCTGCCTGGCCGTGGGAGTCCTCGGGTTCCTGCTGCCCTACTCGCGTGCCCACCGCGTCATCACGCCACCCGAACCAGTCAAGGTGGAGAAGTTGTTTGTGCAACTTGGCAAGCAAACGATCACGCCAACGGAGAACGAGCATCAGCCTGCCAATGCCGGGGTCTCGACCGCCTTGCCGTCCGATGAACTGGCCCCGCCGGCGATCCCCGTGGCCGAACCGTCTGCCGCCATCGCGTTCGCCGTGCCCGTGGAAGGCGCCACGCGCGTTGTTCCGTTCGATCAAGCGGCGTATGGCCGGCCATCAAAGCCGGTTCCGGTCGTCCAACAGCTCACGTTCGGAGTGGGCGAGGGTCAACAGGCTTCCCCGGAATATCCGCGCGAGGCCATCGAGCAGCACCAGGAGGGCACCGTGGTTGTTCGCCTTGTCGTCGGGGAGAGCGGTCTGGTCACCTCCGCCGAAGTCGTTCAGGCTTGTCCCTGGCCGTTGCTAAACGAATCTGCCGTCCGGACCATTCGCCGCCTGTGGCGGTTCGCTCCGGGTGGCGTACGCACGTACGACGTGCCGATTCACTTTCAAATCAGCACCCAATGAAAGACCTCAAATTATGATGCCCATCCTGCTTGCCAATATCGTCGTGGACTTTTTCTTCAAGGGCGGCCCGGTCATGTGGCCGATCCTCGCCGCGTTTCTCGCCGCCCTCGTGGTGATCGTCGAGCGCGCACTCTGGTGGACCAGCCTCCGCCGCCGGTCGAACTCGCGGACGTTGCACGAAGCGTTCGACGCCATTGCCAACGGTGATTTCGACCGCGCGGTGCAAATGACCACCGACCGCAACGACCCGTTCCTGAGCACGATCCATGAAGGCCTGCTGCACGCGCACTCGTCCCTGCTCGGCGCCATGCAACTGCGCGCCAACGACGAGATCGAGAAAGCGGAGAAATACGTCTGGATCCTTGGCACACTGATCACGCTGGCCCCGCTGCTCGGGCTGCTCGGCACGGTCACCGGCATCATGCGATCGTTCAGCTTCGTCGGCCAAGAAGAACTGGCGGCGGTAAAGGTCAGCGGCGGCATCGCCGAAGCCCTGATTGCCACGGCGTGTGGCTTGAGCACAGCTATTCTCTGCCTGTTGCCATTTAATTTCTACAACCGCCGGCTAGTGCGGTTCCGATCGCGGTTGGAACAAACCATCAATCACGTCGAGTTGGTCGTCGAATCGGCCAAACACCACGGCTATGATCTCGAGGAGTTTGCCCGGCAACGCGCCCAGCGCGCCCAAGCCGAGGGACGCCCCGTATCGACGCCCAAATTCCAATCCTGAGTTGCGCTTATGCCACTGAAACTTGGCCCCAAACAATCCTCGGAATCCGAGGCGCGGATTGAAATCATCCCGTTGATTGACATCATGTTCTTTCTGCTCGCCAGTTTCATGCTGGTGAGCCTGAGCATGGTCAACTTGAAAAGCGTCAAGGTCAACCTGCCGACCGCCACCCGGGCGACGCTCGATACGAAGAACGATTTCGCGAGCATTTCCGTGGATAAGGACGGCGCGGTGTACCTCGACAAGCAACCCCTCGGCTCGAACGAGTTGGTGTTGCGGTTGAACGGCTGGCATCACACCAATGAAAACCTCCGCGTGTTCATCAGCGGCGACCAGGACGTCCGCTATGGCGCGGTCATCCACGTGCTCGATCTGGTGCGGTCGACGGGCATCCAGAAGGTCGCCTTTGAGATTCGGGAGCCGACTCCCGCGCAGCCATGAATGGTCAATTGAAATACCTGAATCTGGTTGGCGTCGTGGCGCTGGCGTGCCTGTGCGTCACCCAATGGCTGCATGACCGGCGGCTGAATCTCGAAATCAAGCGCCTCGATCAGGTGCGACTGGAACAGTCCGCAAAACTCGACGAGCAAGCCAGCCAGTTGAAGGGATTGCGCGAGGACCTCGATCAACTCAAAACGTCGCTGGCCGCCGAGCGGGCCCTCCGCTCTCAAGTCGAACAGAAACTGGAAACGGCCGAAGCCGCCAACGAGCAACTGACCTTGGAGCGGGACCAGATCAAGGGCGCGATCACGAATTGGGCGAATGCCGTGGCGCTACGCGATGAACGCATGAAGGAAGCCAATGCCCGAATTGAAGAACTCGCCGCCGACCTGAACGCCAGCATTCGCAAGTACAACGATCTCGTAACCAATTACAACGCCGCCGTCAAGGCGCTCGGCGGGACGCACGGTCAGACGGGCAAGTAGGATTGATCCGGGGTTTGCCGGACCGGTCAGGCGCTGGCTACCGGCTCGGATCGTGCCGGGAAAATCTCGCGAATGGCCTGCCGCGCTTCTTCTTTCCGCAAGGGTTTGTGAAGGTACCCCTCGATGGAATGCTGGCGGATGATCTGCCGCAGCCGCATCTCGTCCGCGCCCGAAAAGAGGAGCACCTTGATCTGTGGATTGATTTTTCGCAGGTGATCGACCGTCGCGCCTCCGTCGAGGGTGGGCATGAAATAATCCACCAGTACCAGATCGATCGTGTCCTTGTCGCGCGCGTACTTCTCCAGCGCTTTTACCGGATTGGATGAGATTTGGATGATGCAACCCAACTGTTCCAAGACGCTCCTGGCCAACATCGCGTTGACGTTGTCGTCATCAATAATCAGGATTCGGACATCGGCAAGATCTGCCCGGCTTCTGGCTGGCTGGCTCGGTTCCATGAACTGCCTTTCTGCTATTCGTCACCGTTACATCGAATGTCTTCGCCTCGAATTAAGCACCTCGTGTGCCACGCAGTTTGTTCTGCCACAACAGCTTCGGTCGTGAACTCCGACACTTCCGTCCCCTTCGCGCCGTTCCCTGCTGTCACAGCTGGAATAACCCTTGCTTCACTTCTCCGTGTTTATGGATGCGCCCGATACCGCAACAGGCCCCGCCGTCCTGGCCATCGACGACGAACCCCAGCTTTTGGAGCTCGTCCGAGGCTGCTTGGAGCCCGACGGGTTTCAGGTCTACACCGCTTCCAGCGCCAAAGAGGGGATCGATTTCTACGAGAAGAACTGGCGAGACATCCGACTGGTCTTACTCGACTTCCTGATGCCGGAGATGACAGGCGACCTCGTCTTCGAATGTTTGAAGCGCCAGAACCCGGACGTGCGCACCATTCTACTCACCGGCTGCGATGACAACACCGCGCAACGGCTGTTTCAAGAGGGGCTCTTCGGGTACATCCAGAAACCGTTTCATTTTCAGGACTTCATCCAGCGCGTTCATGAGGCTGTGGATACGGTCTGAGCTGTGCGCGTTTAGAAGTTCACGACAACCGGCTACTTGTAACGGAACTTGGCTCCGGCAACCCCGCCGTGTTATACTGGCGGGCACATGAATCGATCCGGGCTGGCAATTCTCCTTGCCGTGGTCCTTGGCCTCGCCGCGAGCGGCTGCAACACCGCCGCGCCCGCTCCTTATTACAGCAGCCGCCGCGACCTCCTTGGCCAACCCGCACCGACAGCAACTCCTCCAAATTCGATCAATCAACGCCTGTCCGGCTCCCCGCCGGTGCCGCCCAATCAGGACGCAGCGCCATCCACAAATTCGCCGCCTCGTCAGCCACAGTGACGCGCGTCACGGCTTGCCTCGCGCGGCGGTTGACAATGTCCACACAAAGCACGAGGTGATTCAGCTTCGTCCAAGTGGTCCCCCGCCGCCGCCAAACCAATCACGGCGAGAAACTGCTCTCTTCCGCCCGGCATCGTAGGTGTGGTAATTTCGGTTCGGGCAATGGCAATGCAGACCACACTGACTGCGAATCCGCTTCGCGAAGGCATCAGCACGCGGCAGGCGCCGGAGCCGTGCTTGTTGGTCATCTTCGGGGCGACCGGCGACCTCACCCACCGCAAGCTCGTCCCGGCGCTTTACAACCTCGCGCACGAAGGCCAGCTCCCGCAGTCATTTGCCATCGTCGGCTTCGCGCGCCGCCCGAAAACGCACGATCAATTCCGCGCCGAGTTGCGCGACTCCGTTGCCGAGTTCTCGCGCTTCCAGCCGGTAAATCCCGCCGTGTGGGACTCGCTTGCCCAGGCGATTTTCTACCATCAATCCGAATTTGGCGACGCCCAGGGGTACAAGTCACTCGACGGATTCCTCAAGAAACTCGATGCCGAGCGCGGGACGGCTGGTAATCGTCTGTTCTATCTGGCCACGGCCCCGACGGAGTTCATCGGGATCATCGAGCAATTGGGTGCGAACGGCCTCGTCCAATCGGGTCCCGGTGCCCGGCAACGGATCGTCGTGGAAAAACCCTTCGGCCGGAGCCTGCCGACCGCAGAGGAATTGAACCAGGCGTTGGCCGGTGTCTTCGACGAACAGCGCATCTTCCGCATCGACCATTATCTCGGCAAGGAGACCGTCCAGAACATCCTGGCCCTACGGTTTGCCAACGAGATTTTCGAGCCGATCTGGAACCAGAAATACGTCGACCACGTACAAATCACGGTGGCGGAATCGCTCGGGGTCGAAGGCCGCGGCGGCTACTACGACCAGTCGGGCGCCATCCGCGACATGGTGCAGAACCACATGATGCAGTTGCTCTCGCTCGTGGCCGCGGAACCGCCCACGGCGCTCGAAGCCGAGGTCATCCGCGATGAGAAAGTGAAGGTCCTCCGCGCGATCCGCCCCATCACGCCCGACCAGGTCCAGCAGTTCACCGTCCGCGGCCAGTACGCGAGCGGCTCGATGGCTGGGAAACCCGTGCCCGGTTATCAGGAGGAAAAGAACGTCGCTCCCGGCTCGCGCACGGAGACATTTGTCGCCTTGAAGTTATTCGTCGATAACTGGCGCTGGGCGGGGGTGCCCTTCTATCTCCGGCACGGCAAACGCCTCCCGAAAGGCGTCGCCGAGATCGCCATCCAGTTCAAAGCGCCACCCGCCGTACTCTTCGCCGCCGAATCGCCGGAGCCGTTGCAGCCGAATGTGCTTGTGCTCCGCATCCAACCCGACGAAGGCGTTGCGATCCGCATGAACGCCAAGGTGCCCGGTAACGTGATCAATTTGCAGCCCGTGAAGATGGATTTCCGCTATGGCGGCAGCTTCGGCGCGCGCTCGCCGGAAGCCTACGAACGACTGTTGCACGACGCCATTATCGGCGACTCGACGCTGTTCACCCGGCGGGACGAGGTGGAACGTTCCTGGAAGATCATCGACGCGATCATTGCCGGCTGGGACGCGTCGCCCGCGCCGTTCCCGTACGAGTCCGGCACGTGGGGCCCGCCGGAGGCCGATGAATTCATCGAGCGCGACGGCCGGGAATGGAGGCGCCCGTAGACCATGCCTGCGAGCGACCAACTCGAAACCTTCACCGCGGGCGTCGAAACGGCCGTGGACGTGGCGCAGATCGAGCGCCAGCTTCACGAACTCTGGCAACTCGCCGCCGAATCGGAGAAGGACCCGAGTCGACGCCAGATCACACGGGCCTGCCTGTTCAACTTCATTGTGCTGTCGGAAACCGACGCGGAGGCCGCGCACGCCAGCGAGGTGATCAGCACGCTTACGAGTCATCACCCCTGCCGGGCGATCGTGCTTTCTGCGGCGTCGAGCACCTCGGCATCCGAATTGTCCGCCTCGATCTCCGCCCATTGCCACCTCGCCGGTACCGGGCAGAAACAGGTGTGTTGCGAGCAGATCGCCATTCATGCGAGCGGCCCGAGCGTCGCGCACCTCGGTTCGGCGGTGCTGCCGTTGCTGGAATCGGATCTCCCGACGATTGTGTGGTGGCAGGGCAACTTCCTGACACGAATCGATCTGTTTCGCCGCCTCGTCGCCGTGGCCGACCGGATGATCTATGACACCTCGGCCTGGCCGAATCCGCAATCGCAACTGGCTGGTCTCGCGCGGGCTCTTACCGAGCAACCGCGCTGCAGTTTTACCGACCTGAGCTGGACGCGGCTGGGGTTGTGGCGCCAACTCGCCGCTGAGTGTTTTGACGAGCCGCACTGCTGCTCCGAATTGTCGCAAATCCGCGCTGTCGACATTGTGCATGGGTGCGGGCCGGGCGCCGGCGTGCGCGCGTTGCTGTACGGCTGCTGGTTCGCGGCCCAACTCCGATGGCCGTTGCCGGAAGCCAGGGCCCGAATCCATCTGTCCGAGCTCGACGACGGTGATGCGACGGCGGTGGGGATAATATCCGTCGCGATCCAGACGGACGACGCGACATTCTCGATCCGGAAAAACCACGGTGAAAGCACCGCCAGCGCGACCGTCGATATGCCCAACGCGTGCGGTCTGCCGCGGAAGCGCGCGTTCTGGCCCGCGGACGACGCATCCCTGTTGTCACAGGAACTCGACAGTCCCGCCCGGGACCCGGTCTACGGGAAGGCACTGGTGATCGCCGCGGCGCTGTTGGAACCCGATCAACGGTAAACGGACACGATGCCACCGGGTTGAGCGCTCGCCGATGCCTTGTGGCAACTGCGCGCGATTTTCGTGCAAAAATGTCCGGCCTCACTCGCCTCTGTTTCGACAACTTTTTTCTTTGCCCTACGGGGGAAAATGCTTTAAAAGTTCGCGTTGGGGACGTTTGTAACGAAAAGGAGGAGGAAATGAAGCGGTCGTTCTTGATCTGCGCCCTTTTTCTGGGTGCGTGCGTCAGTCAGCCCGTGCTCTCGCGCGGCCAAACCACCTCGCCAATCGGCACGTGGCAGGTCGACATCTTGGGCTCTGAAAAGGGCATTCTGATGATGACTTTTTCCAACAACTTTACCGTCACCGGCTATGGCATTGCCCGAAAACAATCCGGGTTTATCACCTTGGCCGGCACCTGGCATTTCGACGACAAAGGCGACGTGCTCGCCGGCTACGTCCAGACGACAAACGGCGTGGGCATGGCGGCGTTTAGCCTCACGGCTCACATGCTGTCCCCCGGCCGGTTCCGGGGTAAAGCCACCAGCAGTAGCAGCCGCGGATATCGATGCAAGGGCGAGCAACCCTTGGGGTTTCCTCCCTTGAGCGGTTCGTGGAACGCCGTGATTAAACGAAAGGGGAAAACTCTCCACGAGGAATTTACCGCGACCGCTTCCTCCAACTACCCGGCCGTCTTCGATATCACCGGGCAGGGATTGAGCGACACGACATCGTTCACGCTCTCCGGCACGATCATTGTCTCGGCGGAAAACAAGGTGAACGCGTCCATCGACCGGACTTTCGGAACCGACGTCCAGCAGAGCTCGCTGTCCGGGGTGTTCAAGCCCACGCGATCCAAAATGCTGCTGGACGGTGACGACGACACCGGCGCGCACCTGTCCGAGACCGCCACACGATAGCGCATCGCAGTTTTATTGACTTCGTATACGACGGACCAGGGTTTCCGGGATTGACCCTCGCGGAAACTTTCCCCTACAGTGGCGACCGTTGTCGCCATGAAAATCCTGGTCATTGGAAACGGCGGACGCGAGCACGCGCTCGTCTGGAAAATCGCCCAAAGCCGGCGGGTCACGAAACTTTTCTGCGCGCCCGGCAATGCCGGTATTGCCGATCTGGCCGAGTGCGTGCCGATTGCCGCTACCGAGATTGCATCGTTGGCTGCATTTGCTGCTGGGGAAAAGATCGATCTCACCATCGTCGGCCCCGAAGCTCCGTTGTGCGCCGGCATCGTGGACATTTTTCAAACGTGCCACCTTCGCATTTTCGGCCCGAACCAGCGCGCCGCCCAACTCGAAGGCAGCAAGGTTTTCACGAAACAGATTCTCCTGAAATACAATGTCCCGACCGCAACCGCGGCGGTTTTCGACAGTGCCGACGCCGCTCGCGCCCATCTCCGCAAGGTTGGCGCGCCGATCGTGGTGAAAGCCGACGGCCTCGCGGCGGGCAAAGGGGTGATCGTCGCGTCGTCTGTCGAAGAAGCCGAGCGGGCTGTCGGGGAAATTATGGAGAAAAAGGTCTTTGGCTCGGCCGGCGCGCAAATCGTCATCGAGGAATGTTTGCGAGGCGAAGAACTTTCCGTCATGGCGCTCGTTGACAGCAAATCATTTCAGACGCTGGCTTCCGCGCAGGACCACAAACGGGCGCTCGACGGCGACCGCGGCCCGAACACGGGCGGGATGGGCGCCTATTCGCCCACGCCGGTGTTGGACAAGAAACTCGACGCGCCGGTGGCGGACATCTTTCAGCGGACGCTGGCGGGATTGCGGGCGGAGGGCATCGAATACCGGGGTGTGCTGTACGCCGGCTTGATGATCACCGAGCGCGGCCCGCAGGTGCTCGAGTTCAATTGCCGTTTCGGCGATCCGGAAACCCAGGTCGTGCTGCCACGGTTGGAATCCGATTTGGTGGATGCGATGGACGCGACGATCGACGGCTCCCTGGACCGCTTGAAACTGGTTTGGAAGACGGACGCCGCCGTCTGCGTTGTAATGGCGGCGGGCGGGTATCCGGGGCAGTATAAACGGGGCCAGCCGATTGCGGGGTTGAAACAGGCAGCCAACTCGGATAATGTCTGCGTGTTTCATGCGGGCACACGACAGGATGACGATGGCCGGACCGTCACGGACGGTGGACGGGTTCTGGGCGTGACAGGGCTGGGCGACACCATCGAAAACGCCGCCCGCCGGGCGTACGAAGCCGTCGAACAAATTCGCTTTGACGGCGCCCATTTTCGCCGCGATATTGCCGCCCGTGCGGCGCGGAAGTGACGATGTTGCCGCGGGTTGGTGAATCGAAGGTCTTTGGGGAACGAGGAATGATGAGAATATTGGCCATGAGAATCAGCGCAGTCATTTTGCTGGTGGTTGCCGGCGGGGCATTGTTTTGCCGCGCGGCCATCGCCGACTCGTCGTTGCGGGAGACGACCGAGGTCATCAGCGTCCTCAAGTCGAACTATGTCGACCGCGACAAGCTCAATGACAAATTGCTCAACGAAGCCACGGTGGACGGCCTCATCGACGCGTTGGGTCACGGAGTGGTCATCATCACGCCCCAACCGCCGTCGACGAACGAAGTGAGGAGCGTCGCCACTGAACCGCGGCTGACGACGGGTCTCGCCCGCGCCGAGGTCATCGATCCCAACATCGGCTACATCCGCCTGAGCGATGTGACGGACGAGATTCCGGCGGCGCTCGACACGCAATTGAAACGATTCGCCGAGGCAAAAGTCACGGCCTATGTACTCGACCTGCGGTACGCCGACGGGACGAATTTTGCCGCGGCCGCGGAGGTTGCGGGCCGATTTCTGGCCGACGGGCAGGAACTGTTCACACTGAAGAGTTCGGAAAAGGGCGTCCAGGTCTTTCGCGCGAGTTCGGCGGCCAAATCCGGCGCTTCCGCGGGAGCCGACCTGACGACCGCGCCGCTGATGCTGCTGGTGAACGCGCAGACGCGGGGCAGCGCCGAAGCATTGGCCGGCGCATTGCGTGCGCAAGATCGCGGCATCGTCGTCGGCTCGGAAACCGCGGGCTCCGCGGCGGCCTGGCAGGACGTGAAACTGGCGGATGGCCGCACGCTACGGTTGGCGACGGCGAAAATCGTGGTGCCGCCGTTCACTGCGGGAGGTCAGTCCGTTGATCTGTTTCCCAATGGGATCATGCCGGACGTGACCGTGAAGATTGACACGCAGACCGAACATGACGTCGTGTTCGCCCCGGCGACCAACGAGACGCTGACCGTCAGCCTGCAACCAAGGGTAAAGAAGAAGGATTTGACCGAGGCGCAGTTGGTCAAGGCGTTTCATGGACAGTCGATCGATGGGGACGAGCCACAGTTGGTCAAGCCGTCTCATGGACAGTCGGTTGATGGGGACGAGCCGTCGTCCGACTCGGAGCACGATGAGGAAGGCGAAATCCAAAACGTGCGTGATGTGGTGCTGCAGCGCGCGGTGGACATTTTAAAGGGCATCCGGGTGCTCTTGTCCTGGCAATAAAGCGCGGCGGACGACGCGTTCGGCCCGCGATCGGTATACAGTAAGGATTCGATGAAGAAAATTCTCTTCATATGCACTGGCAACGTTTGCCGCAGCCCGATGGCGGAGGGCCTGCTCCGCCACATGCTCCGGGGTCGCGATGATATCCAGATCGCCTCCGCGGGCCTCGGCGCGCTGGACGGCTTGCGCGTGACCGATGTCGCCGCCGAGGTTGTCGCCGAACTGGGCGTCGACATCTCGTCGCACCTCAGCCAATCGTTGAACAGCGACCTCGTGAACCAGGCCGATTTCATTTTCGTGATGACCCGCCAGCATCAGGACGCGCTTCAGACGTTGTTCCCGTCCGCGTCGGAAAAGACGTTTCTCGCGCGCGAGTTCGAAGGCGCGCGCGCGGACGAGAACAAGGACATTGCCGACCCGATCGGCCAGTCCATCGAAATCTACCGCCGCACGCGCGACCAAATCCGCGACGCCCTGCCGAGCCTGATTGTGTTTATCGACCAGACCACGGCCGCCACGCGCAAGACGACCGCGGAGGCCGCGGCGCCCGTCACCAACGAGAATGCCCGTCCCCTGCGCATTGCGTTGGCGGGCGATCATGGCGGCGTCGAGATCAAGGCGGCATTGAAGGACTGGCTGGCGCAACACGGCTATCCGTATGCGGATTTCGGGACGCACACGACCGACCCGGTGGACTACCCCGAGTACGCGTTCGTTGTCGCGCGCGAGTTGCTCGCCGGGAGCTTTGACCGCGGGGTGCTGATCTGCAAAAGCGGCATCGGCATGAGCATCGCTGCCAATCGGTTTCCCGGCGTTCGCGCCGCCATGGTCAGCACGGACCATTGGGCTCGCATCAGTCGCGAGCACAACGACGCCAACGTTCTCGTCCTGTCCGGCATCGACACCAATGCCGAGCAGGCGAAGGAACTCCTCGATATCTGGCTGCATACAGGTTTTGACGGCGGACGCCATGCCCGCCGCGTCGGTGAAATGGACCATCCGCCGACGATCAATAGTCCCGGCTCGCCCGCGAAGAAGACATCGGCGCTCGCGGTGGCCGATCCCGAGGTTTTCGACGCGGTCCAGCGCGAGAAGCAGCGCCAGCAGGAGAACATCGAGCTGATTGCCAGCGAGAATTTCGTCTCGCCGGCCATCCTCGAAGCCGCGGGCACGGTGCTGACCAACAAATACGCCGAAGGTTACCCCGGCAAACGCTATTACGGCGGCTGCGAATACGTGGACATCGTCGAGCGACTGGCCATCGACCGCGCGAAACAGTTGTTCGGCGCCGAGCATGTGAATGTCCAGCCGCACTCCGGTTCGCAGGCCAACATGGCGGTGTATTTCAGCGCGATCCAGCATGGGGACACGATCCTGACGATGGAATTGGCCCATGGAGGCCATCTCACACATGGCTCGCCGCGCAATTTTTCCGGCCGCTTCTACAAGGTCGTCCATTATGGCGTGCGTCCGGATACTGAGGTGATCGATTACGATCAACTGGCGAAACTGGCGTTGGATTGCCGGCCGAAGATGATCACCGCCGGAGCGAGCGCCTATCCCCGCGTCATTGATTTCCAGCGGATGCGCCAGATCGCGGACAGCGTGAACGCGCTGTTGTTTGTCGATATGGCCCACATCGCGGGTTTGGTGGCCGCCGGCATTCATCCCAGCCCGGTGCCGTATGCCGACTTCGTAACCACCACGACGCACAAGACGTTGCGCGGTCCGCGGGCGGGCTTGATCTTGTGCAAGGCGAAATACGCGAAGGACATCGACAGTTGGGTGCTGCCGGGCATTCAAGGCGGCCCGCTGATGCACATCATCGCCGCCAAAGCCGTCTGTTTCCTCGAAGCGATGAAGCCAGATTTCAAGGATTACCAGCAGCAGATCGTGAAGAACGCCAAGGCACTTGCCGTAGCGCTCGCGTCGCGCGGGTTCCGCATCGTCAGCGGCGGCACGGACAATCATCTCATGCTCGTTGATCTTCGCCCGAAGAAGCTCACCGGCAAGATCGCCCAGGAATCCCTCGACAAGGCGGGCATCACGGTCAACAAGAACCTCATTCCCTACGATCCCGAAAAACCGCTCGTCACCAGCGGCATCCGGCTCGGGTCGCCCGCCGTTACCACCCGCGGGATGAAAGAAGCCGAGATGGACCGGATCGCCGCGCTCATTACCGAGGTCCTCGAAAAACCCGATGACGCCGCCTTACAGGCAAACGTGAAGGACAAAGTGCGCGCCCTGACCGCGCGTTTCCCGCTGCCGTATTAGGAGTCGAATGCCGGACTACCTAAGGTATTATTGGCTCGAAGAGTACCTTTTCGGGGACGTCGGCCCTCGGTTTCACCAAAACCACTCGATGAACGCTCACGATTTCTTTTCGATAATTATTTGGAAGGCAAACAGAGCGAAGTCACGGGTGGCCTTGCGGCTCTTGAAGAGGCAAGAAGATGCAGAGGGTTTGAATGGCATTGTCCGAAGGTTGACGACCGAGTTGTATCAGGCTTGCGATCACAAAGAGAGAATGCGGATTCTGATAAAGGGATGGGGATTTCGTTTGCCGATTGCCTCAGCGATTCTAACCGTCTTGTGGCCAGATTACTTTACCGTGTTCGACTTTCGCATCAGTGAAGAATTCCCCGAATTTCGCTCCTTGGCAGACGTGAATGACTTTGAGGAACAGTGGACAAAATATCAGAATATGATACAGGCTGTTCGGAACGCAAACGTAGTTCGAGACATACAGAATCTGAGAGATAAAGACCGCTACTTTTGGGGCAAGTCAACCTGCCGTCAACTCGAGGATGACATTCAGCAGTTATTTGTCCGCCAAGACGACGATGGCGACTAGAACGTAGATTACTTCCCCAAGCCTCCCATTTTAGATTACTCGAACGCCCTCGGTGTTGGGCCGTAGCGCGAAGCGTGCGCGAACCTGATCTTGCAGAGTCACCTGCATCCAGCTAATGTCGGCACGTGACCAAGTCCTTGGAAATGGCGTTTGCGAAGGCGGCTAAGCTGTCTGAAAGCGAGCAGGACGCGCTGGCTGCGTTTCTGATGGAGGAGCTGTCTTCCGAGCGCAAATGGGACGAGCAATTCGCCTCATCTCAAGGCCAACTCGCGCAATTAGCGGCCGAAGCCATTGGCGAATTCAGGGCTGGCAGGACGGAACGTATGGCCGTGCACGGGTCTCCTGCCCCGCCGTTCGTATGGCCGCGAGGTCTCCCAAAGCTGCTGGAGACCTTCGGTCGCGGGACGTGCGCGGTCGGGAGACCGGCGCACAACAGGGAGGGATTCTTCGCTACGCTCAGAATGGCACCCCGTGATCATGGAGGTCGAGGCTCCTGCCGAGCCGCTTCGTTGTACCAACAAGTCACGGCTCGCCGGGAGGCTCGCCCTCCCGGCCATCTTAAATCGAGTTTGACGCAACGGAACGCCTCCGCTAGTGTCGAGCCATAATGTTTGGCTGCACCCCGTAGTTAATGGAGGAGAATTCGAGATGATCGTCACCACCGCACAACTGTTCAAGGTCGCCTACGGCAAGTACGCCGTCGGCGCGTATAACATCAACAACTTGGAGCAGACGGTCGGCCTGTTCAAAGGCAACGTCCAGAGCAAAGCGCCGTTCATCATCCAGCTTAGCAAGGGCGCGCGCAAGTACACCGACAAACGCTACCTCGAAGCGATGATTCGCACGTCCGAACAGGTCTTCCCCGAGGCGGTGTTCGCCGTCCATCTGGATCACGGTGACGAACAGACCTGTTACGACTGCATCGATTCGGGTTTCTACAGTTCCGTGATGATCGATGCCAGCCACGAACCGTTCGAGAAGAACGCCGAGATCACCCGACGCGTCGTCGAGCGCGCCCACGCGCGCAATGTGTCTGTCGAAGCGGAACTCGGGATGCTCGGCGGCGTCGAAGAAGACATTTCCGGCCACGTGTGCCTGACCGAACCCGACGAGGCGAAAAAATTCGTCGCGCTGACGAAATGCGATTCGCTGGCCGTCGCGATCGGCACGAGTCACGGCGCCTACAAGTTCAAGGCCGAGCCGGGCAAGAAGATGGGATTGCACTTTGAAGTCATTGAGGCGATTCAGAAGCTGCTCCCGGGCTATCCGATGGTCATGCATGGCAGCTCCAGCGTGCCGAAGGATGAAGTCGATCGCATCAACAAGGCGGGCGGCAACATGCCGAATACCAGCGGCGTCCCCGAAGAGGATTTCCTGCCCGCCGCGAAGATGGGCGTCTGCAAGGTCAATATCGACACGGATGGACGGCTGGTCTGGACCCGCGTGCACCGCGAATTTTTCCGCGACCATCCCGAGAAATTCGACCTGCGCGATCCCGGCAAGGTTTATATCGAGGAGTACGCCAAGATGATCGCGCACAAGAACCAGGCTCTCGGTTCGGCCGGTCAATTGGATAATGTCCGGGCGAGGGTCGGCAAGAAGTAAGGCGTCTGAATTCCCGATCTTGTACGAGGGGCGCGGAGCAATGTTTCGCGCCCTTTGTTTTGTTTGGCGGGAAAAGGGTTGGCCTGTCTGTGCTTACCGCGCTTGTGATACGGGAACCGCCGCTGATCGCGGCACGGATGGTCCCGGGGGAACAAGGTGCGGAATCGACACGGAGCCGAATGCTTCCTGCTCGGGACGGCTGCCAACGGTCAGCACGATCTTTTGCTCCAGTCCATTCCGCCGCACCGTGAACTCCACTTTATCACCGACGCGATGGAAGAACATCGTGTTGAGGACATCCGCGGAACGGCGGACTTCGTTACTTGTAATGCTCACCAGAATATCACCGGCGCAGAACCCTGCGGCGGCTGCGGGCGTGTTCGAGTAAACCTGCTGAACGAAGACCTGACGCAGGTTGGACTCGACGGCGGGGGAACGTTCGGACACGCCCAGACCAACCCATGCGTGCTGCGCCTGGCCAAATTCCAGAATGTCCGCGCTGATCTTGCGGGCGGCGTTGATCGGCAGCGCGCAGCATTGGCCGTCCGCGTGCACCGCGACCGCGATGCCGATCACTTCCCCATGCACGTTCAACAGCGGGCCGCCCCCTTGTCCAGGACTAAGCCGGCATCCCGCGCGAATATGGGTGGTCGGAAATACACGCCCGTTGCTTTGAATGTCCAGCCCGCTGACAAACCCGACGACGGGCGCGCTCGGCAAATCATAGGGAAAGCCAATGGCGATCACCATCGAGCCTACGCGCAACGTGTCGGAATCGCCCTGAGGCAGGAAGGGCGTCGGCGTCCCGTTTTCGGGACTGATCTTCAATACCGCGAGATTGGTTTGGGGATCCCGACCAACAATGACCGCATTGATTCTCTGGCCGCGCCAATCGATCCAACAGGTATCCACGTCGTCCACCGCCGTGGCCGTGGTGAGGATGCGACCCTCCTTGTCGACGAAGAAGCCGGTGGCGATCCGGTATGAGGGCAGCAGCACCCAATCGCCGATTTGAAGCTGGCGTAATGCATGGATCTTGACGACGGCGTCCTTGGATTTCTCGTAGATGGAGGAAACCTCCTGGTCCATGGTCTCCAGCAAACTTTCCCCCAGGACATTTGACGTGGCGACGGCGACAAGAAACGCGGCGCACCAACCGACGCGCGGCCTAGAAATGGTAACTGGGAACTTCATAACTGGCCGGCGTGACCTCGATGCGGTCCAGTACGTAGCGCGGCGCGGTGTAATCCGCCCGCACGAGAGCCTGGGCCGAGTCCACACTGCCAGCCGACGCGAGCTGGTCATCACCGGGTACGGCTTGCAGCGAGGCGGGAACGGGGGCGACGATGGAGTCGGTAACGGAATGTGACGGGGCTGGCGTGGCCTGCGAATCGGCGAGCACCAACGACGGATTGGCCGCGGCGGTCTGATCGAGGGCGCCGTCTGGGGCGTTCATCTGACGCACGCTCATCCACATCACGCTCATGACGACGGCCACGCCCATGGCGCTGGCGACACCGTACCGCCACACGCGCATCGTCCCGACCACCAGAAGACTGTCGATACCCCGCAACGCGCGCTCCCACCACGCGGCTTGCTGCGTCTCTGCCATTAATCGGCCATGAAATTCCGAGAGGAAATTGTCCAGATACTCCGGCGACGGCTGCTCGTAACGCTTGAGCGCCAGGAGCCGCTGCAGACGGGCGGCGCGCTGTTCCAGCACACGGCAGTCTGTGCAATCGGCCAGGTGTTGGCGCACGTGCAGGGCGGTCTCAGAATCGAGCCGGTTCTGCGAGAGATCGTCGAACAATGATTGTGCTTTCTTGCAGTCCATGGCGGTTCTCACAAATAATCGCTGAGCAACCCCTGTAGTTGCTGTCGCGCGTAAAACAGCCGGGAGCGGACGGTGCCTTCCGAGCATTTCATGACCCGGGCGATGTCGGCGTGTGTCATTCCCTGTATGTCGTGCATGGCCACAACCGCTCGGTGCGGTTCTGACAGGTGCTGGAGGGCTTCGTTCAATTTCTGCTGGAGCTCCGTCAGTGCCACCTCGCGGCGCGGCGTGACATGCGACATCAACTCCACGAGGTCCGGGTCCGTCTGGATCGAACTCTCCATATCGTCAAGGCTGTACTGGTTGCGGTTCTTGCGGCGCTTGATGAAGTTGATCGTGCGATTGACGGCGATCCGATAGACCCACGTGTAAAAGCTCGACTGGCCACGAAAACTGCGCAGGCTCTTGTACGCCTTGATGAAGGTGTCCTGAACCAGATCGTTGGCGTCTTCGTGGTTTGACGTCATGTGGTAAACCGTCGCGTACAGGCGTTCCTTGTAACGGCCAACCAAGACATCAAACGCCGAGCTGTCGCCGTTCTGGGTGCGACGAACCAGCGCTTCGTCCTCCTCGTGCTGCAGGTCAATCTCGCGCTCGGTTGCCGGCGCGGCCACCGCGGCAGACGAACTCGTCCGACGCAGCAACTCGCCACCGAGTTTGATTGTTTCCTTCAGTTTCATGACGATTCGATCCGATTCCCCGGGGTCCCGCGGGTTATGCCGCAACCGCTTCCCGAAGAAGCGACCGGCTTTGGCCGGAGAGATATTCTGTCAACGATCCGAGTGTGCTCCCGTAGCTGCTCGCTGGCAATGCGGATAGATTGGCCCGAGCGCGCCCGATATAGTTGTCGATCGTGGCCAATGACTCGCCCACAACGCCATTGCCGAGGACCAGCCGCAGCAGCCGTTGTTGCTCCCGTTTGTCATTTCGGAGAATCATCGCCCCGAGCTCCTGACGACTGTCCGACCCGACGTGTTGAAGCAGTAACAGAAACGGTAGCGTCAGCTTTCCCTTCTTCATGTCTGTCCCCAAAGATTTTCCGGCCTGTCGTTCCTGGCCGAAAATGTCCAGGCAGTCATCATAGATCTGGTACGCAATGCCCAAATTCGCCCCGTATTCATACATGGATTTGACAACAGCAGGAGGCGCACCGTTCAAAACGGCTCCCAGCTCACAACTGACGGCAAATAACGCCCCCGTCTTCATATTGATGATGTCCAGGTATTGATCGAGCGTCAGATCGAGATCAAATCGGCGTTGTGTTTGGACAATTTCCCCGGAACATACGGTATTTGTGGCCTCACTGACCCTGCGGCAAACATCTGTCGTCGGGTACCCGGCCGCCAGCCGCAAAGCGTGAGCAAACAAACAATCCCCCAATAAAACACTTATCTCATTGCCCCATAGATAGTTAGACGTTTGCATCCGATGCCTAAGCTCAGCCTCGTCCAATACGTCGTCATGGACCAAGGTAGCGACGTGGATAAGTTCAACAATAACGGCCAGTGTAATGTGTTCTTCCCGAATACCGCCAGTCGCACCGCCTGCCAACAGAGCGAGGCTTGGGCGAAGGCGCTTTCCGGTGCCGCCCAAGATATATTGGACGTAATCCCCTAGTCGCGGGTCAAAACTGCCCACTTGGCTGGCCAAGGCCATCTCTACCCGAGGCAGTTCGGCCGCAACGGGTTCCAATAAATCCGAAAGGCTTCGCTCGGAAAGCGGTGTGAGGGATGGTGTGGCTTCGCTCAATGTCGACCCCAGCATAGTTCCTACCAGTCTACGGGCCATGAGAAGGGGTGTCAACCCCGAAGCCTGCGGTTACCGCGCAGTTCACTCTTGACCAGGGTGCGAGTCGCGACAAAGATGCAGCCAGTATCGACTTCGGGAACTGACACAGGCTTGGACGGCCCGGAGCGTATCGGTCATTCATGATGCCACGTCTCGCTACGTTGATCCTGATCGTCCTGCTCGCCGGCTGCGCGAAGAGTCCCGAACGCGCCGCCCTCGGCAAAGCGAATGCTTTTCTGGACGAAGGGCGTGTCCAAGCCGCCCGGGACACGGTCGAGTACTATCTCCATCAACATCCCGATTCCGCGCCGCTATTGCGGATGCGTGTCGTGGTTCTGCTCCGTGAGGCACAACTCGATCAGGCAGTGCTCGCCATGCAACAAATCCCCGCCGGCCGATCCATCGTCCCCGAGATCCTGCGCCACCACGACCGGGTCGTTCGGGAGGGCGCGGCCAAGCTCATCTCCGATCACCCCACCGCAAACGATTTCCACGAACTCGTCCGCGCTTTGGATGATTCCGACTTTTGGGTGCGGGGCTACTGCGCGCGTGCCCTGGGCCGACTGGGGAACCCCGCGGCGCTCAAACCGTTGTTTCGGCTGCTCGCCGACGATAACTGGTTCGTGCGCGCCGAGGCTGCCACGGCCATCGGCAAACTCGGTGACGTGCGCGCGGTTGGATGGCTGGTTCAACTGCTGGGGGATCCGGACGGCAACGTGCGGTACAGCGTGGCCCGGGCGCTCTACGAACTGGCGACCGAACCCGCCCGGCCCTTGCTCCGGCGCGCC
The DNA here is from genome assembly GCA_050015495.1 of Verrucomicrobiia bacterium. Classification (GTDB taxonomy): domain Bacteria; phylum Verrucomicrobiota; class Verrucomicrobiia; order Palsa-1439; family Palsa-1439; genus Palsa-1439. The sequence continues at coordinate 27,041 of JBEKBH010000010.1, forward strand.
CTTGAATTGGCCGCTCCGGGGCAGCAATTTTACATCGCCGTCGCACTGGCCAGAACCCACGATCCCGCGGCGTTGAAACCATTGGTCGACGCCGTCCAAAACAAAGATCCCGAAATCCGTCGCCTGGTCGCCCGGTCACTCGGCGAATGTGGGCTGATGGAGGGCACGAATGCGCTTTCGGTGTTGCTGGGAGACGCGGATCCGACGGTGAGAGAGCAGGCCCAGACGGCTATCGGCCAAATCACCACAGCGGGGCAAAAGTAACGGCGCGAAACTGCGCGGAGCGCAACGGCCCCGATTTTTCGTTCAACCCGGCGGCGCCACACCCGAAGGCTACGGTTTCGGAGTGAGAGTCTTGCTGAACTTGATAACTTCGTTCAGTTGATCGCGAAATTCTTCAAGTCCCGTCAGGGGGATAATGATGGCGTCTCGACGACCATTAACTTCCTCAATGATTCTCAAGAACCGGCCCCGCGGATTTTCTCTCAAGTCGAACGTGAAATGCTTTCGTTCGACTCTCAAGCTTTGATTCTGTAGCTGCGTGTCCACGCCTGACGCGCCTCCCGTCCCTGGCTGTGCCATCGTTCGCATAAAGTAGTCGTGTTACTGTGCGTTGCCCGCAACGGCCTCTCCACGCTTCACAAGCTTGTAACACAAACTTTGAAATAACGTCAACACTTTCAATCGCTTAGGTGAAATACCACCATCTTTAGGTCCATCATTTCTTCGACCGCGTACCGTGGTCCTTCTTTCCCAAAGCCACTGTTTTTCAGGCCTCCGTAGGGCATCAGGTCGGCCCGCCATTGGGGGCCCCAATTGATGTGAATATTGCCGGTTTGAAGCTCCCGGGCGAACTTCATGGCGGTGTCGAGGCCCTCCGTGAACACCCCGGCCGACAGCCCGAACCGGCTGTCGTTGGCCAATGACAGCGCCTCCTCAACATCTTGAAACGCGGTGAACGCCACCACGGGCCCAAATAATTCCTCGCAGGATATGCGCATCTCGGGTTTCACGTCCGCCACGATTGTCGGCACGTAGATCGCCCCGCGTCGCTCGCCACCCGTGACGACGCGTCCCCCACCCTGCACCGCTTCCTGAACCCATTGCCCGACCCGAACCGCCTCGGCCTCGCGGATCATCGGCCCGACGGTTGTTTTCTCATTCAGCGGATCACCTGTCGTCAATCTTTCGACCTTGGACTTTGCCGCTGCCAAAACGTGCTCGTAGACCTCCCGCTGCGCGATGACACGCTGCGTCGAGATGCACGCCTGACCCGCATTCGAATAGCCCGTCGCCGCCACGGCGTCCGCCACTTTGTTCAAATCCGCATCCGGCATGACGATGATCGGCGAATTGTTCCCCAGTTCCATCGTCACTCTCTTTACGCCCGCCATCTGACAGATCCGCTCCCCCACGGGGACGCTGCCCGTGAACGAGATTTTGCGCACCCGTCCGTCGCGACAAAGCGCATCGCCCAGTTCTCCCCCCGGCCCGGTCAGGCACGAAATCGCTTCCGGCGGCATCCCGCATTCCAGGAGGAGTTCCGTGAGCTTCAGCGCCGACAACGGCGTGCTGGATGCCGGCTTGATGATGATGGCGTTGCCCGCCGCAATGGCCGGCGCCACCTTGTGGGCAACCAGATTCAGCGGGAAATTGAACGGACTGATCGCCACGACCACCCCGCACGGCACCCGCAAAGTAAACCCCATTTTGCCCGCGCCGCCGGGCGATGCGTCCAACGGCACCGTCTCTCCATGAATGCGCTTCGCCTCTTCCGCCGAGAGCATCAACACCTGCACGGCGCGCCCCACCTCGAACCGTCCCTCCGCGATGACTTTCCCCTCTTCGAGGGTGATCGTGCGCGCAAATTCTTCCGCGCGCGCCTCGAGCTTCTCGGCGGCCTGCTTCAAAATCTGGTAGCGATCCCATGCGGTGAGTTTGGCCATCGTTCTGGCTCCGCGCACGGCCGCCGCGAGCGCCGCATCCACATCCGCCAGGCTGGCGTGCGGCACGGTATCGACCACCGAATTGTCGTACGGATGCACGACTTCCATCTTCCTGACGGTTTCAACCCACCGACCGCCCACGCACATTTTCATGGCTTGCTCTCTTTCATCACGATCCTCATCTTTCGGCACAACGGAAGCCACGGGAGTATACAGCCGCTTCCCGCTATTGAACAACAACGGGTGAAAGCGGTGTCGTGAGTTCGGCGCGCCGGATCAGGAAACGCGGTCAGCGGGTCGCGGCGAGTAATCGAGATTTGTCGGCGAGATCCGACGGAGCGGCCGCCATCGGGATCACGTTGTCCGCGCTGTCCACGCTCTGCTCGCGCCAGTAGACGAGTTCCAATCGACCGTCGAGATGCTCGACGAGGGCGGTGCTGCTCTCGACCCAGTCGCCGGTGTTGTAGTAATTCACGCCGCGGATTTGGCGGACGGCGGGTGTGTGGATGTGGCCGCACACGATGCCGCCGGCGTGGTGGAGTTCGGCGTAGTGAGCGACCGCCTCCTCGAATCGGCTGATCGAGCTGACAACTTTCTTGACGTTCTGCTTCACGTAGGCGCTGAGCGACCAATAGCCAAGCCCGAACAGGTTGCGCACCATGTTCAGCGGACGGTTCACCGTGAGCAGCAGCGTGTAACCCACGTCGCCGAGATGGGCCAGCCACTTGGCGTGCATGGTCACGGAATCGAACTCATGCCCGTGCATCACCAGCAGCCGCTCGCCGTCCAGCGTCGTGTACACATCGCGCTCTTTGACCACGATATTGCCGTACACGCCGAGGAAGTTGAGGCAAAATTCATCATGGTTGCCGGGGATGACGATGACCTGGGTGCCTTTGCGGGCTTTGCGCAAGATCTTCTGGATCACGTCGTTGTGCGACTGCGGCCAGTACCGCTCCTTGCGCAACCGCCAGATGTCGATTACGTCGCCGACCAGATAGAGGCGCTCGAACTCGTTGTGCTTGAGAAAATCCATCACGCCCGCCGCATTGCTGCCGCGAGTGCCCAAGTGCAGGTCGGACATCCAGACGGTTCGATAGTTCATACAGTTTACAACCTCCGCCACAATAATGGCGAATACATGTCCAATATGTTACGAATCCAAAAATAGGCAACCAATTATATTCCAGGAACTTAAGCGTGTGAACATGGGCGCGCTGGTAAGAATCATCCACTCGTGGTCCGGCTTGTCTTCTCGCCAGTAATGATTCATTTTCGCCGGAACCACCATGCGCACACGATTGCTTGCGGGGTTCTGCCTGCTCGGCCTCACGCCCGCCCTGGCCGGCGCGCCGATTGACCGCCACGCGCTCGTCACCCGCCATACCGTGGTCCTGAAAGAATTCGACACGCGCAATCCCCTGTCCGTCGGCAACGGCGAATTCGCCTTCACGGTGGACGCGACCGGCTTGCAGACGTTTCCCGAAGCGTTTGCCGCAACCACGCCGCTGGGCACATTGTCGGACTGGGGCTGGCATACGATCCCGAACAAGAACGGCTGGGACATCGACCGGTTTCGATTCACGGAATACGCCGATCTCCATGGCCGCAAGGTTCCCTACGCCGATGTGCCGGGCAACCGGCAGACGCCGGAAATCAAATGGCTCCGCGCCAATCCACACCGACTGCATTTGGGTCAAATCGGTTTCGTCCTGAAACACGCCGATGGTTCGCGGGCGCAGACGAATGATGTGACGGACATCGAGCAACAACTGGACTTGTGGAACGGCCAAATCCTGAGCCGTTTCCGGTTCGACGGCCAGCCGGTCGAGGTCACAACGGTGTGTGATCCGCAACTTGACGCGATTGCCGTGCGCGTGAAATCGCCGCTGCTGAAATCGCAACGGCTCGGGATTCAAATCCGTTTCCCCTACGGCACGGGAGAAACCGCCACGGCGGACTGGAGCAAGCCGGACGCGCATGAGACCGTTTTCACGCGGAACAAGATCAACGTCGGACATTTTGCGCGGCGGCTGGACAATGACTCTTACGTCGTGGACGCGACGTGGTCACCGGGCGCCAGTATCACGAACACGGCCAGGCACCAATTTGAAATTGTTCCCGATAATACATCCGACGAATTGGAATTGGTCTGCGAGTTTGCGCCGAAATCCAACCAGCGGCTGACCAGTTTCGAACAATCGCGGAACGACGCGCGGAAACATTGGAATGACTTCTGGCAGAGCGGCGGCGCGATTGATTTGTCCGGCAGCAAAGATCCGCGCTGGTTTGAACTGGAACGTCGGATTGTTCTTTCCCAATACCTCACCGCGATTCAGAACGCGGGGAGCTATCCGCCGGCGGAAACCGGGCTGACGTACAACACCTGGTCGGGCAAGTTCCACCTCGAAATGCACTGGTGGCACGCGGCGCACTTCGCGTTGTGGAATCGTCTGCCGCTGCTCGAAAAGAGTCTCGGCTACTACCAGACGATCCTGCCGCGCGCCACAGCGACGGCGCGGAAACAGGGGTTCGCCGGGGCGCGCTGGCCGAAGATGACGGACCCGCGCGGCGCGGAATCGCCGTCGCCGGTCGGGCCATTCCTTATCTGGCAGGAACCGCATCCGATTTTTTACGCGGAACTTTGCTGGCGGGCGCACCGCGACCACGCGACGCTGGCGACATTCTCCAACATCGTATTTGCCACGGCGGATTTCATGGCGAGCTACGCGACCTGGGATGAGCCGACGAAGCGGTACGTTCTCGGCCCGACGCTGCAATGCGCCCAGGAAATTTTCCCGAAGGACAAGACGTTCAATCCAACATTCGAGCTGACGTACTGGCGCTGGGGCCTGGAAACGGCGCAGCAATGGCGGACGCGGTTGGGCTTGCCGCGCGAGAAGAAGTGGGACGACGTGTTGCAGGGCCTCGCGAAACCGTCCGTGGCCGACGGCAAATATCTTTTCACCGAGACGACGCGGGATTGCTACACGAACCCGAAATGGAACGCGGACCATCCGTCGGTCGTGGGCGCGTTGAGTTTCGTGCCCGGTCCGGGAATCGATTCGGCCACGATGCGCCACACGTTCGACTGGATTTGGAGTCACTGGAACTGGCCGGACACGTGGGGCTGGGATTATCCGCTGTTGGCGATGACGGCGGCGCGCCTCGGCGACCCGGACCGGGCGATTGACGCGCTGCTGCTCGACACGCCGAAAAACCATTGCGGCCTGAACGGCCACGTCTATCAGCGTCCCGGCCTGACGATTTATTTGCCGGCGAACGGCGGTTTGCTGTACGCCACGGCGCTGATGGCCGCGGGTTGGGATGGCGCGCCGAAGCCGAATGCGCCCGGTTTTCCCGACAACGGCCGGTGGACCGTGCGCTGGGAGAATCTATCGGTCGCGCCGTGATCGGTCCTGCGGGGATTGACGACTGACTGTCTTGGTAATCTACTGCCAAGGATTGCGGTTGAAATGGCACGGGGCCGTTTGCGCCGCTATCGCCGCTCGGCTTATGGATTACGCCTTCTCCAAAGTGGTGAGGCGTTGGATGATAGGTGTCAGTGACATCTATCATGTCGACACGATCCGGGAGACAATACGGTGGATACATATGTAACATATGTATCATGGCGTGAAGGGTAGAGAGGGGACGAACGAGAGAACAGTTGATACATAAGAAACTGATGTATCGGGGCATGAGGGGAGAAGTCGGGAGAATCCACTCGGGACGTCACTCCCTGCGACTCGGTTTACTCGGCCTGCCATATCACGCGTTGGAAATGCAGCACAATCCTACTTCGCGGCAAGGGCACTGGCAATGTGATTTGTGGGGCGTGAGGGGCACACGGCCTACAATCGTCCGGACGGCGGGCGGGCATGCGGCTCGCCGGGAGGCTCGCCCTCCCGTAGGGGGAATCTGGCCGAATATCGGAAATGTATAATTTTGCTGGACGCGGATGGGGAGCGGTGGTAGGGTCGGGGCGATTTGGGTTGTTTGACACAAGGGAAAACGGGAGAAACGCTCGGCGTCAAATCACGCCTGCGGCGGACAAGCGTTCAACGCGAAACGCTCAAGGAGGCGGCGCGGTGGGCCACCGCGCCCTACCGGGGCGTCAGGGGAGGGCGAGGCTGCAAAAAATAATTTTTGCAGAACAAACCCAAGTTTACTCAAGCCGGCGTGGAAAACTGATGAAAACAAAGCCAAAAACAAACCCATCTTTGGGGGGGTCTGGATGGGGAAAAAGGCGTGCAAACGAGGTTTTGGGACGAATAATTGGGTCTTGTGGCTTGGGTTCGGTCGGCTTGGAGGCGGCACGGCCTAATCGGCCTTGCCGTCTTTGGAGTCTTTCGCGTCCTTGTCCTTGGCGCCTTTTTCGCGGGCTTCTTTCTCGGACTGTTTCTCGACCTGTTTCAGCGCGTCGGCGAGCAGGTCGAGCATCTGGTCGAGAAGTTCGTAGCTGATGTTGAGGGCCGGCTCGATGCGGATGGTGCGGGCGCTGAGGAGCGTGCCGGCGACGAGCACGCCGCGTTTGAACAGGGCCGCCGCGACGCGATAACCCATGAACCGGTCGCTGAATTCGAGCCCGATGAGGAGTCCCTTGCCGCGGACGGCCTTGAGGATGTCGGGGTGCAACGCCTGGAGCGCGCCGAGGCGTTTCATGAGGTATTTGCCCTTCTCGGCGGCCTGCCCGGCGAGGTCTTCTTCGAGCATGACGTTGATCGCGGCGATGCCCGCGGCGCAGGCAAGCGGGTTGCCGCCGAAAGTTGAACTATGAAGAAACGGATTATCTTCGAGCACCTTCCAGATTTTCGGGGTGCTCATGAAGGCGCTGAGCGGCATCACGCCGCCGCCGAGCGCTTTGCCGAGGCAGAGGATGTCGGGCACGACATTCCAGTGCTCGCAGGCAAACACCCGGCCCGTGCGGCCCATGCCCGTCTGCACTTCGTCGAGGATCAGCAGGACGCCGTACTCGTCGCAAAGCTGGCGGACGCGGGGCAGATAATCGTCCGGCGGAACGACCGCGCCGGCCTCGCCCTGGACGGGTTCGAGGATGATCGCGGCGATGTCCTCGCCGAGGTCGGTCAGCTTCTTGAGTTCGCGTTCGAGGTCTTTGGCGTCGCCGTAGTCGACGAAGTAAACGTCCGACAGCAGGGGTTGGAACGGTTTGCGGTAGACGGCGCGGCCCATCACCGAGAGCGAGCCCATCGACTTGCCGTGGAACGCGCCCGTGGTGGAGATGAAGCCGGTTTTTTTGGTGTAGAGCCGGGCGAGTTTCAGCGCGCCCTCGACGGCATCGGTGCCATTGCTGATGAAGAAGCAGTCCTGCAGGTCGCCGGGGGTGAGTTCGCCGAGCAACTCGGCAAGAAACCCGCGCAACGGGTCGAGGAGTTCCTGCGAGGAGAGCGGCATGCGTTCGAGTTGCGCTTTGACCGCGGCGATGATCTTCGGGTGGCGGATGCCCATGTTGTACACGCCGAAGCCACCGAGGCAATCGATGAACTTGCGGCCCATGATGTCTTCGATGATCGAGCCCCGGCCGGTCCATTCGATGGCGGCGAAATCCTCGGCTTCGGCGACGGACTTGCGATAGTGGAGAAAGCCGCGATTGAAGTAGTCGTCGAAATTCTCGAGCGTATGCTTGATGATCCAGTTCTTGTCTTCGGGATCGAGCTTCTTGCCCCCGCTGACGGCATCGAGATAGTCCGCGGACTTGCGGCGAAGTTCCTCAATCTTATTGGGCTTTGCCGCCTCGCGAGGCACAGGGATAGCGGGAGGCGTGACAACCGCCACCGCGTCCTTGGTCTGCGTGGTCTCTGTAATTTTCTCGTCCATCGTGATCCTACTCCCGGCTGGTCGATTATAGCATACCACAGGCCCGGCAAACCAGCCAGTTGTACGCGCAAGTGGTTGGACAGTAGAGTCTTACATGTACACTTTATGGGAACCAATCATTATTAACCGTTGAACACGACAAGTTTCGTTTCGTGCCGTTGCCGGCATTTGCTATGGTTCGGCCTCGTCGCCGCCGAACTGACGTGGACCCGGCCATCGAAGAGGCGGCGCAACCGATGAATCTGGGGACCGATGCGTTGAAACGACTGAGTGCCATCATTCTTCCGCTGGTGTTGTGCGCCGTTTCCGCGCGCGCGCAGAAGAACAAGTTGAACCTTTTTATCTGGAGCGAGTACGTCGATCCTGCGGTCATCCAGAGCTTCGAGAAGGCGTACGACTGCAAGGTCACGGTCGATCTGTATGCAGACAATGAAAGCATGGTCGCCAAGCTGCAAAGCGGCGGCGCGTCCCGGTACGATGTCGTGGTTCCATCCGATTACATCATCCCGTCGATGATCCGCCAGAAGCTGCTGGCGCCTTTGCGACACGAGAATATCCCGAACATCAAGAACCTCGATCTGCGGTTCGCCGGCCGCGAGTATGATCCCAGCAACAAATACACGGTCCCGTATCAGTGGGGGACGGTCGGTCTCTACGTTCGCAGGAATCCCGGCGAAATCATCAACGAAACGTGGGGATTGATTTTCGACGTCCGGAAACAGATCGGCACGTTTTTGATGATCGACGACGCCCGCAGCGCCATCGGCATCGCATTGAAATACAAAGGCTACAGCTTCAACAGCACCGACAGGAAGCAGCTTTTGGAAGCCCGCGGCCTGCTCGTCGAGGCCAGGAAGCGGTCGCTCGGATTCGATGGCGGAGTCGGCGCCAAGAACAAGGTGCTCGCCAAAGTCTGCCGCGTCGGCATGGTCTTCAACGGCGACGCTGTCCGCGGGATGCGGGAAGATCCCGACACATATTATTTCGTCCCGCGGGAAGGCAGCGAGATCTGGCTCGATAACCTGGCCGTGCCCGCGCGCGCCCCGCACCGGGCGATGGCTGAGGCGTTCATCAATTACATCCTCGACCCGAAAGTTGGCGCACGGGTCTCGAACTTCAACCAGTACGCCACACCCAACAAGGCTGCGCTTGAATTCATCAAGCCGGACGATTTGAACAACCCGGTCATTTATCCCCCGCCCGACGTGATGAACAGGCTCGAGTTCGTCAAAGACCTCGGCCCGCACGCCGCGTGGTACGACGAACTGTGGACCTCGATCAAATCAAGATGAGTAACTTTCTGGCGATCACCTGTCCGCATTGCGGGGAGGATTTCGAGGTTGCCTTCGACCCGAGTGAAGGCGACGCCGAGTTCATTATCGACTGCGAGGTCTGCTGCCGACCCATGACCGTGGCCGTCCGCACGCATGCCGGTGAGATTGACAACGTTCAGGTGCAACCAGCGTGAACTGACGAGGGCTCCCGCGGTCAGTGGGACATGGCACCGGCAGCTGACCACCCGACAACCCGGCCATCGTACATGCGCACCACATCGGCTTCGGCCGTTGCGGGGATGGAGGGTTTCCGGTTGGCCTCCAGGTTTACCTCGGTCAATTGCCCGGCTTTGATGACGACAGGAACCTTGACCAACTCATAGCCATCAGCCCAAGCCACGACGTTGTACGCGCCCGCCGGTAATGTCACCAGCGCGGGAGTCGGGTCATGAAACCCCGCGGCGTTGCGGACACTTTTGACACGCTTCCCCGCCGCATCGTAGACCCCATAGTCAGTGTGTTCGAAGTAGTACTGACGATCATAGGGATAACACTTCACCGCCGAGTAGACCTTTAAGAATCCGGTCGTCGACGACGCGGCCTGAGCGGAAGGATCGGGTCCGACCGTCCCGAGCATCACCGGCTTCGTGGTCAGTGCACAAGACATCGCGAAGGTCGACACTCCCAGCCAACAGAGCATGAGCAGCCGTTTCATTTCGTCACGCATCCCGATTGTTCTCTATCACCAATAGTCGATTTCGCCAGTCTCGGCAACTGACACGGCTGGTTTTACGCAGCGCCAGGACAAGAATCGAGTTCACCTCTTTGTAACAATTCTGTGCCTTGGTTGTCACATCCTCCTCCGAGGATTCGCCGCGTTCGCGTGAGGCAAGAGCGGGCCGGCGAGTCTTCGCGTCCCAACCAACGAGGATCCAGATGTCCACGATGAAATCGATGCAAGATCGAGTTGCACCCTTTGTAATCAGTCTGGCCATGGCGTGGTGTGTGGCCGGCCCGGTCCGCGGTCAAGACACCAGCAGCGCCGTGGGCTCGACGGATGCCGACCGCATCCAAAAGCTGGAGGACGCCGTGCGCCAGCTCAGCAACCAAAACCAGGAACTCCAACAGCAGATCACCGACCTGAAATCCTCGAAGTTGACGCATATCTTTCAGCCCACCGAGACGAATAAGCCGGCGCTGTTTGTCATTCCCGGTGGCACGGAAGGCAAATTGGTTCTGGGCGGCTATTTCCAAGGGAACGCCGAGTTCGGCGATGTGGATGCGTACCGCGGCTCCTGGGCCGGCGAGAAGGGTCACAACTCGCGCGCCTTCGACCGGTTCAAGATCCGCCGTGCCCGCATCGGCGCGTGGGGCGATTTCTGGGAGAATTTCGATTTCAAGCTCATGGGTGACTTCGGCCAGAGTGACGGGACCAGCCCCCGCGACGACTTCTCCGGAACTGATATCTACCTCAACTGGCATCAGTTCTCCGAAGCCAACATCAAATTCGGCCAGTTCGATACTCCGTTCGGGATGGAACAGTTCTCGATCCCTGACATGATGACGTTGACGCCCGAGCGCTCCGAAGTGACCGAGGGACTGCGGGCCGAACGGCAGATTGGCGTGATGGTGTGGGGAAAACCGCTCGCGGATGAGTGGCCCGAGCAAAAGGATCTCCTCGCCTACTACTTCGGCGTTTTCAACGGCAACCTGAGAAACGTCAACGTCAACGACAACAATGATTTTATGTACATGGGACGAGTCGAAGTGCAGGCGTTCCAAGGCCAGATCTTCAATCAGCCGACCACATGGAAGCTCGGTATCGACGGATATTATTCGGCGGACGCGACCAACACGCTCGTGAGCCAGACCGGCAACATCTGGACACAACCCGATGGTTCGCTGAAGTCGTTGAGCGTGCAGACCAAGAGCGACCAACGGCTGGCCGGCGGCATCGACCAACGGTTCACCTGTGGACCGCTCACCATCCAGGCGGAATATCTCCAGACGCATTTCCACGATGCCCTGGCCACCGTCCGCAATTTCACGGCGCACGGGTATTGGGTCGTCACTGCCTACCAGTTTATTCCGAAGAAACTGGAGCTCGTGGGCAAATATGAATACTTCGATCCTGACCAGCTGCCCAGCGACGACCTGTGGACCACCACGGGCGGCATCAATTATTACCCTCGGGGGAATGGGCCTGGGGAGATCACCTTGATGGTGGACTACCTGCATACCTGGTCGCACTTTCGCGAATTGAATCCCTCGTTCGGTACCGATCAATTCGACGAGATCATGGCCCGCGCCGAGTTCTCGTTCTAGAGTCCCATCTTGCACGCGCCGGAGTTGACGAACGCGGCCTGAGTGCTACGGTCGTGTCGATGGGCGCGAAGCAATCCATTCACGGGCGCGGCGTGGCGGAGAATCCGCCGAACCGGTTCGAGCACACCGCGTACGAACGCGATGCCGACTGGGACCAACCCGACGATCCGGCGCCGAAGACGCAGTTTTATCGGGACGCGAGCGCGTCGATCATCACGCACAACGACAGTCCTGACATCGGATTCACTTCCAGCATCAACCCCTATCGCGGGTGCGAGCACGGCTGCGTCTATTGTTACGCGCGGCCCTATCACGAGTACCTCGGTTTCTCGGCGGGGCTCGATTTCGAGACGAAAATCGTCGTCAAAGAGAATGCGCCGGAATTGCTGCGCCGGGAATTGTCGTCCCGCAAATGGAAACCGCAGGCGCTGGCCATGAGCGGCGTCACGGATTGCTACCAGCCCATCGAGCGCCGGCTGAAAATCACGCGCCAATGCCTCCAAGTGCTCGCCGAGTTCCGCAACCCGGTCGCCATCGTCACGAAAAACCTGCTCGTCACCCGCGACATCGATCTGCTCGCCGATCTCGCCCGCGACGATGCCGCCGCGGTGTTTCTGTCGGTCACGACCCTCAATGCCGATCTCGCCCGGTTCATGGAACCGCGTACGGCGCAACCCGCGGCACGATTGCGGGCGATTCGGGAACTATCCGCCGCCGGCGTTCCCGTAGGTGTCATGGTCTCGCCCGTGATTCCCGGCCTCACCGATCACGAATTGCCCGCGATTGTGAACGCAGCCGCGGAAGCCGGCGCCCGATTCGCGGGGATGGCGCCCCTGCGCCTCCCGTATGCGGTCAAGGACCTGTTCCAACAATGGCTCGCGCAGCACATGCCCGACCGCAAAGAAAAGGTGCTCGCGCAGATCCGTGCAATGCACGGCGGGAAACTGAACGACTCGGATTTCGGCACGCGGATGACCGGAACAGGAATTCTCGCCGAGCAGGTCGCCAAAATGTTCGCCGTGGCCTGTCGCCGGGCGGGCTTCCCGGAGCGTGGGCCGCAACTTTCGACCGCCGCCTTCCGCCGGCCGTCCGGCCCGCAACTGGAATTGCTGTGACGTTGTCTTGCTGCGCCGGCGGGTTGCTTTTTGGCCCATTTCCTGCACTAATTGCCACCGGTGACAGGAAAGTCGTGCAACGAATCGGGTGGCTTGGTGTTGATACCAACAGTTATGCGCACAAGTCGCAGCATCCATCTGGCGGGCGCAATTCTCATTTCATCGGCCTTTGTCGGGTTGGCCCCGCTCGGAGCGGAGCAGGCAGCCGTGCCGCCACAGGCCACCGACGACCAACCGCTCACCGACCGACAAAAAATCATCCACGTCCTCGACCGACTCGGCTACGGTCCGCGCCCCGGCGACGTTGACCGTGTCGCGAAAATGGGGCTGGACCGGTACATCGACCAGCAGTTGCACCCGGAGCGGATCGACGATTCGGAACTGGAGTCTGACCTCGACAAATTCGACATTCTCACGATGGACGCGACCGATTTGTACCAGACCTTCCGCGAAGAGCAGGAAATGGAGAAGGAACGGCGGGCCGAACAGGCAGCCGCCGCCAAGGCCAGTGAGACGCAAACGAACATGACCTCCGTTGGCGTGCTCGCCAATGGGAACCAGCCGACCATCCAGCCGAAACCCCGGCCCGAAGGCCCGCGCCGTTCGTTTCTCGCGGTGGCGGAGCTCCAGAACGCCAAGATCATCAGCGCCGTCGAATCCCCGCGCCAGTTGTATGAGGTGTTGGTGGATTTCTGGAGCAATCATTTCAATATCGACGTTCGCAAGGGGCCGTGCCGTGTCCTGAAAGTTGCCGATGACCGCGACGTCATCCGCCGGCACGTGTTCGGCAAATTCCGCGACCTGCTCGAAGCGTCCGCGAAAAGCCCCGCCATGTTGCACTATCTCGACAATTTCCAGAATTCCGCCCCCCGCGTCCTTTCCTCCGACGAACTGCGCCGCCGCGAGCAAGCCCTGCAAAAAAGCGCGTTGCCGGCGCAGCCGGCGATACCGGCGGGGGCGGACAACCAATCGCGCACGGTCGGCGGCATCAACGAGAATTACGCGCGCGAAATCATGGAACTCCACACGCTGGGCGTGGACGGCGGCTATACGCAGAAAGACGTGCAGGAAGTGGCCCGCTGTTTCACGGGCTGGAGCGTCAACCCGCAGACGGGCGAATTCGTGTTCGCGCCGCGGCGGCACGACAACGGTATGAAAACGGTGCTGGGCCATGGCATCCCGCCCAACGGCGGCATCCGCGACGGCGAGATGGTACTCGATATTCTGGCGTCGCATCCATCGACCGCCCGGTTTATCGCCACCAAGTTGTGCCGCCGGTTTGTCGCCGACGATCCGCCCCCGGCGCTGGTAGACCGCGTCGCGAACGTCTTTCTCCAAACCGGCGGCGACCTGCGCCAAGTGTACCAGGCGATCATTTACAGTCCCGAGTTCTTCTCGCGACAGGCCTATCGGGCGAAAATCAAATCGCCATTTGAATTCGCCGTGTCCGCCGTCCGCGCGTCGGGCGGCAAAATGGTCAGTGACGATTTCCTGCCCATCGACAAACGGCTGGGCATGGAAGCCGGCGCCACGTTCGGACGCGGCATGGACCGGCTCGCCTCCGCCAAGCGCAAGTCGCTCGATATTGAAATCATCGAGATGGGCGAACCGTTGTTCGCCTATCAAGCCCCTACCGGCTACACCGAAGACTCGCGCAAATGGGTCAACACCGGCGCGTTGATTGCGCGGATGAATTTCGCGCTGGCGCTGGCCGAGCACAAGATCGTGGATGTATCGGTCACCCCGTCGGACCTGATTCACGGCGTTGACATCGACAAACCCGGACTCGTCTTCGACCGGTTGAACGAGGCATTCCTCCAAGGGGAGATGACTGCGCCGACTCGCGCCGTGCTCGAGAAACAGATCACCGGAACCGACGGTGGCACCAACAGCACGGTAAACGCCGCCGAACTCACGGCCCTGATTCTCGGCTCGCCGGAATTCCAACGCCACTAACGCACGGAGGCGCACCCCTATGAAACTCACACGCCGGGCATTCCTCAAACGCGGTGGACTCGCACTTGTGTCGGTCGGCACCATGCCGCTGTGGGGGCCGTCGTTCCTGCAGCAACTGGTGTTCGCCGCCGAACCCGCGCGGGCAACCAACGGGAAGAAGGTCCTGATTTGCATCTTCCAGCGCGGCGCGCTGGACGGACTTTCGATGGTTGTCCCTTACGGCGACCCGCACTACTACGAAGTGCGGTCCGACATTGCGATCGCGCAGCCGACGCGGCAGGCCGGCCCGTCGGGCGTGATCGATCTGGACGGTTTTTTCGGCCTGCATCCGAACATGGCGGCGCTGCTGCCGATGTACCAGAGCGGACACCTCGCGTTGATCCAAGCGTGCGGCTCGCCGAGTTCCAGCCGCTCCCATTTCGACGCGCAGGATTTCATGGAATGCGGCGTGGTCGACGACAAATCGACGCGCACAGGCTGGCTGAACCGCGCGTTGCTGGATTGCCCCGAAGATCGCGCCAAGCTTTCGCCGTTTCGGGCCGTGTCGACGACGGCCATACTGCCGCGCACGTTGCAGGGTGACCAGGAAGCCCTGGCGATTGCCGACCTCAAAACGTTCGGCGTCGGCGGAGGCGCTGGTGGATTCACACCGAGCAGCACGACGAGCGGGGCGGCGACCGGTTTCGAGGGCATGTACCAAAGCGCGGTGGGCGACCTGCTTCACGGCACGGGCAAGGAGGCGTTCGAGGCCATCGGGATGCTGCAGTCGGCGGACCCGACGAAGTACAAGCCGCAGAACGGCGCGTCGTATCCGAACAGCGAATTTGGCCGCGCGCTCCTGCAGATCGCGCAGATGATCAAGGCCAACATCGGGGTCGAAGTCGCGTTTGCGGAGGTCGGCGGCTGGGACACGCACGCCAATCAGGGCGGCGCGACCGGTCAACTGGCCAATCGGTTTACGGATTTCTCGCACAGTCTCGCGGCGTTGTACCAGGACCTCGGTGACCGGATGAACGACGTGGTGGTGCTGACCATGAGCGAGTTCGGCCGGACGGTCCGCCAGAACGGCAACCGCGGCACTGATCACGGTCACGCGACCTGTTTCACCGTGCTCGGCGGCCCAGTGCGCGGCGGCAAGGTGTACGGCCGATGGCCGGGGCTGGCCCGCGAACAGTTGTTTGAAGGGCGCGACCTGATGTTGACGACCGACTACCGCGACGTGTTCGCCGAGCTGGCCCAGAACCACCTTGGCGCCCGCGATGTCGGCCAGATATTCCCGAACCACCGCGTCAATCCCGACAATTACCAGGGTTTGCTGGCTGTTTAGAGGCGTATCCATTCCGCACTAGCGAACTTCCGTGACCCCCTTGCACTGTCACCAATTTGTTTCCATTCCGAACCGTGATTGCCGCGTGACTCGGGTAGCGTCTGGACGCTGCCAATTCTCCTTGGCTGCTGCGCGGGGGCGGTCCCTCACCGCTTCATCCTCCTAAAAGCACCTCCCCGCGCCCTTCCTGTCGGCGTGCCGCGCGTCACATGATTGTTACGCGTTCGCGTTGCGCACCACCGCTGGCGGCATGTAGAATCCGCACCCGATGAACGACCGTTGCCTTTGCCTTACTTTCCTCGCGTTGATCGCGTCGCTCAGCGCGATTCACCCGGCCGACGCCGCCGAATTACGAAACCCGTCCGGCCTGCCCGAACCGAAGCTGGTGCTGGTCATTACCATCGACGGCCTGCCGCAGGACCAGGTGCTCAAGTACTATGACCAACTCGGCGATGGCGGGTTCAAGTTGCTCCTCAAACAGGGCGCGTGGTTCGACGACGCGCACCAGGCGCACGTGAGCACGTACACGGCGGTGGGACATGCCACGATTCTCACGGGCGCCTATCCGTACCGGCACGGCATCGTGGGCAATGATTGGTGGGACCGTGCCACGCAAAAGCGTGTCTACTGTTGCGAGGACGCAGCCAACACGATCCTGGGCGAGCCGACGGCGGACAACGCGGGCACGTCGCCCCGCAACCTGCAGGTGACGACCGTGGGCGACGAACTGCGCGTGGCGACGGGAATGCAGTCGAAGGTGCTCAGCGTATCGATCAAAGACCGCGGGGCGATTTTCACCGGCGGCAAGACCGGCATGGCGTACTGGTTCAGCAAGGATACCGGCCGATTCATTACCACGACGTATTACGCCAAAGATTACCCGGACTGGTGGAAGCAGTTCGACGCGGGCAAACCGCAGGACAAGTGGTTGGACAAGGTGTGGGACCCGCTGTTCCCGGCCGATGCGTATTGGCAATCGATGACTGACGGATGCGCTTCGGGCCGCGGGTACATGCTGAATATCGGCATCGGCGCGCGGTTCCCCCATTATCTCGGCGGCAAGAAATACTACGACGAATTGCGCTGGACGCCGTTCGGAGATGATTACACCGTGGAATTTCTGCTCACGGCCATTCACGCCGAGAATCTCGGCAAGAACCCGCGGGGCGTGCCGGATTTGGTTGCGGTGAGCCTCTCGTGCCACGATGAAATCAATCATCTCTTTGGCCCCGAGAGCAAACAATCGGAGGACGATCTGTTGCGCCTGGACAAGACGCTGGCCACGTTGCTGGCCGGCATCGATCAATGGGTGGGGCTCGATCACGCGCTCGTCGCCCTCACCGCGGACCACGGATTTGCCCACAGCCCCGAGTTTTATCAGAACACGCTCCACTTCGAGACCGGCCGCATCACCCCCGACAAGCTCCTGGGGGACTTGAACGCCGCGCTTGGAAAGAAATTCGGTGACGCGAAGTATGCCGTGTCGTGGTACAACCCGACGATCAATTTCGATCCCGGCGTCATCGCGGCGAAGGGCCTGAAACACGAAGACGTGGAGAACGCCGCCGCCGAGTTCCTTCAGGATTACCCCGGGATCCACACGGTTTTCACGGGGACGCAGTTGAGGAGCGGTTCCGTCCCGCCGACGCGGTTCGGGCTGTTGGCGGAGCGGTCATGGAACCGCCAATTGAGCGGCGATGTGTTCATCATCCAGAAGCAGGGGTGGTATCTCTTCGGCGAATCCGGCGAGTATTGCACGACGCACGGTTCGCCGTGGTCCTACGACACGCATGTCCCCCTGGTGTTGATGGGCAAGGACTGGATCAAGCCCGGCGAATACGGGCAGCCCGTGGAAATCGTGGATCTGGCCCCGACGTTGTCCACCATTCTCGGAATTCGTTTTCCGAGCGGCACGGAGGGCCATGTGTTGCACGACATCCTCCAGCAAGACCGCTGATCCGACGTCCGTCACCAATTCTCTGCGTTCACGTCACTCGCCTGTCGCCATTTCGTGACAGTCGCCCCGCATTCTACGCAGGTGCGGGCAATGACCCAACGGAAGCAAAGCGGTTTGAGAGCGCGACCGAAACAGCAGGTAAAAAATCAAGCAAGGCCTGCGTTCACGACTCGGTGAATTAATTGTCGGTCGCGCTCTCTTTACCTTTCCACAGAGCGGATTGAGGCGCACCTAGAATCGGGCATGGCAGGCGATTTGGCCGTACGGGGCATTGTAGCTTCGGACGTCGAGGTCGGGCTCAAAGAAGTCGAATTCTCGATAGGGCATGTAGCCCGCTTCCGCTTCGATGGAGACACCGGGAGTGATTTTCCAAGAAGCACCTGCGTCGAGACGAAATTCGAAGAAGTCCACGATCGTTCCATTCAGCTTCGGTTCACCATGGTCGCTACCGAAAGTCTCCCCCGTGGCAAACGTCCCCGCCTCGATCCCCGCGCCCGTGTAGAGAGTGAGCCGGTCATTCGCCTGGTATTCCACCCGCGGGCTGGGCAGCATGAAATTCAGCGTCCATTCGTCGGAGAGTTTCCAGCGGACGCCCGCCACGGGCAGGACGGGGTATTCACACCGCACATCGACCCTGATCCCGAGGAGCCACTGCACGTCGGCGCTCGCGAGGTAGATGCCGCCGATGACCAGGGGGGCATCGAAATCGCGCCCGTTGATATTTTCAAAATCGCCGTAGATGCCCGGCTCGACCTCGACGCGCATCAGCCATTCATCCGCGACCTGATAGTCGAACCCCAACACCCCGCTGGCCTGCTGCAGGAGACGGGGCACGGCGGAGTGGTCGGGCACATCGAACGAAAACCGCTCCCATTCGGCGCCAAACCGCAGCAGCAGATCCTTGTTTACCTGCGGGGACACCACGTACTTGACGTCGGCGCTTTGTTCGTCAATCTCGCCGCTCTTGAGGCCCGCGCCCCGCGTATGGGCGTCGCCGACGTAGCTGTACACGGCATCCAATTCTTCCGAGATACTCATCGGATTGGCGGCCAGCGCGGCCCACGGCACCAGGATGGCCAGAATTGCCAGGCAACCCCTCTTCATCGTTTGGTCTTCGCCTCATCCTGCATGCAGTGGATTTCCTTCTTGATGTCCTGCAGCATGAGCGCGCCGTAGGCGATGCGTTCGGTCCCCTTGGTGAACCGAATCGTCGGGGCGGCGAAAAAATCGCCGCGCCAGACGAGCGCCATGGATTTACCCTGCGCCTGCACCGGCCAGACCTCGTACATGCTTGCCGACGCGTAATAATTCGCGTTCACGTAATACTCCAGGTCGATCAGCTGAAAGTGATTGCCGACCGGCAGCAGATAGACCGCGCCCAAACTGATTGTGCCGTGGTAGTCGGCGTCGAACAGTGACCAATAATAAAATGGCGTGAGCGACGGCATGGCGTCCTTCCCCAACAATCCGATTCCCTTCAGAATCGGCAGGAATTCGTGCGAGATCGGCAGTTGTTCGAGCAGCATGTTGCGAAGCTGATCGGCCGGGGAGACGATTTCCCCCGCGACTTCGTACGGCGTCGTCCCGGCGAGACCCTGTTGCTGAAACGCGGATGCGCGGGCCAAGAGTAATTTGGCCCAGCACTTGGACGCCCGTTGCGGGTCCGCCTGTTTCGACAAACACCCGGCCAGTTGCCGGGCTTCGTCGCGGGTCAGATTCAATTCCGATCTGGCCGGAGTGGTGGCGACCGTCTTGTCCAACAACCAGTGGACCGGTTTCTGGCGGGTCTGGAAATCCAGCGTTTGAAAATCTGCCGGGTCACATGGCATGTGCAGCGCGTGAAACGCGAACACCTTCAATTCGGAATACGCGGATGGGTCCCACAATTGCAGGTGCCTGGCGGCCTCGTCGGCGGGCAATGCCATGGCGTAACATGTTTGCGCGGAAATCCCGTTCGGGAAGTTCATCAAGGAGCCGCGCTCGGAAAGAACGTCGCCGTTGAGGACGCGGCCCAGATCGATGGCAGCAAAGTCGCTGTAGCTCTTGATGGCTTCGACGGGGTCGGAGTTTTCCGGCACCGCGGCCACCGAGAGGAAACAACCCGCGCCAAGCGCCAGAAAAAGACACGCCACCCTCCTTGTCATACACACTAACGTCTGGTGCAAAAAAACGACAAAATCAACGCAAATCTTGCGAGGCGCGGAATGTACCGGCGGGTGAACACGGGCATACGTTCCGGATTGCACATTCAGCGGGTTTTTGTTCATCTCCTTGCGAACGCGACATTATGATCATGATGGCTAACCCCTATCGCCGGTCGGGCCTGATCTCTCGATGCCGACCTGTGTTCGCGCTGCTGGCTCTGGCGACCGCGAACGTGTGGGCCAGCGGGCCGTTTTTCAATATTTTGGATTATGGCGCGCACAAGGACGGCTCGGCCAGTTCAACGGAAGCGATTCGTGCCGCCATCGAGGCCGCGAGAGCGTCCGGCGGCGGCACGGTGTACGTCCCGCCGGGAAATTATCTCACCGGGCCGATTGAGTTGGTATCTGATCTCGTTCTCGATATCGACGCGGGGGCCACGCTCCGATTTCCGGCCATGAAGCTTCCGTTTACACAGGGACGGGAACAGGGCATCGAATGCCTGACGCCGGTCCCATTGATCGGGGGACGACATTTGCACAATGTCACGATCACTGGCCGCGGCGTGCTGACGACGGACAACGCGGAGTGGCTGAAGATCATGCCGCGCACGAACGCTCCCGGGCCGGACGGAGGCTCGGCGTTCGGTCCGAACTGGGAAAAATTGCTCCTGGACCTGGAGGTGAAGACGCCGGCCGCGGATGACGAATACCAGCGGGCGGCGCCGGAACTTCGCCCGTCGTTCGTGCGCACGATGGATTCGACAAACGTGTTGATCGAGGGCGTGCACTTTGTGGGGTCGTCGATGTGGACGATTCATCTGTTGTACTCGGACAACGTGGTCGTGCGGAACGTCATCATCGAGACGTATCCGGGGGTGCATACGGACGGCATCGCGGTCGATTCGAGCCGGAACGTGCGGATTTCCGATTGTTACATTGACACGGGCGACGACGGCATCGTCCTGAAATCGGGCAAGGACGCCGATGGACGGCGGGTCAACCGCCCGACGGAGAATGTGTCGATTGCGAATTGCACGGTCCATCACGCGCATGGCGCGGTCACGCTCGGCAGCGAGATTTCCGGTGGCATACGGAATGTGGTTGCCGACAACATCACCTGCGACGGAACACAGGTCGGCGTGCGGATCAAGAGCCGGCGGGGACGCGGCGGCGTGGTCGAGGACGTGCGGTTTGACAACTGGACGATGGAAAACGTGCGCAACGCCATCGATGTGACCAGCTATTACACGATGGAGGGGGAAACGAAGGTGTCTCAGCAGGAACCGGTCTCCGAGCGCACGCCGCGATTCCGCAACATCGCCATCAGCCACATGACCATCAACCATTCGCAGACGGCGATCGGCGTTGCCGGGTTACCCGAGATGCCGATTACGGGGGTGCGGCTCAGCGATATCATTGCCTCGGCGAAGAGTGGGATGCGGGGCGCGCACACGGACGGGTTGGAATTGCATCACGTGCAGGTGAACGCCGAGGACGGCCCGGCGTTTCTCGTGCGTGACTCGAAGGAACTGGAATTCGACGACGTGTCGACGCGCCAATCATTGACGAATGCGCCAGTGGTGCGGCTCGAGCGGTGTCCCGGCGCCATTGTGCGGTCGAGCCGGGCATTGGCGGGCACGGGCACGTTTCTGTCGACCCCGCCCGGCGAATTGAAGGGCGTGATTCTTGAGGGCAACTCGTTCGGCAACGCCCGGACCCCGACGGAAGAAGCGACGGCGGACTTCGAATGAGTTGGCCCTTCGTCGCTGCGTTTCTCAGGATGATTTACAGCGTGCGGGTGTGGCCGCCGTCCACATCCATGATTGTTCCCTGACAGTAGTTCGCGGACGGGGAGGCGAGGAAGGCAACGGCATGGGCGATTTCCGCCGGTGTGCCAAATCGGGTGACGCCCAATTCTTGAAGCATGGCTTTCGCGGCCGTCTCGTAGTCCAGTCCCTGCTCGGCTGCCAGAGTTTTAATACGGTGTTGCAGCCGCTCGGTGGCAATCGCGCCCGGATTGATGGCATTCACGCGAACGCCGTCCGCGAGGCCGCGATGGGCCAGCGCTTTGGTGAGGTTGAGAAGGGCTGAATTCACCGAGCCGCCAATGGCGAAATCGGCACTGGCCGTGCGCCCGCCGACGCCGATGATGTTGATGATGGAGCCGTGGCTCGCCATCAGGTGCGGCCAGGCTGCGCGGCAGAGGCGCATCGCGCCAAAGAATTTCAGGGCAAAGCCGTTGTTCCAGTCCGCATCGTTCAACTCGAGAAAATCGCCGCGTTTCGTCGCGCCGGCGTTGTTGACCAACACGTCGATGCCGCCAAACCGCTGCATGGCCGCCGCAATCACTTCCGCTGCGGCGTCGGGCTGGCGAAGGTCGGCAACATGAACGAGGCACTCGGTGCCGACGGATGCCGCGACTTCCTTGAGCAGGTCCCCCGAGCGAGCGACGAGGACAAGGCGCATTTGTTCGCTGGCCAATTCCTCGGCAATGGCCCGTCCGATGCCACGACTGGCACCGGTGACGATGGCCACTTTATTCGTCAATTGCAAATTCATGTGGATGCGCCCTCATTCGGACGAACTATTCAATACGTAGCAAAATTCGGCTGTCGATCCCACCATATTTGCGGAGAGAACGAAGGGGTGGCAGGCAGTGGCGCGGAGTTTGTTTGCAAATGTACCAATAATTGAACCTAGGCCCGGTTCCAATCGCGACCGTTGACGCGAGCCGTGGTTGGCTTAATAATGCGGCGAACACGGCTTTGAGACAATCTGTCCAACTCGGTCAGGTGCAGGAGACGATGCTGATTCCCCTGTACGCCCGCGCGGTCGAGGCCCTCCGGAAGCATCCGATCCTGAAAGATCCGAAGGCCGTCGAGATGGTCGAATCCATCGACTGGGATTTCCGGAGATTCAACCAACGGTGGCGGGTCGTGCTGGGCGTCTTGCGGACCGCGATGTTCGACGAATGGGTGAAGGATTTCCTCCGCCGCCATCCGCAAGGCACCGTGGTCGAGATCGGCGCGGGACTCAACACCCGCTTCGAACGGCTCGATAATGGCACGCTGCATTGGTTCGACCTGGATCTTCCGGATGCCGTGGAACTGCGGAAGAAGTTTTTCACCGATACCGAGCGGCGCGTGACCCTGGCCGCGTCGATTCTCGATCCCGGTTGGATGGCGGCGGTGCGTCAAAGCCCCGGGCCGTATTTCTTCGTCGCCGAGGGAGTGTTCTTCTACCTGACGGAGGCGGAGGTCAAGTCGGCGCTGGCACAGATCGCCGCCAACTTCCCCGGCTCAAACGTCGCCTTCGACACCGCCGGCCTCCGGGTGATGAACCGCTTCAACCAGGACCACGCGCGCCGGAAACTGGACGCCCGCATCGCCTGGGCCTGCGACGACCCGAGGGAGATTGAGCGTTGGAAGATCGGCTTGCGCCTGGTGGAATCCCAGAGCCTGATGAACCCTCCGGATTCGTTGCGGTCGCGCCTGTCCCTGCCGATGCGAGCCGTCGCACGCGTCCTCGCGAGGTTACTTTCGAAGCCCACGAAAACAGGCCAGCTCCATCTGTTCGCTGGACAGTCAGCGGCCTAGCCGGCAGCGAATGGGGGACCATGCGGATTGCAAAAGCCTTATGAAGAAACACACGTCATCACGTTTCTTTGGTTCATGTGTAGTTGCGGGGACACTACTCTCCCTGATCGCCATGGTGGCGCTACATCTCTTGCGACCCGACTACAACCCTTTACGCAATTTTCTCAGTGAGTACGCAGTCGGGCCATTCGGTTCCATTTTGACAATTGCAGCCTATGAACTGGCCGCGACATTTCTCATGCTCCTGGTCGGACTTCGGCTCAACGTCCATCCTTCCGGTTTTCTCACGGCATCGTGCGTTCTATTAGGCGTGGTGATTATCTCTCTGTGTGTGTGCGCCATCTTTCCCATCGACTTAATAATGCCGCCCGATGGCAGCCGCCCGACTCGTGCCGCTCTTCTTGCAGCTCTTACCAGGACAGACATCACACACATTGTTGCCTCGTTTCTGTCATTTGCATCACTCATCGCACTACTTTTGACACTACCCAGCGCCTATAAACGCGACGAGAAATGGCGGTCATTTTCACACACGACACAATTTCTGGGATTTTTGATTCTCGCGTTTTTCGTGGGACTTATCCTTGCCCCCTTCAATTTGAAGGGTCTGGTTCAACGGGGAATGTTCTTGGTCATTCTAATATGGTTGCTTCTCACAGGCTTGCGCCTTCGACAGGCCGTACTCTCTACTCGTGGCACGGCCGCCTAACACCGCGCTGGAGCCACAGATTGCTGCGAAGGTGGGAGGTCGGCGGATACATCAGAAACCCATGTATCGCGGCGTGACGGCGGAACGGAAGACAGTGAGCCACAGATTCACACAGATTGCCACGGATGGCGAGATCGACGGCCTTGTCGAAAAACGGATGAGGCTCAGGCGGCGGGCGGTGGCGTTGAGTTGGGTTGCAAATGTAACAATGATCGGCCTGACCCCGGCTCCCCAGCTCTTTCGGTTTGAACTTCCGAGACAATCGGCTTGTTCACTCCTGACCGCAAAATGATTAGGCGCGGTTCGCCGAAAGCGGTAACGATGACAGGGAGCCACCGGCTAGACCTTCTTTGACTTCCGGGGCAAACGATCAGTACTCTTGTTTCCGTGCTTCGGTCGCGGCGAAGACCGCAGTTCAAGGAGTAATCCTAAGGCAGCTACGAATGAAATAAATCCTATGAGTATAGGTATTGCTACCTCCCTGTTCACGGAAATGAATAGATTCCAGCGAGATCCCTGGGTGACTGAAATATCGGTGATTGGGACATAGAACAACCGGCAAAAGGAAATCAATGAGATGCACGTACAAAAAATCACACCACCGAGTAATAATTTCCGTCTCGCCTGAGATTCGATCTCTAACCGACTCGAAATTTGGTGGGCCTCCGGAGCCATTCTTTCAGAATAGCATCCCTGCCCTGGCAAATCCAGACGGTTCCACCCATAAATAACGCCCCCCACCTAGAGCCGTGGGCCTCGACAGCCCACAACGTCGCCTACTCTGACTTCTCACCCCCGTCTCGTCGCGGCTTTCCGATTCTACCGTCTCGCCTACGGTGTCAGGGATACTACGCCGTGCGGCACACGACCGGCGCTTTGCCACCAAGACACAACGAGGCGGCCTCTCGGCGAGTTAGAGCGCCGCTACGGGGGGATCCGGCGGCGCTGGAGGCACATCAGAAGTCGGCGCACGGGGCCAAGTATTTTCCGTTGATGCGGGTGATCATTGAAAAGATCGATGTGGAGTATTTCGACGGTGTGGTCGATTGAATGGGCACGAGGCGCAAGTTTTTTTGATTTGGCGACGGAAAATTGTGGACAATCGTTTCGCGATAACGTATAGTCGGGGTGTTTTGGGTTGTTTGATATAGGGGGGCGTGCAGGAAACGACAGAGACCCCTCGACGTGCTCGGGGTGACGACGCTGGGAAGGAAAACGGCAGGCCGGATGGCCGGTCCGCGCTCACCGAGCGCGCCTACAGGGAAGAGGGTGCCGCAAAGAGGGTATTTTTGCGAAACGAACCCAATTCCGGCCAAGCCGGCGTGGAAAACTGCGAATGGGAAAGCCAAAAACGAAGCCAAATTGAGTGGGGTAAAGGAGGCTCTCGGGGGGTCAAACGGGGGTGGAAGAGGGGTGATTGGGGGTACAAAACGGGCTTTTGGCGACCACGCGTCCCTCAATCGTCGGGGAGCGGGTCAATCCCGGCTCTGATTGAGGGCGGGGATCGATGACGATGATATTCGCCGCTACTCCAAGTAATTGAGGATCGTCATGGTCAGATCGTTAAAAGAGGCGGTGGCCTGGGCGGCGGCTTGAAAGGCGGTCTGGGTCTGGGAGAGCTGTTCCATCACCGTCGCCGTGTCGGCGTCGGCTTGGGAGGAGGTCAAGCTGCCAAGTGCCGCCGAGCGGTCTTGTTCGATGGTGGACTCGGCGGTCATGCGCTGTTGCACCGCGCCGTTGGTGGCGATTTGCTGGGTGATGTTGTCGGAGTCCTTCTGCAAATTGGTCAGATCGGTGCTGCTGATGGCGCCGGTATTGCCCGACAGCAGGTCGTTTTGCAACGAGATCAGGTGATTGAAGAAATCCGCGCCCGAGCGGGTGTCGGTGATGAGGCCGGCGGGGCCGGTCCCCGTGGTATTGGCGCCTACCGGCAGGACCGACAATGAGACACCCTCGGCAATTTCCACCGACGGGACCGTCGTATTCCCTTGATAGCTGACGCTGGTCACCTGGCCCGATGAGTTCAGGTTGACCACGTAGGGGGGCTGGTTGTTGGCCGTTCCCCCGAACACGTAATTGCCCTGAGACTCGGTGTTCGCAGCCTGCGCCGCTTCCTGAATGAGTTGCGTGACTTGCGTGGCGTAGTTGTTCAGGTCCTGCTGGGTGGCCGTGCCGTCGGCTTCCGTGGCGATTTCGCCAGCGCTTTGGGCAACGGTCTGCAGCGACTCCATCGCGCTCGACGCGGTGCTGGCCTGCTCCTGAAGTTGCGTGATGTTCGACTGGTACTGGGTGACCGACGAAGACTCGGCCTCGAGATTCAGGATACTGGCCATCGCCGCCGGGTTGTCGGAGGGATTTTGCACGGCCAGCCCCGTGGTAACTTCATTCTCCAACTGCGCCTGATTCAACTCGACCCGGTTCATCTCGAAGATCAGCGAATTGGTGATCGTGTTACTGGATACGCGCATCATGGTTCCGGTCCTCCTCAGGATGTCTGGACAGTCAGTAACGCCTGCAACATCTCATCCACCGTGGTCATCACATGGGCGGACGCTTCGTAGGCGTTTTGGTAGGTGCTGAGATTGCCCATCTCCTCCACCAGGGAAACGCCGCTGATCGAGGAGCGCTGCTGTTGCAACATTTGCTGGACGGTTTCCTGGTCGCTCACTTCGTTATTGGCGGATGACAGTGATTGGCCAATCGTCGCCACCGTATTGGCGTATGACTGGCTGAATGTCTGGTTGTTCAGACCTCCGCTGGTTTGGTTCGCCAACTGCGCCATCTTCAGGACGACCGTGTTGTCGCCGGTGTCGTCCTGGTCGGGAGTGATCTGGACGCCGCTGGCCTGGAACAAGGCGGGGTTGTTTACCACGTCTGAATTCACGGCGATGTCGCTGGCATCCGCGCCGACGAAAAACAACCCGTTCGTACTGCCCGTGAGGCTAAAGCCCTTTTGGTAAACCCCGTTCACGGCGACGATCAATTGCGTTGCCAGATTGTTGAGGCTGTCGGACAACGTCGCCACGGGACCGTCGCGTGCGTCGATCTCACCGGCGATGCTGCCACCGGTGAGCGTGAGCGGCGTGCCCGCCGTTGCCGCCTGTACCAGCATCTGGCCGCCACCGGCGTTGTATACATGCATGGTGTCGGTCACACTGTCACCCGATACCATCTGCACGCCACCGATGCTGATACTCACCGTGCCGTCGCTTTGCGGGGCCACGCTGATATTGGTCAGATTGGCCAGGTTTTCAATGTCTTCCTCGCGCTGGTCGAGCAGGTCGTTGGCTGACGAGCCGGTCGTGGCCTGCGCCATGGCGATCTGCCTGTTGAGGCCGGCGATCTCGCTCAGAAGCTGGTTCCCGTTGGTCACGTCGGTTTGCAACTGGCCGTTCAATTGTGAAGTGAGCGACCCCAGTTGCTGTGACACTTGATTGAACTGGCTGGCCAGCGTGCTGGCGTCGCCGATCACCACCTGCCGCTCCGACAACGAGTTGGGTTCCGTCGAGAGAGTTTGCAGGTCGTTGAAAAAATTCGACAAGGCGCTGGCGATCCCCTGCGACGAATCACTCGAGCTGGTGCTGGAGCCGGTGACTTGCTGGCCGAGATCTGTCTGCGCGAATTGCAGGGCTTGCTGCTGGGTTTGCCAGTACGACGACGCGCTGTTTTCCGCCTGAATCTGGGTGTTCACCACCTGGCTGACAATTTGTTGGACGCCCGTCGCTTGCACGCCGGTGCCCTCGACACCGACACTCGTGGCCACAGATGCCGAGGCGGAAATATCCAGCACCTGGCGTGAGTAGTTGGGATTGTTGACATTCGACAGGTTTTGTCCCGTCACTTCGATCCCGGCCTGCTGCGTGTCCATCGTACGCGCCGCCATGTTCAACACGGAAAACAGGCCGAGGCTCATCCGACCACCTCACAGAGACCCGGGCGCGTGGTGCGGATCGGGGATGTCTTGCCCGACTGATTGTAGGTGGTGACAGAACTCGATGGAAACAGCGTCGCCATGAACCGTTGCATCATCTCGATGGAGCAACTCAGCAGCAAATGGTTTTGCCGCGCGCGCTGTTGGACGCGCCGCAGGCACTGGTTGATTTCATCGACGAGCGTCTTCACCAGCCCCCGATGCGGTTCCGGCACTTTACCGAGAAGGCTGCTGAATGGTGCGTCGGCGGGCAGTTGCAGCGACAAGCTGAGCTGGGTTTGGAATTGTTCCCGCTCCCGTCGCGCCACCTGAATGACCGAGGTCTGCGCGTTGATGGCGGCCAGGTTTTCCAGCAGCGCCGCGCCGGACCGCTGCACCACGAGGTGCTGCTGCTGTTCCAGCAGCGCCAGCATCTCACCGTACTGTTGCAGTTCTTCGCGCAATGCGGCGATCAACCGTTGAATGGATTCGTTCATTGGCCCGTGAGTTGTTTGGTCAATTGCGTGTTCAATGTCCGCGCCAGGCCCAACCCGCCCGCGCGGCTCATGCTGTCCGCCAGTTGCTTCACCGTCATGTCGCGGTAGATCGAGCTGGCCGTCGAGTCATCGGTGTATTTCGACTTGAAGGTTGGTTTTTGCGCTTCCGACAGGATCTGCCGCAACAAGACCGCCTCGAATTGCCGGCCGACTTCCCCCATTTTCTCTTCCTCCGTCAGGCTGGTGTTGCCGGCGAGCTTCTCCAGGGGAATATCGGCCGCGTCAACCTTGGGTTGGATCGAGGAAATGTCCATGGCCTACCGGATCACCAGTTCCGCCTGCAAGGCGCCCGCCTGTTTCATTGCCTGGAAGATGGACATCATGTCGCGCGGGGTCACTCCCAACGCGTTCAGGGCCGCGGCGACCTTTTCCACCGTGGGCAATTCGGGGAACGTCACGAGCGCGGCTTTCGACTCCTTCACCTTCGTGTCCGTATGCGGCGTCACTTCTGTTGTTCCCGTCTGGCTCATCGGGTTGGGCTGCGAGACATCCAGTGTCGACGTGATGGTGATCGTCAAATTGCCGTGCGACACCGCGCAACTGGAAATCTTGATTCGCGAGGTGGCCACGATCGTGCCGGTGCGTTCATTGATGATGATGCGAGCCGGCGTGTCCGGCGTGACTTCGATGGCATCCAAAAGCGCGATAAACTCCACGGGCAACTGTTCGGCGCCGGCAGGCAATTTCACGCGCACGGAAGTCGAATCGATCGCCTCGGCGCTATTGGTAAATGTCTCATTGATGGCCTCCGCCAACCGCGCTGCCGAGGTGAAATCCGGCTCGCGCAGCATGAGATCAATCGAGTTGTTGCGCACGATGGTCGCGGGAATCGTGTTTTCCACCAGTGCGCCGTTGACGATCTGGCCCGTGGTCGGATGGTTCTTCTGGACGGTCGCACCGCCCGCGCCGCCGGCGCCCGCCGAGAACCCGCCGATGACCACCGGGCCCTGTGCCACGGCGTACACCTTGCCGTCCGCGCCGAGTAACGGCGTCTGCAACAGCACGCCGCCCGACAATGACGTCGCATCGCCCAGTGAGGATATCGTGACATCGAGCCGCGCGCCGGGTTTTGCAAACGCAGGGATATCTGCCGTCACCATTACCGCCCCGACGTTTTTCAATTGGAGTGTCGAAGCCGGGACGTTGATTCCGAATCGCATGAGCATGTTGGCGATGCTCTGAAGCGTGTGAACGGGGTTTTGATCGCCCGTATTATTAAGGCCGGAGACCAGGCCGTAACCGACCAATTGGTTGTCACACGCCCCGGCGACGATCACGAGGTCCTTCACGCGAACTCCCAGGGCAAAACCCGTCGGCGCGCCGGTCAACAGCGTGGCAATGATCTGCACAATGAGAAGAAGCTTCTGGCGTAGCGTTTTCATCAGAATCAGAACGGACTGTATTTATCCCACAATTCCATGAACCAGCCCTTGCGTTGGCTGTTGGTGACAGTTCCTTTGCTAAGGATCTTGATGGTCGCGTCGGCGACATTGTAACTGAACACTGTGTCGTTGGCCGCGATATCTTCCGGTCGCACGACGCCGCGCAGCACGATATCCTGCTGCTCGCCGGCAAACTGTGTGTGGCGCGTGCCTTCCACAATCATATTGCGGTTGGGCAGCACATCCACCACCCGCACGGGGACTTCGGCCACGATCTGCTCGTTGTTATTGATCTGGCCGCTCCCGTCGAAGCTGTGGGCGGTGGAATACTGCAGCGAGGGCAACGTTCCTTTCTTGGTCAGAAATGAACTCGCGGCCGGACTGAACAGGATCGCTTGCAGGGCGTCATTCACCGAGGATGCTTTGGAAGTTTTTGTCTCGTTGTTCTTCGTGGCCGTGCTGTTCTCCTGCACCACGATGGTCACGATGTCACCGACGGCAAACGCCTTGCGGTCGGCAAACATGGACGGCGCCAACGGTTGGCGCCACAAGGAATCCGCCTGCGCCGGACCAACCGCCAGCGCGCAGCCCACCACCACTTCACATAGAAACTGAAATCGCGCCTTCATTTTCCACCTTTCCACGGAATTCACGGTTGGATTGCGGATTGCGCACACGCACTTGCTGGCCGACGGCGCCATCCTCCAGCACTTCGACTTTCAATGAGATCGCCATGGCGCCATCCCGCACCACGGCTTCAGCCAGCTGCCCCCGTCGGACCACGGTCCGCGGCCTCACGTGACGATCCAGGATGACGGCGCCGCACGAAACATTCTCGGAAATCTCCAGCGCCGAAGGATCGACGCCGCCCAGATATGCCTCGCGACACACCAGCACGTCCCGGCGTTCGCGAGCGCAGTCGCTATCCGCAAACAACTCGCCGCGCCGCAAGGCCGAGCGTGCCACCCACACATCGCGCCAGACGTGCGCGGTCAGCGGCATCTGCCAGGATCCCAGTCGCCGGTCGTTGGCCATCAATTCAAACCGAGCAATAAAATCATGTGTCACGCCGACGGTCGGCACCTCGGTCACCCTCAGCGTGACCGTCTCGGGGGGAACCGCCAGCGGCGTCCAGGTGCGCCCCAGGGTCAGGTCCAACTCGCCGAGATCGCGGACATAGTCGCGCTGGAGCGTCGCCGTGAGCATGGTTTTCAGTGCGGCCTCGTCGAGCAGGTGTGCCTGCGGCTGTGCCACGGGAACGTCGTTTGTTGAAGAAGCGGGGGCAGAGGGCTCAGAAGCGGGTGCCAGAACCACGAACCCTCCGCCGGTGAGGATGGCGAAAACAAGAACCAGCGTGAAATGCGGTAATCTCATATATCGTTATTTGCGCAAGTTGTTGCTCATCTGCATCATTTCGTCCGCCGCTTGCACGGCCTTGGCGTTTACTTCATAGGCTCGCTGCGCCTCGATCAAATTGACCATTTCCTGGACGACCTGCACGTTCGACAATTCGATATAGCCCTGCGCCAGCGCGCCGAAGCCGCTTTCGCCGGGCGTGCCGACTTCGGGAGGACCCGAGCCTGCGGTTTGCTGGTACAAGTTGCCGCCTATCGAGCTGAGGCCTCCCTCGTTCTCAAACCGGGTCAGCTGCACCTGAAACGTCGTGTTGCCGCTGGCGGTCGTATAGGAGACCTGACCATTGGAAGAAATCGAGATGTTGGTCGTGCCTTGTGGCACGGCCTGAAACCCTTGCAGGGGCAAGCCGTTGCTGGTGACAATTCGGCCGTTCGAGTCCGTCTTGAATCCGCCATCGCGCGTGTACGCCAGTGTGCCGTCGGGCAACTGGACCTCAAAGAAGCCGTCCCCCTGGACCGCCACATCAAGCTGGGAGCCGGTGCTGCTCAGTTCGCCGGTCGTGAAGACCTTCTCGGTGGAGACAACCTGCGAGCCATGGCCGATTTGGATGCCGCTGGGCAACTCGTTTCCCGACCCTTGGTCCGTGCCCGCCTGGCGCTGCGTGTCGTACAGCAAATCCTGAAATTCGATTTTGGTCGCCTTATAGCCCGTGGTGTTGACGTTGGCCAGGTCGTTGGAGATGACGTCCAGATTGGTTTGCTGGGCGTTCATTCCCGAGGCGGCGGAATAGAGGGCTCGAAGCATGGATGGTCAGCCTTTTTATACAGGGTTGGGATTGCCGAGATCGTTGATCGCGTGGTTCATGCGGTCATCATGCATCTGCAGGACCCGCTGGGAGGCTTCGTATTGGCGCATCGCGGTAATCATGTGGGCCATCTCGGCGACCGGAGAGACGTTGCTCCCTTCCAGATACCCCTGACGCACGAGCGTGGTGTTGGTGGTGGCTGGCGATGACACCAGACTGGGATTCTTCGCGGCGAAATAACTATTGCCGATCTGCGTGAGCAGTTGCGGGTTGTTAAACGTCGTGAGTGCGAGCTTCCCCAACAAATTGCTGCCCTGGCTGACGGTACCGTCCGGGGCGATGGAAATCGGGCCTGGAGTTTTCAAATCGATCTGAATGGGGCCACTGTCGGTTTGCACCGTATAGCCCTGTTTCGTGACGAGTTGACCCAAGGCGTTGAATTGAAATTCGCCGTCCCGCGTGTAGGCCATTTGACCGCTGGGCAATTGCACTTCAAAAAAGCCGTCGCCTTCGATGGCCACATCCGTCGGTACATTCGTGGGGCGAAGCTGACCCTGCTCGAAGTTGGTGACGACTTGCGTGGTCGGGAGCAAACCGCCTTGTCCCTGCGCCGCCTGAATTGTGCTAAAGACAACATCCGATTTCTTGAAGCCGGGCACGGAGCCAGCCGCGAGGTTCTCAGAGATCACGTCCTGCCAATTCGCATTCGCGTTCAGGGCTGCCGCGGCCTGGTAGAGGCTTATATTCATCGCGTGCTACTGCTTTGCAAATCGCATGCCACGTCTCGAATGGCCTTGATTACCAGCGTGTTCCAGCAACATTCATCGGGATCTCTGGTAAAAGATGCCGCGTGCGGGCTGAAGTTTTTGCCGCCCGGTAACAATCAGTACTCGCAGGCCAGTTCGACGACTCGTTCACACGAGCAACGAACGATGATGTGCGTGATACGGTCGCCATCGCGCTTGAGCGTAATGGTCGGTTGCGAGTCAGCGTGAGACGGCTGAGGGCCCGCCGCTGATGGCGATGGTGGCGCGCCGGTGGAAGCTGATTTGTTGGGGATCACGAATGGAGTAAAGGGTTTGGTCATCGGGGTAACAGGGTTTAAAGTTGGTCGTTGGGGCGCACCACCAGCGCCATGGTCACGCGACTATTGATCGCGTCGGATGGATCGGTGTCGCGCAGGGGTTGAGTATCGGCGTACCCGGCCACCTTGGAGATCTGATCGTTCGGGACACCATTCTTCACGAGGACCCGACGCGCCGTGTTGGCACGGCCAGCACTCAAGTCCCACTTGTCCAGCGCGGGATCCCGGTCCGCTTCCCCTTGCGGGCTGTGGCCTTCGATTTCGACCAGAAATTGCTTGTAGCGGGCGATCTCCCACGCCAACGTCGAGAACACCCACTGGCCATACTCGGTGAAGGAGTCGCTGCCCGCCTGGAAGATCGGCTTCTGGATGCGGTTGAGCACGCTGATGTTCAGGCCTTTCTCGGTAAACTCGAGTTGCACCGACTGGTTCCGTTGGTATTCCGGGTTTGTCCCGAGGGCCTTGAGTAAATCGTCATTCAGGTGCCGCAGCATATCCATTTCCAGCGGTGACGGGGCTTCGTACTGGCCGTCCAGCGTCTTGCCTCGCAGCGTGTCGAGGGTATTGGGGATGACACCCGAGGACTGGCGTGGGCCTCGCATGAACGGATGTTTGAACGTCAGCTCGATGGCTTCTTTTACCTTCTTGTCTTGCGATGTAATCCACAAAACCAGAAACAAAGCCATCATCGCGGTCACGAAATCCGCGTACGCGACCTTCCAGGCGCCGCCGCCGTGTTTGCCGGCCATCGTGCCCTACCCTTTCGCCTGCGTGTTGAGTGACTTGAGCATGGTCTCCATTTCCTCGGAAGTCGGGCGTACGTCACTGCCCAAACCACGGCGGGCAACCTCGACGGCGACGATGGGCGCCATCCCGTTGGCAAACGCCACCACCGCGGAGGCGATGCACCGAAAGTAAGACAATTCCGCACTCCCGATAAACTCCATGTTCGACGCGAGTGGATGCGCGAATCCGTAGGAAAGCAACACCCCGAGGAAAGTCCCAACCAGCGCCGCCGCGACCTTGTGCCCGATCTCCGCCGGCGGGCCGGCAATGGCCCCCATTGTGACGATGATGCCCAATACCGCCGCGACAATTCCGAAGCCGGGCAGCGCGTCGGCGGTCTTCGTCAGCACCCCGATTGGGGCGTTGTGCTCCTCTTCCTTCGCCGTCAGCTCGGTGTCGAGGAGCAGCTTCAATTGCTCCGGTTTCACGCGCCCATCCACGATGGGGCGCAACGCGTTGACCAGGAACTCGATGGTGTGCTCGTTATTGGTGATCGACGGGTATTTCGACAGGATGCTGCTCTGCTTTGGATTGTTGACGTGCTCTTCCAGCGCGATCATGCCTTCGCGACGGCCCAGCATGAACATCTCGTAGAGGGCTTTCATCAGATCCTCGTACGATTGGCGGTTGTGCGGCGCACCCTTTAGCGTCTGCAACAGGCCTTTGACAATATCGATGAGAACTTTTTTCGGCGACATCACGATCAACGCCCCCAGCGCCGCACCCCCGATGGTGATGAACTCGGCAATGTGCACCAACGCGCCCACGTTGCCGCCAGCCAGTGTGAACCCCCCCAGCACGGCCCCCAACACAACAACCACCCCAATGATCACAATCATGTCGCCATCCCTGCTTCCCGATTGTGCAGCCACGCCTTGATGGTCAGAATCGCCTGCGTATGGATCTGGCAGATGCGTGATTCCGTAAGGCCAAATGCCTCGGCGATCTCCCGCAGCCGCAAATCTTCAAAGTAATACAGGGCCAGCACCTTGCGTTGCACTTCCGGTAGTTGTTGAATTCTCTGGGCGATCAGCCCTGCCAGTTCCCGCCTCGACGCAGTTTCGACAGGCGTTTCCTGGCTGTCGTCGGCGAACCTTTCATATTGCTCGGTGCCGTTAACTTCCTCGGATCTGATCACCGAATCCAGGCATACGAATGTCACCGGCCTGATCTCGTCGAGCAGGTCCTCATAATCTGCCAGGGAAAGATCCATCGCCCGCGCGATCTCCTCCTCCGTCGGCGGTTCGCCCTTTCGTTGTTCCAATTCGGCTATGATTGCTTGCACGTGACGGGCCTTGCTGCGCATGGTGCGGCTGACACAATCCATTCGCCGCAGCTCATCAATGATGGCGCCGTGGATCCGGATGCGCGCATAGGTTTCAAAACTGGCACCGTTGTTTTCGTCGAAATTCCTCAAGGCATTCAGCAACCCAACCACACCCACGCTGTACAGGTCGTCCAGGTCAATGTGTGGCGGCAACGTCATCGCTGCGCGCCCCACCACGCTTCTGACCAACGGCAGGTGATCACGAACCAATTTGTCCTCGGCCGCGCTGCCGTGCACCGCATGATAGCGTTGCCGCACCTTGCCGGAACGCGAGCGCGGAGCCTCAAGACAGTGACCAGCCGAATTAGTCACGGGATTCCTCCTGTCTCGATTCCTCCAGAGCCTTGATCCAGACTCGTCCCCACCACCGCATCAGCATCGCGCCCACGTACAACGCCACACAAGCGTGCGCGAGCGCGTGGGGCAGCGATTGCTCGCGGACCAATCCGATTCCGAATCCAATCCCGAACCCCAATAGGCCTCCGGTTAGTAGCAACAATTTCATTCGCGTTCTTACCTAGCAGGCGACCTGCCACGGTCAGATTCGTGGGAAAATACGTGATAGGACGCGCTCTGCACTGGCCTCCGTGAATCCACTAGGAATATTCTGCCCGGCTGAAAGGAACCGAACTGGCAAACCTGTCCCTAGCGTCAGATTCCACAGCTTGCACCAGCGAGGCTCTTCATCGAGATGCGTTACGATCAGGTCGTGGATTGGCAACGTCGCCCACGCGCGGGCTTGCGCCAGGGACGTTGTTACGTCGTACGCCGCGTTCAACACCAGATGGATTTGCGCCGCGGCGGGTTCGTCCAATCGCTCCACCAGCACACGGACGCCTTCCACGTCCGCACCCGATGCGCCGGGCAGATCCACAAAGGCGACGTCCTC
Organism: Verrucomicrobiia bacterium; assembly: GCA_050015495.1. GTDB lineage: Bacteria > Verrucomicrobiota > Verrucomicrobiia > Palsa-1439 > Palsa-1439 > Palsa-1439. The sequence goes on from JBEKBH010000010.1 coordinate 63,324, forward strand.
GTCAATCGGCGTTCCCGTCCACGACCGCTCCACCGGCACGCCGAGCACATCACCGTGGACAGCCAGCGCTTCTGCGGTGTTGGCCGTCGCACCATCCAAGCGCCAGACACGTGCGGACCTGCCTTCGAGCAGCACGGATAACGTCAACCACTTGCAGAGCGCCGTTGTCTTGCCGACGCCCGGGGCCCCGACAAGCACATGCAGCCGCGCGGCCGACGGCCGGCAGGGGATCCACGCGGCGGCGAGTGCCTCGCGCACATCCCGGAGATCGTCCGCCAACCACACGGGTCGCGTAGCCAGCACTCGTTCCAACACACGCGCGGTATACAAGGGTGACAAACCCAGCGACTCGAGCAATGCGGCCGGCCCTTGCTTCTTCGGTGTCCCTACCGCTTCCACGCTGACCGGCGGGGGAATCTCGACGCGTTCACCACGGGACGTTTCAGAGGGGAGTGACGGTTGGGGTGTGGCCGTGGTGATTTCGTCCATCGTATCCAATACGCGGCCCGTCGGTGCGTTGGTGGGGTCGGTCGCGTGCGCCAGGATTTCGATGCGCGACTTCTGAAACCAGCGGCGGGGAACCTGGCGTATATTTACGACCACAGCGTCGGCCCCCAGTTTGGCCCGAATCTGTTGTGCCGCATCGGCGGCGGATGAAGCAATAAATTGTTGCAATTCCATGGCTTACTCGGGGCAGGGAATCATGGCCGCGTTTTGAATTTCGACGCGTGGCGGGACTTCCGCATAGGAGAGCACGGCCAGTTCGCCAAAGGTACTCTCGAAGAACCGACGGAAGCCCAAGCGAATCTGCGGGGCACACAACAACACGGGGGGATGGCCGGCCGTGATCATTTGCTGCACGAGTTTCGCCACCCAGTCCATCACGTGCCGTGCGAGCTTCGGTTCCAGGACCAACGCGACCTCGTTCGATGACTGGCGCACACCTTTGGCAATTTCCTGCTCCAGTTTCGGGTCGAGCGTGATTGCGCGCAGGCTCCCGTTTTCCATCTGGTACGGCCGCGCAATCTGCGGGCCCAAAGCGCGCCGGGCGTGTTCGCTGAGTTCGTCGGGGTTCTTCGTGACGCTGGTGTAGTCGCTGACCTTTTCGAGGATGCCAGCCAGGTTGCGGATCGACACCCCTTCGGCGAGCAGATTCTGCAGGATGCGCTGGACCTGGCCGACGTTGAGTTGAGCGGGAATCAATTCGTTGACCACCGTAGGATGCGTCAGCTTGAGATTGTCGAGGAGCACTTGCACGTCCTGCCGGGCGAGGATCAGGTGCGCGTTGCGCTTGATCGTCTCGGAAAGGTGTGTGACGAGCACCGATGGGGCGTCCACCACCGTGTACCCGGAGACTTCGGCGTTCTTGCGCTCGGTTTCCGTGATCCAAGTGGCCGGCAGATGGAATACGGGTTCAACAGTTGCCGTGCCCTTCAATGGGCTCTTGCTGCCCGTCGCGTTCATGGCCAGCCAGAGGCCCGGCCGCAGTTCGCCCCGGGCAATGTCTTCACCTTTGAGAACGAACCGGTACTCGTTGGTACCAACCCGAAGGTTGTCGCGGACCCGAATCGGCGGGACAATGAATCCCATTTCCGAAGCAAAATTACGCCGGACACCAGTCACCCGGTCGAGTAGGTCCCCCCCTTTTCGCGTGTCGGCCAACCCGACCAATCCGTAGCCCAGTTCGATTTGCATTGTGTCCACCGTCAGGAGGCCTTCGAGTTTCTCGCTCGCGCCATTGCCATTTTTTGCTCCCCGTCCCGTCGTCTTCTCGCCGTTGGTCTGCGCTTCGGGCGCGGCCACCGCCGTCGCCGCATCCGGGGCCGCCGCAATGCCATGTTTGTTCAATCCATGGGCCAGAGCCGCGGTACCGGCCGACATGATCAGGAATGGCAACATCGGCAATCCCGGAACGATGGCCATGAACCCCATCATCCCCGACAACACCCAGATCGCGCGGGGATACAGCAGCAATTGCCGGGAGAGATCCCGTCCGAGGTTTTCGTGCGAGGCGGCCCGCGTGACGAGAATACCCGCTGCCGTCGAAGTGATGAGCGCGGGGACTTGCGACACCAAGCCATCACCGATGGACAACAATGTGAACCGCTGCAACGATTCGCCGACCGTCATTCCCTTTTGCAGCACGCCGACGGCGAAGCCACCGAGGATGTTGATGACCGTGATGAGGATTGCCGCAATGGCGTCACCGCGCACAAACTTGCTGGCACCGTCCATCGCGCCGTAAAAATCGGACTCCTGCTCAAGCTGGCGCCGTCGCGCGCGCGCTTCGTCTTCCTTGATCAACCCGGCATTCAGCTCGGCGTCGATTGCCATCTGCTTGCCGGGCAGCGCGTCGAGTGTGAAGCGCGCGGCCACTTCGGCGATACGCCCCGCGCCCTTGGTGATGACGATGAAATTGATCAGCACCAGTATGAGAAACACCACCAGACCAACCACATAGTTCCCGCGCACAACGAAATTACCAAACGCCTCAATGATGTGGCCGGCGTATCCATCCAACAGGATCAAACGCGTGGAGGACACATTAAGCGCCAGTCGATACAGCGTGAGACACAGCAGCAACGAGGGAAAACTGGTGAAGTCCGACGGCTCGCGCAGGTACAGGATTACCAACAGCGTCAGCAGGGAGAGCGAGATGCTGATGGCCAGCAGCAGGTCCAGCAGCAGGCTCGGGATGGGCAGAATCAGCAAGAGGATCGTGCCGAGCAACCCGATCACTAACCACAGGTCGCTATACCGAAAGAACCGGCCGAGTTTTGAGCTGCTGGGCGGCATCGTCTAATTCCTCATTTCCATTTGCTCCGCGTAATAGCGGTAACGGTTGGTGCGATACACCCATGCCAGCACTTCCGCCACCGCGGCGTAGAGCTGGGCCGGTATTTCCACCCCAACACGCCCATAGCGATACATGAGTCGTGCCAACGATTTGTTTTCCACGATGGGAACCTGATATTCCGTGGCGATCTCACGGATGCGGAGCGCGTTTTGCCGTGCGCCCTTCGCCACGACCTTCGGTGCGCGCATGGTTTTTCGGTCGTATCGTATCGCCACGGCAAAATGCGTCGGATTTGTCACAACCACATCGGCTTTCGGTACTTCCAGCAGCTGTCTGCGCAACGTCATCCTCGTGCGGCGGCGGCGTTGCTGGCTCTTGACCTGCGGATTTCCTTCCGTGTGCTTAAGTTCATCCTTCATCTCCTGCTTGGTCATCATCAGGTCGCGGTTGGTCTGCCAGAACTGGTAGCCGTAGTCCGCAATCGCGATCAGGATCATGGCGACACCGACGCGCAGGCAGATTTTGAAGGTAGAAGCTGCCAGAAACTCGGCAATCCTTGCCGCGTTCACGGAGGTGTAAAAAATGGGGTCGGAGAGCACTTCTTTGACTACCGAATAGGTGAGCGCGATGATCAACGCCAGTTTCACAGCCGCCAGCGCCGTCGGCGCCGCTGACCGCATGGAGAAGATGCGCGTCATCCCCGCCATCGGGTCGAGCCGCTCCCAGTTGGGCGTCAGCGCTTCCGACGCCGTATTGAAACGGCTCTGCAATCCGCCGGCCAGCAACGCGCCCAACACCACCGCAACGACCAGGGGACCAACGATTTTGGCAAACAGCAACGTGGCCGCGATTGCGTATCCTTGCATCATGCTTGCGGAGAGCGGGACATCGTGCAGGTGGCCCAGCGAACCGGCCACCGCCAACTCCAGCGTCTGCCAGACTTCGCGCCCGAAGAACGTGAGCGCCAGGAGCCCCGACATCAGCACGAACACCGTCTGCACCTCCGCGCTGTGCGCAATCTGGCCACGCTTGGCCGCTTCCTCCAGCCGTCGCGGTGAGGCCTTCTCGGTTTTGTCCCCTCCCTTTTGTTCCGTGAACGCCATCGCTTATTTCCCCGACAGCAGTTGCGCGACCCGCAAGACGTCTTCGGGCAATTGGTGCAGATAATTGCTGATGTGCTGCGCCATCAGGTTCAACGTCAGCCCGAACACCGCCAGTCCCGCCATCGTTCGAAACGCAAAACTTTCGGTAAACACGTTCATTTGGGGGACCGCGCGGCCCAATACGGAAAAGATAAGCGAAATGACAAAGGACACCGCGATCAGTGGCGCTGCGATTTGCACGGCTGCGACAAAAATCCACGCCGTCTTGCCGATAACGGCCGCACACAATCCGGCGTTCAGGTGCGCCGTGCCAATCGGCAGCAAGTCGTATGTACGCTGAAAGCCGATCAGCAACCAGTGGTGCATGTCCAGGCTCATGAACAATGTGATGGCCAGAAAGTTCAGGATCGTGCCGGGCACCGCTGTCCGCGCGGTGCCGAACGGATCGAAATCGGCAGTCATCATCAACCCCATCTCCGTGGCCATGACGTTTCCCGCGACGTCGAGCGCGTAAAAGAGCATCCGTCCGACGAATCCCAGCAGAAGACCGACACAGATCTCCATCGCGAACAATCCCACCAGCGAGCCCAGACCCACTCCCGATAAGGCAACCGGCGGCAACGCCGCCGCCGTGAAACACGCGAGCAGCGCGCCGAGGGCAATTCGCAGTTGAACGGGCATAAAGCTGGAAGAAAATACCGGGAAGATGGCCAGCATGGCGCTGACACGGGCGAACACCAGCATCCAGACTACGGGATCGCTCGGAATCATGACGGTCACCTCCTTAGTGGACCATCTGGGGCATCTTTTGGATGACGACGATCGCAAACTCCGTCAAGGTGCGGATCATCCACGGCAACAGCAACAACAGCATTCCGATGACCCCCAACGCCTTGGGGACGAACGTCAGCGTTTGCTCGTGGATCGAAGTCACCGCTTGAAACAAACTCACCGCCAAACCAATCACCATCGCCGTCAGCAAAAACGGCGCGGCCAGGGCGATGGCTTGGAAAATCATCGCCTTCAGGAGTTCAGTTGCAAATCCAGCATCCATAATCAGGTCACAAAACTTTGAATGAGTGACTGGACCACCAGCGACCAACCGTCGACGAGCACAAACAGCAGAAGTTTGAGCGGCAGCGAGATCGTCATGGGCGGCATCATCATCATGCCCATGCTCATGAGCACCGTCGCGACCACCAAATCGATCAGGATGAACGGGACAAACAGCAGAAAGCCCATTTGAAATGCCGTTCGCAATTCGCTAATGATGAATGCTGGCACCACGATCCGCAACGGCAACTGCCCGGGCGATGTCGGTCCCAGTTTGGCCAGCGCCACGAACAGTTCCACGTCCTTGGCCCTCGTCTGCTTGAGCAGGAAGGTGCGGATATGGGCGGACGCTCGGTCCATCGCCACGGCACTGGAAATTTGGTTGGCGGAGTACGGTTTGAGCGCGTCCTCGTTGATGCGTTCCCATGTGGGTGCCATGACGAAAAATGTCATGAACAATGCCAGACCGATAATCACCTGGTTCGCTGGTGTCCCCTGGAGTGACAACGCCGTGCGCACGAACGATAACACGACCACGATGCGCGTGAAGCACGTCATCAGCAGGATGATCGAGGGCGCAATCGTCAATAATGTCATGACGAACAGAACCTTGATCGCAATGTCCGTATTTTGTTGCTCGCCGCCCTCCACGGCGAAATTGAATTTGAACGGCAAAATCCCGTTCGCAGCTGACGCGGCGTTCGTCTGCGCGTGAGCGCTCGCGGCGCCGAGGCAAAGAACCAACGCGGCGATGCTGAGACCCAGGACAATTCGGATTTTCATGATTTTCGGTGCAGGATGCTTTGCAGCGCGTCGGCAAAGCTGGGAGTCGGCCCAACGTTTTCTTCCGTCGGCAACGCCTCCGGCAATTGGCTCACCAGCGAGACGCCCGCCGGCGAGGAGCCGACCAACATTCGTTGCCGGCCATAGCCGATCACGCAAAGCGACTGGCGATTGCCAAGCGATTTTACTTCCACCACGTGGAGTTTGTTGGCGCCGTTCGTCCGACCGAGGGCACGTTGCGAATTTTTGAAGAGCCAGACCCCGCCCAAAAACAGCGCCAACACCAGCAATAATGCGCCAAAAATCCGGAGAGCAGACACGCCCAGATCCGGTAACGGTTGCACCGCATGTGAATTGACTGATTCCGCAAAACCCGGTGCCGACCACCCCCACACTCCCATGGGTACAAGCGCTGCGGCAAGCAGTCGGGAGAACCTCATGCCTTGGCTCCGATCAACTCCGTGACCCGCATGCCAACTCGTCCCTCGACTACGACTACCTCTCCGCGGGCAAATAACTTCCCGCTGACGTAGAGATCCACGGGCGTTTCCGACGCTTTGTCCAATTGTACGATGGAACCCGCGGCCAGTTGCAAAACGTCGCGCATCGGCATCTGACAACTGCCAAGCTCGACGGATACTTTGACGCCCACATCCATGAGTACATCCAGGTTGGGGAGTGTTTCGGTGGTTGCGCTCATTCGTTCATGCCTCCAATTTCCTGGTCAACTGCACGGCCCAGCGTCCTTCGCTGGTGCCGAGCAATCCGACAAATTTCGCCGATGTCCCCAGATGAATTTCCACTGCATGAAACCGCTGGGCGTCCACAGGCAGAGAGTCTCCCACCTTGAGCGTTGCGAGTGCCTGCACTTTCAGGTCCAGCCCGTGGCATATCGCGGTCAGTTTCACTGGAACATCGTCCAGTTGCGGGTTCCAATGCGGCTTCGCCATCAACGCGGCGACCGGCGCGCCATTCTTGGAATTAACGTCGCCCGTCAGCCGACGAATCAACGGTTCGAAACTGGCGTACGGCAATCCGATCCTGAACCGCTCACGACCTTCACCCAAGGTGACTTCAAAGGTTATTTCCAGCAGCAGCGTCTCGCGCGAGATCGCATTGAGAAACCGTGCGTCGATCTCGTGGCCCAGCGTCGTCGCCTTCAATTCCTGGACGACACTCCACAAGGCCGCCCATTCTGCCAGAATCACATTTGAGACCTGATCCAGCAGCGCGGTTTCTATCTCGGTCAACGCGCGCACGGAATTCTCTGACTGCCCAGAACCTCCCAGCAGACGATTGACGATATTCAACCCCAGCGACGGTGGTATTTCGAGCAGAGCGATCCCGCGCAGCGGGTCCAGTTTGAACAGCGTAAAGTGCAACGGTGTGCCCGCGGATTCGACGAATTTCTGAAAACCGATCGTTTGGAGACCAGCCAGCCTGAACGAGAAATCCAACCGTAAATTGACGGAAAGACGGGCTTCGAGGTTGCGGGCGAATTCCTCCTGCTGGGTCCGCAGCTTGCGCAGTTCGACCTGAGACAGTACGCCGCCTTGCCCCAACCTTTTCGAGCTGGTGGCGGCCACCGCCGCCGCTTCGCCCTCCTTCGGCGCGGACGACGCGGGGACAGCTTGTGCTGTTTCTGAGGTGCTGGTGGGAAGGCCGGTCATGAAGGATGGAGCGCCCTCGGTTTACTGAATGGCAAATTCCGTGAAATAGATTTCCTGCACGGTATCGGGACCCAGCGCGTTATTGAAAACGGTTTGAAGTTCCGATCGCAGCACGGTCCGGGCCTCCGGTTTTTCGAGGTCCGCGATGGTCTTGGAATTCAACACGCTGGACGCCAGATCGACCAGTTGCGCCTGGTTGTTCACGATCAATTCTCCGAAGCCCTCCTTGTCACTGGCTAGCGTGAAACTTGCCAAGAGGTAGCGCGATCCCATCGAACCGGCAACGTTGACGAGAATCTTGTTAAGGGGCACCGTCGTCTTGCCGTCGCTAGACATCTTCACGCCCTGTTCCTTCAACGCTGCGTCAAGCTCTCCCCCTTTCTTTGCCTTTTCGGCGCTCTTTTCCTTGGGCTTGCTGGAACCAGATGGCGGCTCCGACTTCGCCTCGGCAGTGTGTGTCTCCGCGGGCTGCGACGCCGCCGGCGTGGTGAGCGCGGTCGCTTTCGTGGTCGCAGCGGCGACGGCCTTCTGCATCTTTGGCATGAGCACGAACACTGTGGTGGCGTACGCCAGGGCGGGCATCGCGACGATTGTGACAATCAACGGCAGCCAGGCCATGATCCCTCCGGCCGAGGACGGGCTCGAGGCCGATTCCGCCGGCTTTCCGTCGCCGTCCGACGGCGGAGCGGCGGCACCAGGAGTATCTTGATCGTTGGTAGCCATGGCCTGTTAGTGCTTCATGTCCACCAGATCCTGGAGCATTTCGTCACTGGTCGTAATGATCTTGGCATTGGCCTGAAACGCGCGCTGTGCCTCAATCAGGTTGGCGAATTCGCTGGAAAGATCCACGTTGGATGCTTCGAGCGCTCCGCTTTGGATGGTGCCCAGCCCGTTGGTCCCCGCCGCCGCAGGCGTGGGCGTGGTAGCTCCGCCGAGCGGTCCGGCAACGCCGATGTTCCCGAACAGATTGTTGCCCTCGTTGACGAGGCCATTCGGATTGGAAAAGTTCTGCATCAGGATCTGTCCGGTCACGTACGACGTGCCATCCGACAGAGTAATGTCAACGTTACCTTGTGAGTCGACGGACCAAGAGGTCATCGTCGCGCCGGCGTCGGCCTTCGGAGCTTGGGACGCATTAACCTGGATATCGCCCATCTTCGTCAAGGCCGGGTCGGTGTAGCCCTGGATGCGCATGCCACCCGGGGTGACCAGATAACCGTTGGCGTCGAGCTGAAAATCCCCCGCGCGGGTCACATACTCCGTGCCGCTGGTCGGATCTTTCACGACAAAGAATCCGTTGCCGGAAATGGCCAGGTCGGTGTCCACGCCGGTCGGGTTGATCGCGCCCTGGCCGTAATTGTTATAGATTCCCTCCGTGACCACGCCCAATCCGATCTGGATGGACGAATCGCCGCCCAGATCGGAATTTTGGAGCGTCTGGCTGAATGAATCCCCTAGGTCGGTCGTGGCGGATTTGAAACCCACGGTTTCAACGTTGGCGATGTTGTTACCGATCACGTCAATCTCTTCCTGGAACGCGCCGAGACCACTGACTGCGGATGTTAATGCTTGTAACATGTTGTACTCCCTGTTGTTTGGTTTCTTGTCTAGTTGGATGTTGCTGTTGTCGTTGAGGACGGCGTCGATGTAGCTGCTGGGGGCGTCACGGTCTGCACCTCGTCCAGTGTGTACGGCGTACCGTTGACCAGGACTTCCGGCGTGCCGGAATTCATCAGCACTTCGGTGACTACGCCGGTGTCAGTCCCGCCGCCCGTTGTGGTGGCATTCACGGTCGCGCCGATCAGGTTGGTGGCCTGCATTTCCGAGATCGACTGATAGGTTTGTTGGGACTGTTGCAGGGTCGAAAATTGGGCCATCTGGGCGATGAAGTCCGTGTTCGACATCGGATTCATCGGGTCTTGATTCTGTAATTCCGTGACCAATAGATTGAGAAAATCCTGTTGGTTGAGTGTCTGCGTGGGCAACAGGCTCGAAGAACTGGATGATGACGAGTTGGCTGTTGACGTTGTGGTTGAGTCGACGGTGCCGATTTGCATGGTGTGTCCTCTATGCCCACATTTCCCAGCCGCGACCCGTTGCGGCCGCGCTGCCGTTGTTCCTGCCGCCGCGCGTGAGCACCGCCGATGCGACGGAGAGCGGTGACTCCTCGGGACCTTCCGTGGTCCGAGCAGATGGATGACGGCCCGGCCCGTCGCCCAATCCTTGCTGTGCGGTCTGAGAGGATGTGGTTTGGTTGTTTTGTTGGTTGCCCCCAAAATTCTGATTGAATGACGCATGATCGAGTTGCCCTATGCGAATTCCCTGTTGCGCAAGCGACTGTTGCAGGTCGGCCCAATGCGTGTTGAGTGAGTCGAAGTTACCGCGCTCGAGTCGCGCTGCCACTTCGACCTGACCGTTGTTGACACTCAGGCGCAAATTGATCTCCGTGCTTTGGTCGGGACGCAGATTTACATCCGCCGAATCCATCCCCACGCGTTTGAACGACACGGCGCATTCGGTCACATCGGTGAAAACCTTGTCCGCTTGCGGCGGGCGTGCATTCTCCACGTGCGCCCCGGCAGCGACTGGTATCGCCTTTTCGAGACTCACACTTGCCAAGGCAGACAAAGGGGAATTGGGGGAAGCGTTGGCCTGCGTCACGTTGCTTGCAGGAGTGGAGACCGTGCGTGGCAACGACACGGTTGCCTCACCCTTGCCATTCTCCGGCAGAAAACTCCCACGCGGTAAATTTTTCTCCCCGCTCCGGGCAGTTCCTTCCACTTTTCCCTGCGATTTCATTGTCGTGACCTGTTTCGCACTCCCCGTGCCAACAGCGCCAATGGTTGCTGGCTGCACGGCCGGCGCGGCGATCGTCGGCGCAGGTTCGGCGGCTTGAACGCTTTTTCGCGAATCCACCGGTGCCACCGTTTGTGGCGGAACGTTACGCGCCGCGTCCCCTGCTTGATGCTGAGAATCTGCTGCGGGCACGCCTTCTGGATTAGATTTCTTGACAGAGCCGAGTTCCGCAGAGGTGATGCGTGAACTTGTGGTCGCGACGCTTGTCGCAGCGACCTGGTTGGCCTGTTGCGACGTGTGGGCGACATCTGCAACACCCGGTGCCGGCAACGGAACCGCAACTGTTTTGCCTTCCGTTGGAGATGCCCTCAAAGTCGGTTGCGCCGGAACGGGTGGCTGTGGCTGTGGCTGTGGCAGAGGCAACACCGCTGTCGGGAGTCCCGCCGGCGCCGCCGAAGGCTTCGCATCCTGGGTCTTGCCCTTCTTCCCGTCCTTTGAGCCCGGAACCGATGGCGACGCGGGCACGGACAGCGACCGACCCTGCCCCCCCATCGTTTCGCCAAAGACGTTCGCGAATGATTTTTGCGGCCCTGAATCTTCCGGATTCGCGGGAGACGGTCGCACGGCATCCATGACCGTCGAATGGGTCATTGGGACAGCCGGCTCGGTCACAAGTGCGCTGGTGCTAACCATTCCGTCCTTACGATGGGTTGTTGGAGGTGTTGCGGTACATAACAACCTTGAGGCGCTCAGAAATCCCGGCGGCGCGCTTGGCGCCGGTGGGGCTGTTGTGCGCCAGCAATTCCAGGATCGGTGCTGTCTCGGCGTCTTTCATGTAGGCGAAGATCTTCACGATATCGTCATCCTTCATTTCCTTGAGGATGCTCACGGCGCCCTCGGGCGACATCGTCGCGTATATCTTGGCCAGACGTTTCAGGTTGGCGGTCTCTTCCTCGCGGACCCGCACTGTGTTCTGATCGAACTCCGCTTGCATGCGCGTGACGTTTTGGGAAAGCACGACGATTTCCTCGCGTTCGGCCTTGAGACGGGCGTCCAATTCGTTGAGTCGATGTTCGCGGTCGCCCAGTACCTGCTTCTGATGCTGCAAGTCGGCGATCAATTCGTCCACTTCGGCGTTCTGAAATTCCCACGATGGGGATCGCGCGAGGGCCTTGGCGGCCGCGGGTCCGGGCAGCGGCAATTCGATCTTCGGCGAGCGCCACACCGCCACGGTCACACCGATGTAGGCGAGTGCGCCCACCACGGCGGACACCCAGTTCGATTGGAGAATTTTGAGCATACCGATTTCACCCCCCGATTTCGTCTACCAATGGCTCGCTCGCGACGCCAGCGTGTTGGGCCAAGTCGTCGAGTGTTTTTTGTTCCTCACGGCGGGATGCGTAATTGTGTCGCTCTCGCTGGGATTGTTGCAACTTCTGCACCGCCTCCCGCGATTGGCGCGCCCTCAACAGTTTTGCCAGAGCACTGTCCACCGCTCGCTCTGTCCGCTCGAATTCCTCGAGCCGTCGTTGCTCGAATTCTTTCATCGCCCGGACATATTCCCGGACTTGCGCGAGGTGCGCGGCGGGAGCGCCTGATGCCGCGCGCTCGCGTCCGAGGCGGAACGCCTCTTCGCAAAGTTGTTGCGCGTCGTGCAATTGGTCGAGGGCTTTCCGCTGGTCCGCCAATGTCTTGGCGTAGGCCACCAGTGCCGCCTGCTCTTTTTGTTCGAGCACAATCAACAATGCCTGGAGCGTGAATCGGAATCGCTTCACTTCGCCATTTCCTTCCGCGCCATCGCGGCCTTGAGTTCCATCCAGCACTCCGAAATCTTGCGGCCTTCGTGGACCGGTTGTCGAAGAAACCTGCGTAAGGGCTCATGCAGACGGATGGCTTCGTCAAGGGCGGCATTACTTCCTGCCGGATAGGCGCCGATGGCAATCAGGTCCTGATTTCGTCGATAAATTGCCATGTGTTCGCGCGCCATAGCGGCCAAATCCAGTTGTTCCGGGGTGAGCAGATCGCGCGTCAGCCGGCTCACGCTTTCCAATACATCGATTGCCGGGTAATGGTTCTGCGTGGCCAGTTCGCGCGTCAGCACAACGTGTCCATCGAGGATCGAGCGGGTCGCATCGGCAACCGGGTCGTTCATGTCATCGGCCTCGACCAGCACCGTGAAGAGTCCTGTAATGGAACCGCGCTCCCCCATTCCCGCGCGCTCCAGTAATTGGGGCAGCAACGAAAACACGCTGGGTGTATAGCCGCGTGTCGCCGGCGGTTCCCCGACAGCCAAGCCGATCTCGCGTTGCGCCATCGCAAACCGCGTCACCGAGTCCATCATGAGCAACACGTTCGCGCCCTGGTTGCGAAAATGTTCGGCGATCGCCATCGCCAGAAAGGCGCCTTTGACTCGGGACAGCGCGGGCTCGTTCGAGGTGGCGACGACGACCACGGATTTTCGCCGACCGGCCTCATCCAGGTCCTTTTCCAGAAATTCTCGCACCTCACGACCGCGCTCTCCAATCAGGGCGATGACGTTGACGTCCGCCTCGGCCTGGCTGGCGATCATGCCCAACAACATGGATTTTCCAACGCCGCTTCCCGCAAAAATGCCGAGGCGCTGTCCACGTCCGCAGGGAATGAAAGTGTCGATTGCTTTGACGCCCGTTTGAAATTGATGGTGGATGCGCTGTCGCTTCAGCGGATGGGGCGGTAAACTCTTGATGCTGACATATTCTCCCGCAGGAATGGGACCGCGCCCATCCAAGGGATTACCCAATCCATCGATGACGCGGCCCATCAGTGCACCGCTGACGGGCACCTGCAATGGCGTGCCGGTGGCAACGACCTCGCTACCGACATGGATGCCGTGCGTCTCACCCAGAGGCATCAACAGCAGGTGATGGTTGCGAAACCCGACGACTTCTGCCAATGTCACGTCGTCCTGCCGCGTCGACTTGATGCGCACCACCTCTCCAATGGCAGCGGGCGGGCCTTGGGATTCGATCACCAAACCGATCAGTTGGACGACGCGCCCACGCGACTCGACCGCGCGCACCGTTCGGGCACGGTCGATCACGCGGGAGAATCGCTCCATTGACCCGCTGGATGTTTCGGGCAACGTGATCATGACAGCAGGCTCTTCTTCAACAGCGCAACCTTGGTTTCCCGGCGGCCGTCCACGACACCGAAACTCGTTTGCACCAGGCAACCGCCGCGTGTCACCTCGGGAGAACTGCGGAATAGCATTTGCGGCCGGTCCGCGACATTGGTGGATGAACCCGACAGGTGTTTTTCCAGCAACGCGAGATCGTCGGCGTGGAGCAGCACGGTGACCTCGGCGGTATTGGCGACCTGCGCCAGTGCTTCGCGCACGGCGGCCTCGACCATCTCGGTCGACACGGGCAACCCGGCGACGAGCCGTTGCGCTGTTTCGATGGCCAACTGGATGACCGCGCCCTCCGAATCGCGGACCACCTGTGGCAGAGTGTCTCGCAATGATTGAAAGACGCCGCGTTGCAATTCCAGAAACTCGTTGCGCTGCGCGACGATCTGTTCGTGCAGCATGTTCTCACCTTCCCGGCGACCGCGCTCGTACGCAGCGCGTTCGGCTGGTTCCACTTGCGTCAATTCCGTCGCGGACGACGGGCTGGCCACGGGGCGAACGTCGCGGAGCGGCTGGTGGAAATGGATCGTGTGTGCCATGATTTCAGCCTGATTGTTCTTCGGGGATTTCGATTTGGCCCTCGCTCTCCAGACGACGGACGATTTCGATGACGGACTGTTGCGCCGTCTCGATTTCCTTTGCCTTGAGTTTGCCCAAAAAGCCCATTTCCTCTTGGATGGCTTCGCCAGCCCGCTTCGAGAGGCCCGAGAGGATTTTGGCCTTGAGCGAGTCGGTGGCGGACATCAGGGCGGTCGCCAGCGCCCGCGAGTCCACTTCCCGGAGGACTTTTTGCAGGGCGGCGACGTCGAGTCGCGCCACGTCCGCGAAGGTGAACATTTGATTGCGAATGGATTTGCCCAACTCCGGGTTGCTTTTTTCGAGCGCTTCGATCAACGCTTTGCTGTCACCCCGACCCATGGCTTTGAGCATGGTGGCCGTGGGTTCGACGCCGCCGGTCTGGTGGAACGGCAGTGCGCTGTGCGTCCCAATCCTCGCCAGCAACCGTTCTCCGAGCGTCTCCACCACGCTCACAGGTGTGGGCACGAGCGTGGCCAGCCGCTCGATGATCTTGGCGCGTGTGTCTTCCTGAAACAGCGCAACCAACTTGGATGCTTTCTTGCGGTCGAGAAAGCTCACGACCAGAGCGATGGTTTGCGGTTGTTCGGACTTCAGAGCGTTGTAGAGCTGGCGCACTTCTTTCTTCGCCAGAACATGAATCGGTGAAGCCCCTGCGCTCCCCACGGAGTAACGGCCCATGAACTGCCGCATTCCCGCGGCGCCCAGCGCCTTCTCGACGGCGGCCTTCGCGAATTCGACGCCGCCTCGCAGCCCGGCGCTGGCGCTAACGGCCACATCGGAAAATTCACGCAAGATCTCCTGCTGCAACCGGTGGTCGATCACGTGCAGTTCCGCCATCGCCGCGGTGACGGCGGCGATATCCGGCTCGTCCAACGCCCGCAACACTTCGGCCGCGCTGTCGGGCCCCAAAACGATCAGCAACGCGGCGAGTTTTTGAGGACGGGTCAGCGTTTTGGCGTTCAACTCGGCCATCGGACCCTGGTTCGTTTTGGCGGTAGTCATGAGCGATCAGTTCCGTGGCACACCGGAACCGCGGCTGAGCCAGTTGCGGACAGCCTGGTTCATGTTGGCCGGATTTTCGCGAATGAGGCGGTTCAACACTTCGACGGTCACAACACCTTCTTCGACGCGTGCTTTCCCATTGCCGTTGGAATCGGCCGAAGCGGTGAGCGAAGCGCTCTCGGCGGACGCTTTCTTGTACATCCGCAGGAAAACAACCACGATGCCCAGCGCCAACAGCACATAGCCGGCGTTTCGCCCAACGTCCCACCACATCTCGTGGGTCTGCTGTTTCTGCATTTGCTCGGCGACTTCGACGGGGAACGCGTCATTGAATGGGATCTCTTCGAGCGTGATTTCGTCCTTGCGGGCTGCGTCATTCAGCTGCAGGCCGAGGGCGCTTTGCACGATCTTGCGAAGTTTTTCGATTTCCTCGGGCGGGCGCGGCACAACCTTCCGGTCCGCGCCGGTTCCCTCGGTCTTGGTGGCGACGAACACCGCGGCGGACACGCGCTTCAAACCGCCGGGCGACTCCAGAATGCTGTTCACCGTCTTGTTAATCTCGTACTGGTTGTTAACGGACTTGTGTTTTGTGGTGCTCGTTGTCGCGACCACGGGGGCGGCATTGGTCTGGGCCGTCGCGTTGCCGGCAACGCCCACGACGCCTCCATTGTTTGCTGTCGTGGAATTATTGTCCTCTTCGGTCGTTGTGTTAATGCGGGCCACCTGGCCATCGGGGTCATATTTCTCTTCGGTACGATTGATCGTCTCGGTGTTAACTTCGACCGCGACGCGGACTACGGCCTGGCCGGGACCGAGGACTTTTTCGAGCATGCCCTGAGCTTTCTGTCCGAGGTACTGTTCGATGGCGCGACGGCTCGCCAATTGCCCCGCGCTCAACCCGGCCACGCTATCTTCGTCCTCATTGCCGGAAAGCACGGCCCCGTGGTTGTCCACAACCGTGACGCCACCGGGCTGAAGTCCCTCGACCGAATTGGCAACCAAAAAGCGGATCGAATTGACCGCCGATGCCGAAAGTTCCGTGTTGCCACGCAACCGAACGAACACCGAAGCCGTCGTTTTCTTCTGGTTGTCCGTTAAGAGCCGGTTTTCCGGCATTACGATCATGACGCGGGCGGCCTCGACCTCATCCAATTGGCTGATGGTGCGGGCCAGTTCCCCCTGCACCGCACGCAGGTAATTCGCGCGCTGCACGAAATCGGAAATCCCGAAATTGGGTTTGTCGAAAATCTCAAATCCCACACCGTCTCCCTTGGGGATGCCCTTTGCGGCCAGTTGCATCCGCATGAGGTGGACCTTGTCGGCGGGCACGTAGACGTTTCCGCCTCCGCCGGCCCGGTACGGCACTTTGGCGTCATCGAGGGCGGCGATGACTTTGGCCGCCTCCCCATCATCGAGTTTGCCGTAGAGCAGGGCGTAATCGGAACGGCTGGACCAAACCGAAAGAGCGACCAGCCCGCCGATGACCGCGACTGCGGCGAACAGAACGCTGACCCGCTGGTTGATGCCGAGTTGTTTCCAGACCGCGGAGAGCTGTCGCGTGAGTTGAGAAAAAGGTTGTGCCATAGGTTAAATCTGCATCCTCATGAGTTCCTGGTACGAATCGAGAAGCTTGTTTCGGACTTCGACCATCAGTTGAAAAGACACATTCGCTTCTTGCATCGAGATCATCGCTTGATGCAGGGACACATTCTGCCCGCTGAGCAACCCGCTGACTGCCTCATTGGCGGCGACCTGCTTGGCGTTAATTTCCCCCACGGCCTTGCTCAGGACGTCCGTGAACGACGTCGCCGTGGCCGCGCCGGATGCGGGTATGATTTCGGGGACCGACGGAATCTCCGCAGAGGGAATTGTTGATTTCGTCTGGCCAACCTGCGGCAGGAACTGGATCAACCCGTTGGGTTGGACGTAGGCGTTGATAGCAGAGAGCGGGCTCATCGGGACATCACGCACGTTTGCCGATCGACAAGGTTTGCAACGCCATCGCGTGCGCGTTCTTCAAGACCGCCAGATTGGCCTCGAACGCGCGCGAGGACGTAATCAGGTCGGCCATTTCTTCATGGATATTGATGTTCGGCATGGCAACCATTCCGTTCTCGTCGGCATTGGGATGGCCGGGGTTGTACACCTTCTGCGGCGGACGGTTGTCGCTTTGGATCCGCGCCACCCGGACGGGCTGCGGCTGCACGTTGGAGGGATCGGCAACCTGTTGGTTGAGCACGTTTTCGAACACAACCTCTTGCCGCTGGTAGGGTTTGCCGTCGGGCCCCTGGGTGGTGTTGGCATTGGCAATGTTCTGGGAGATCACGTCCATGCGAATGCGCTCCGCGGTAAGCGCCGCCGTCGTGGATTCAACCCCAGGGAGAAAATCGATCATGATTCAATCCTCACCCCGTGCGTCCCGTGATGGCGGTTTGCAATTGCACCAGTGTGTAGCTGACCAATTGCGTCTCCAGTGTGTGGGCCAGCGTGTTCTGTTGCAGGCTGGCCAGTTCTGTTTCCAGATTCACCGTATTGCCGTCCCGCGACTGCGCGACTGCGGTGGAATCCACGCCGAGCTTGGGTTGCAACGTAGCGAGTTGGTCGGTGTTACCGGAGCCGAGCGCCTGCTTCAATTCGGCGCTAAACGATGGTGTGACATCGATCCGCTTGTAATTGGGCGTGTCGATGTTGGCGAGATTACTGGCGATCGCTTCCTGACGCATCGCCGTGGCATCCAGCATTTTTTTCGCCGCAACGTAGTTTGTGTCGTTGAACAGCGCGTCGATCATTGTCTCTTCCCTTCCCCAACCCCGGTTAGCTTGGTCTATGCCAAAACGGTGAAGTGATTCTGGATCAATGTGTTACAACAACAACAAGACGACCAGCGGGAAAGATTTGCCTTGTTCGTCCAAAGGCAGGCGGGCAGGAATGACCACCGGGTCGAGATTACCTCTTGGGAATTATCAGGGCTGTCCCAATTTCTTCAAGACGTCCTCGGCCTGTTCGCGCCGAGTTTTTTCGGAGTCCAGTGCGCGTTCCACGGCTTCGAGTTCACACCGTGAATCGGCGACCTGAAGTTCCAACTCCACGAACGCGCCTCGCAACGCCTGCTCCGCCCATTTGCGTTCGGTGATGTCCACACACGAGCCGATGAACCCTTCGAAGCTTCCATCCGGTGCAAATCGGGGCACAGCGGATTCGACGACCCAGCGGAACTGGCCGTCGGCGCGCCGCAATCGATACTCCATTTCGTAGGCTTGGCGCGAGCCCAGCGCGGAGCAGAAGGTGTCGCGGCAGAATTGTTCGTCGGTCGGGTGCACAAAATCAATCCAATTCTCGGCAAGGACCTTTTCGAGCGTGCAACCGATGAACTCGGTGTAGGTCTTGTTGCAGAACGTCGAATGGCCCCGCACGTCACGGATCCAAATGATGACCGGCGCGGTGTTGGCCGCGATACGGAATCTCTCCTCACTTTCGCGCAAGGCCTCCTGCATGCGCTTACGCAAGGTAACATCCTGGATGACAGCGGTCGTGCGCCCCGGTTGGCCGTCTACCTCGCGCACCAATGTGCCGCTGACTTCAACGTGGATGCTGCTGCCGTCCTTGCGCACATACCGCTTCTCGCTGAACCAGTGAGGTGACTTACCGTCCACGACACTCCGATAGCGCGCCAAATCGGCCACCAAATCGTCCGGGTGTGTGATATCCCGAAACGTCATGCCCAACAGTTCGGCTTCGGAGTATCCGGTGATCTCACAGAACTGGTGGTTGACGCGTGTGAATCGGCCCGTTTGAAGATCCGCCTGGGCCTGACCGACAGCGGCCAATTCGAACATCGCGCGAAACTCCGCCTCGCTAAGCTTCAGTCGCTGCTCGGCCAGTTTACGCGCGGTGATATCGCGACCAATGCTCGAAAAGCCGGTAATGTGCCCCTGCGGATCGTAAATGGGAGACACCGTGAGCGAAACAAAAATTTGCCGCCCGTCTTTCCGCACGCGCGCGGTCTCGAAGTGATCCACACGTTCTCTCCGATCGATTTTGTCCATCAACTCGCGCGGCTCGTTCTGCAGATGTGGGGGAGCCAAAATGGACACATGACGACCGATCACTTCCTCGGCTTGGTAACCATAAATCCGCTGTGCCCCCTGGTTCCAACTCGTAATCGTGCCATCCAGCGCCTTGCTCATGATGGCGATTTCAGATGTCTCCACGATTGCCGCCAGACGCGCCGTGGACTCTTGCGCCCGCTTTTCCTGATCGATATCGGTGGCTGTGCTGAACCAGTGGATGATTTCCCCCTGGTCGTTTCGCACCGGCGTGCTGCGGCTGAGAAACCAGTGGTAGCACCCATCCCGGCCTCGCAAGCGAAAATTGATCTCCAAGGGGTAGCCGGCGTGCAAGGATTCCCGCCAGCCGGCGATGACCGCATTCCAATCGTCGGGGTGAACGACCTGCTGCCACTCGGAACCAAGCGCTTTTTCAAGCCGTGGGCCGGTATACTCGGATAGACGGCGGTTTTGATAGACGGTATCCCCATCGGGACTGCTGACCCAGACGAGTTGGGGGATGTTCTCGGCCAGAGTACGGTACAATTGTTCCGTTTCGTGAATCCTCTTAAACGCGCTTTTCCGAGCAGCCGCCAACCAGCAAAGAATGAGCGCCTGCACGAAGAAGAAACAGAGTCGTTGAGGCGCCAAATGGCTCGCCACCAGAGAAAAGCCGGGCGACTGAGGGACGTACTGAGCCGACACGCCGATGAGTGCCGCTGAGGCGATGCTCGGTCCCAGGCCGGCAAACCACGCCACGAGGAGTAGCGGCAAGAAAAACAAGTGGACGGGCGCCGGGTTGCCGAGCCACCAGTCCAGCGCCCACTTGAGCGCCACGGCGAGTGCCACGCCGGCGAAAGAAATGGCGTAGCGGGCCAACGCGTGTTGGCTTGCTTTCACACGAAGCTCGTCGCCGAAACCACGCGGGCTCTGTACTTGCGACTCTTGGGTACTTCTCACAACAAAACCACTTAGCGACGCTGAGTGACCATCTCTCAGGAACCACTTTCCACGGTCGCTGGAACGGCCACGCCCTTGCCGTTGTACTCGTTGAGTTTATTACGAAGCGTGCGAACGCTAATGTCCAAAAGTCTGGCCGCATGGGTGCGATTATTATTGCACCGTGCCAGGGCTGCCATGATGTGGCGTCGTTCCAGTTCGCTCATGGAGGGAAAGTGGTTGACGTCCGCGGCCGAAGAAACGATCGCCAGTGGCGATTTGCGTGGCGGTTGCTGCGCGGCTACCGAACCGCCGTTCAACGGTCCGAGGTGATGCGGTTCGATCGTCTGGTCGTCCCCGCAGAGGATCACGGCGCGTTCGATGACGTTTTGCATTTCGCGGACGTTGCCCGGCCAGGAGTGGTCATGCAACATTCGCATCGCCTCCGCCGAAAGAGTACGAACTTGGGGGCCGTGCTTGCGCGAGAACCGCTGTACGAACTGTCCGGCGAGGTACGCGATGTCGTCGCTACGCTCCCGAAGGGGCGGCACGTGGATGGGCACGACGTTGAGGCGGAAAAAGAGGTCCTGGCGGAACAAGCCCTTGTCAATCCATTCCTGCAAATCACGATTGGTGGTGGCGATGATGCGCACATCCACCTTGATGGTCCGGGTGCCGCCGATGCGCTCGAATTCACGTTCCTGCAATACGCGAAGCAGCTTCGCTTGAAGATTGGGAGAAATCTCGCTGACCTCGTCGAGCAGGATCGTGCCGCCATGAGCCAGTTCGAAGCGGCCTTCGCGTTTGTTGACGGCGCCCGTAAAGGCCCCCTTTTCGTGGCCGAAGAATTCGCTCTCAATGAGGCTCTCCGGCACGGCCGCGCAGTTCACGCGGATGAATGGGGCGTTGGCCCGCGTGCTTTCGGCGTAGATGGCGCGGGCAATAAGTTCCTTGCCCGTGCCGCTTTCACCCCGGATGAGCACGGTGGCGTCCGTGCGGGCCACTTTTCGGATCAGCAGGCGTAATTGCTGCATGGGCCCGCAGTCGCCCAACAACTGGGTTTCCTCGTTGTCGGGACTTTCGTGGCTGAGAAACCTGTTGACCGAGACGAGCCGCGTGTAGTCGCTGGCTTTTTCGATGGCAATATCCAGTTGGTCCAGAGAAAACGGTTTGACCAGATACTCAAACGCGCCATGACGCATGCAATCCACGGCGGATTCGACGGAGGCGTGGCCGGTCATCACGATGGTCAGCGGCCGTTGGGGCCGCGCGGCCAGTTCCTTCAGCAGATCCAGCGATGTGCCATCCGGCAATCGGAGGTCGGTGACCAGCACGTCGAACGTTTCACGCGCCAAGAGTTCCCGGGCTTCGCGCAGAGACCCGGCCGGGAATACACTGTACCGTTTGTTTCGTAACGACTCTTCCAGGCATTTGCGCAGCGATTTATCGTCCTCCACGATCAGGATTTTTTCGATTGCCATCGGAGACTCCTCACGTGATTTTTGCTCGAGCGCGGTATAGATCGACAACGAAATGCGGTCGCTGGCGGGTTTCGGAGGGCAGTTGGGATGTCGGAATAAGTCCGCGTCGAAGCATCGTCCGCTCGTTTTCGCGGTCCAAAAGCACGACATTCATGATGACGTCCTGGTTTTGCCGGATCAGCGAAGACACCTCAACAAATTGGTGGCGTTCCGCCGAGCCCAGTTGCTGCCAAGTAAAACCTACCTCCTTGAGAGACTTGTACGCCAACGACAAGCGGGGAAGCAAGCTTTTTCTCGTTTCGGTAAATTCCCTGATATCAACGGGCTCAGGGCCCTGGAGTGTGCGGTTTTCTCGTTGGACAAGGGCCAGAAGTTCGCGGCACAGGGCGAGGTGTTCGCGCAATACACGGGCCGCTTCGATGGCGGTCAGCGAGTGGCGGGGAGAGCCGGTGATGAATGGATCGACTGGTTGACCTGCATCGCTTGAGCTTGCCATGCCAGATAGTTTTTCCGCAACTGACCCATGTCAAGCACAACTTGCAACGACGGGTCCACTGACGGCCCGAGCGTGGAGCCGCGTTTCGCCTCCTGAGTGAAGGCGTTGATTGCCTGTTCGGGTTGCTGGAGACGCTCGTAAATCAGTCCGATCTGGTAGAAAATGGGGATTTGCCATTCCGGGGAGGGGTCATCCTGACTGAGGTGTCGATAGACGAGCAGCGCATTGGTATAATCACCGTGGGTGTACAATACGTTGGCGATTTGATTGCCGATGGACTGCTTCCATGGTTTGCCCTCCGGCGACTCCAACAAGAAGAGCGCCTGCCTCATCGCCTCCTGGTTGTGCCCCAGTTGCTGAAGCGAAACGGCCAGAAGAAAACGCGCCTCGGCTTCGTTTGGATTCGTCGCCAGCAGGTCCTCTGCTTCCTGCATGGCCTTTTCAGCTTTGGAGGAGGCCGACAAACAGCGTAACAACTTCAGGTGAATCTCAGCCTTGTTCAGATCGGCGGAATCAAGTTTTGTCAAGCGCTCGTAGAAATCGGCGGCTTCGGAAAAATTTCCTTGCAGATAGTAGGTGTCGGCGATTTCGGTTTGGGCCTGCAAAACCAGATGCTGGTAATAGCCGCTGTTGTCGAGTTTTAGATTCAAAATGGCCGTCATCACGGCGTAGAATTTGGCCAGGGCCATGTTGTAGGCGCCCATCCGGCGGTACAAGAGCGCTTGACGCAGGAGGGCCTCCGGCGCGCCCGGGTCCATGGGGTATCGTTGCAGATACTGGGCAAAGACCTGGATGGCTCGCATGGACTGGCCGACTTGCTGTTCCGTCCCGGCCAACTCCAGCAGCGCGGTGCGTTTGTTGTCCTCGGGGATGTCGGAGTCCAGGATCGAAACGAGTGTCTTGGTGGCCTGGTCGAAATCGAGTTCCTCCCGTTGCTTGCGGGCGAGGTCCAGCTTGATCTGCGCCTCTGCGCCGACTCGGGAGATCAAATTCGAAGTAGCAATTTCCTGCTGTGCCTGGCTCAAGGCGGGGTCGATCTCGGTGGATGCGGCGGAAGCGGCGAACGGCATGACCAGTAGCGCGATGACCGATAGAACACAGCAGCGTCGTGGGGGCGGTTTCATCACAAATGTCACTGGCTGCTATACCCGGCTGTGCTGGAAGGTTTGGGCGCCGTCGTCGGTGGCACGAACCCGAAGGGAACAATCGTGCCGGCATCGTGATTGGTTCCGGCGATCCCGTCTCGGTAGAAACCAACGAGCATTTGTGGTGTGACGGTAACCTCATTGGTGGCCGGCTCAACGCCGCCGTCGGACTGTTCCGTCGTTGTTGCGGCGCTGGCTTCGCTCGCAGACGAGGCAGCGCTGTTGGTCGGGATTGGGAAACTGGGAGAAGGTCCTTCCGGGGGAAGCGCGGGCAGCACGGACCGACCCGGAGCCGGCGCTTCCTGGAAGCGAAGCGGCGCCAGACGGCCCTCGCTGAGATAGCCCGGTTGCGCCGCGGTCACGGCAGCCAAGGCCGCGAGCAACGCTGCCAAAGCAGGAAAAGTTCGCATCATTGTGTATCAAATAAATCGGCAGAATCTCCCCGGTGCTTGAGTCAAAGTTTGCGGAAACGGCCAACAGGCGCCCCGCCTGCTGTTTTGGAACTCCCCACGGACCGACCAATCCGGACCACTCATCAGAAAGCGTTCCAGATCAACCTCGACCCACCAGCTAGGCGTACACTTGGAGTGATAGATTCAGCGGGTTGACGCGGTCGTGGGCCTTCAGCTTGGCAATCCAATTCTCGTTGAGCGGGCGGCCTCCCGGAATAATCAGTATCCCCTGCGCATTATACACATTCGAGGCCAGCACCATCCCCGGTTTCAGT
Organism: Verrucomicrobiia bacterium; assembly: GCA_050015495.1. Classification (GTDB taxonomy): domain Bacteria; phylum Verrucomicrobiota; class Verrucomicrobiia; order Palsa-1439; family Palsa-1439; genus Palsa-1439. The sequence continues at coordinate 87,107 of JBEKBH010000010.1, forward strand.
TCTGCGACCAGCAACACTCTCTGTTGCCGCGGCAGGACAGCCTGGGGGAAGGAACGCACCAGCACGCGCACCGCCTCGGGATCGAATTCCGTTCCCCTCGCCGCACTGATGGCCTGCAGTGCGTCTTGTCCATCGTTCTGGCGCTCCGCGTAACCGATGGCGACCGCCAACAAGCGCGCGAGCCAGGGGATTTCCTCCCCACGCAAGCCATCCGGGTACCCGCTTCCGTCGTAGCGCTCGTGGTGGGCGCGAATGATGGTGCCCACGTCCTTCAGATCTTCGGTGAACGTGGCCAGTTCCTGCCCGATGAGGGGATGTCGTTTGATTAGCGTTTGCTCAGCGTCGTTCAACGCCTGCGGACTTTCCAGCCAGCGGTTGATCAAGTCGCGTCGCATGCCCAGCAGTCCGATGTCATGAAGCACTGCGCTGATCTCCAAGGGACGACGCTGCTCGGCCGGCAGTTTGAGGTCTTCGGCCATCGCTGAACAGAGCGCCTGAACGCGCCGGGCATTGACGCCCAAGCTGGGATAAAAGGTTTGCAACGTGTGCAAGCACAGTTCCACGCTACGTTGCAGGTTCTGCTGGAGGGAGTTATTCAATCGTTCCAGCTCGCGTTTCTGGCTTTCCCCCTGGGCCACCTGCGCGGCCAGCGAGGCATTGAGCCTTTTGAGCTCTTCGTTCATGGAGGCAGCATCCAACTCGAGCGCGGCCTCCTGACAGGCATCGCGGTAGCGCTGGTACGCCTCGTGGACCGCCTTGAGCAGTTCGCCACGCACCCAGGGTTTGATCAGGAACCGACAGATTTTTCCCTCCCCGATGGCGCTGGTCATCAGGTCGACATCGGCGAACGCGCTCATCATGATGCGGGAACACTGCGGCTGGATCTCGCGAACGGCTTTGAGAAGCTCCAGGCCATTCATCGGGTCCATCTTGTAATCCGTGATGACGACGGCAAATTCTTCAGCGCGGAGCTGTTCCAGGGCGTGCGGTGCGTCTTCCACGGCAACGACGGCATAGCCGGTGGATCCCAACGTCGCTTGCACCAATGTCCGGATCGTCTTTTGGTCATCGACAACCAAAACTCGATTCGATGGCGTGCCAGTCGCGGAAGACACGAGGGTACTCACAACGCCTCACGAATAGGTTTCCCACACGGATGGGCGTGTGGGCGCGTACGCCCGGCGAAGCTCTCGAAGCTTCTGGATGACATGGCCGACTTCCTCTTTCTCTTGTGACGCGCGGTCTCTTTTCGCGGCGAGGACCTCGGCGTTCGCGTGTTCCAAATCGAGGAGCTGGAAGATCAAGGAGCGGAATTCCTGTTCGATTCCCCGTGTCGCCATGCCACAAGCCTGGCACGCGGCCCGCAGATCATGCCGGGCACCGTCAATAAAGGATCGGAGTTGCTGTTTGGCGACCTGCAGCGATTCCACCTGTGTCCATTGTCCCGCTGAAATGGCGCTCCCTTCGGCCTCGGTGAGTTGACGCCACCGTTCGTAATAGGCGCGCAACGTGTCCCGTAAGCGCGCGATTTCCGCAGGCTCGGTCACTGGTTGAAAACCTCCGTCGCGGCCGTTTCGTGCGTGTGCAACATCTCGACCCACGCGTCACGCAGGACGGTCAGCCGCTCGATGACCTCCTGGATTCCCTCGGGGCGTTTGTAGCGGTTGCTTTCATCCAGGCGCATTTCAAAATACAGGTACAAGCGGCGCAACGTGACCGCCAGTTCTCCACCCTCCTCCATGTTCAGGCAGATATTCAACTCGTGGATGATCGCCTTGGCGCGCTTCACGTTGTTGTGGATGCCCTGATTGAATTCGAGCGGGTCGGCGCTCTGGAAGCTCAGGAGCGCCCGCTCCAGAAATTTGATGCCGCCATCGTACAACATGGCCACGAGTTGCCCCGGGCTGGCGGTTTCCGTCGCCACACGACGGTATGATCCCTCGATCTTGGCGTGTGTAGTCATGCCGTGCTGCCCCCTGTCTGGGCGCGGTGGCTAGCTTTCATTCTGCTTCAGATTCGCCGCCAGCAGTCTGGAAATGTCATGGATCATTGACTGCGGCGGATACTGTGCATCGGTAATCAGCGCCCGCGCTCGGCTGACGGCTTCGGGGCGGACATCGGGAGTTTGCTGTAACGCGCTATTCACGGCATCGGTCCCTTGGAACGAGGCCGAGTCACCAGCCTGCGGTTTTGCAGGAGGCACTACCGGTAGCTTTGTCGTGACACCTTGGAGGGGACTCGTGCCGGCATTTGGGTTTACTTCCATACCTTTCATATCGACAGTCTCCAGAATAGCTTTAGTGTGCCGGCAGTGCCGTCAGGCTGGCCGCCGCTGCATATTGCCCAAACAACCGGGGTGACATCAGGATTGTGCCGGGATCCCCCACCACGGGGGTGTGACCGATGGCCTGAACGTAATACCGCCGGGCCGCGCTGGCGACCGACGGCTCACCCGAGTCGAATACTTCGTCCGTCGCCCACACGATCGCGCGTTGGTTGGCATCCACCAGTTTCAAATCCCATTCGACCGCCAGGGGCGGGTAAGCCCGGAACTGTTTCAACCGACAGAACAGCACCGCGTCGCAACCCGTGGCCTCGCGCATGCGCGAAAAAAAATCCGATGGCAGGACTTCGTGCGCGGCCCACGCGGATCTTCCCGTGATCGCGCACAGTTGTTCGGGGCTGACTGGCACGACCTCGAACGCGCTGGTTTTCGCCAATTCTGCAAGCAAAACGGGTTGAAGAGCGTCCCGTCCCGCCTCGGCATCGGAATCGTCTTCGCAGGTCACTGGCAGAACGGCAACGCGGCGCAACGGCTCGGGGATACGCGTTACCGCGCTGTAGACGTTGTTCACCGGCTCTGCCCGACGGTCGGCAGGGGCCGACGTGCAACCGCCATGAAAAAGAGCGCCAATGGTCAGCGCAAGGGTGACGACAAATTTCATATGGTACCAGCCGTTATCTCCTCGCTGATATACTGTTGTTGCGAGTTGATCTGGGCCATGGCGCTCTCCATGGCCTCGAATTCCGTGGTCAGGCGCGCGCCCTCCGCCAGGACGCTTTGTTCGATCGTGTTGATCTGATTGGTGATATTGCCGGATTGTTTGGTCAGGTTGCTCTGTTCATTGACCAGACTGCCGGTCGCGCCGATGTCGTTCCCCACCAGATCGGTGGCGAAGGCGCTGAGGCTGGTGGTCAGGCCCTTTTTCGAGTTGGTAAAGAAATCCTGGACGGCGCTGAGATTGGTGCTCAGGGCATTGGACAGCGCGGTCGGGTCGGACTGGGTAATCGTGTTGTCGGTGCTGTCACTGGAGAAGCCCAGTTGCGCGAGCTGGTTGATGCTGCCGCTAAGCCCGCTGATCTCGCCGAAAACAGCTTCCCGCAGTTGCGAGCCCAGATTCATCGCATTCGGGTCACTGGCCAGCGCAGCCGCGGTGATGGCACCCGTGCTACTGGTGGTAATGGCGGTCTCGGTGCTGATGGCTGACTGGGCGCTGTTGTAATCCGTAACCAACTGGGTGATGGCCGAACTCAGATTTGCCGTATTCGCCGAGACTTGAACCGTCGTCGTCCCGCCCTTGACCGCAGTCACGTTGAGGCCGGTAATGCCGCTGCTGCTGCCCGAAATCGTGTTCGAATAGCTGACGCGTTGGCCCCCGCCGTCGACGGAGTACTCCAGATTGTTACCGGCGACCAGCGTGCCGCCGGAAATCCCCGTGGCCGCCAGAAAATTCCCTGTGTTGTCCTGCAGGGAAATGCCGAGGTTGCCGGTGCTGGCATTGGTCAGGACAAACCGGTTGTTGATGTTGTCGTACGTGGCGGTGACGCCGGCCCCCGAAGAGTTGATTTTGTTCAGTAGACCGCTAATGGTGTCGGTGTTGATGTTGTACTGGATTTTCACACCGTTGATGGCAAACGAGCCATTGCCGCTGGTGTCGCCGGTGATGGGCGTGGCCAGATTCGCGTGGGCCAGCGTGGCGTCCAGCTGGACCGACCCGAGCTTGTTGGCGCTGGTGATCGTGTAGGTGTCGGTGTTGCTGTTGTACGAACTCGCGGCAGTCTCGTTGTAGAGCTGGGCGACCTGCAGGAAATTGCTCGTGTCAGTTGTGCTGCCCAGTGTGATCGGACCGCTGCTGGAAAGAGTGATCGTGTCCGTGCCGCTGTTGTAGCTGCCGGTCACAGGCCCGTTGGTGATGGTGGCGGTGGCGGTGCTGATCGCGTTGAAAACGTCCTGGAGCGTTTCGCCGGTGGTGATGTTGATTTGCTGACCGTCGACGGTGAGGGTCCCGGCGGTGACGGGCTGGGAAAAGTTGGCGTCGGCCAGTACGAGAGTGGAAACATTGTTGGTGGAGTTGAGCGCGCCGCTGATGTTGGTCTTCCCGTTCTGGACGCTGGCGCTGGCCACCTGGCCGATGTCGAACGTGTAGGTGCCCGTGGCGGTGCTGTCGTCGGCGGTGGCGGACAAAACGGTCGAGTCCCCGACGCTGGCGGAACACGCGTCGTAGAGACTATCTTGCTGCAAGGCCGTCACGTCCTTCTGGACGGCCTTCAATGCGGTGATAATGGCGCCCAAGGCGGTGTTTTGGCCCTGAATGGTGGTTTGCTGGTTTTGCAGCACGGTTTCCGGCGCTCGGTCGGCCTGCTCGATTTCGCTCACGAGCGATTGCCAGTCGAGCCCGGATTCGAGTCCGGAAATGGACAGGTTCATCCCACTGTTCGTTGTTAGGTTGGAGTTGCTCCCCAGCGAGAACAGGGTCGATGCCGCCGAACTGTCCAAAGATGATATGGATGCTATAGACATGATTGCGTACCTGTTTTTTCTCCTCTATCTCTATCGGCAATTTTGAGAAAAACTAAAGCCCGGACGATGTCACCATCGTCCGGGCTAGAAACCGCTGGTTGTTAGCGGGGAAGTACTGTTAGCCGCTGATCAGCTTCAAGGCGATGTCCGGGAGCGTGTTGGCCTGCGCCAACATCGCCGTGCCGGTTTGCACCAGGACGTTGTACTTCGCGTATTGCGTACTTTCCTTGGCAACGTCCACGTCCGAGATCGTGCTCACCGCGGCCTGGAGGTTCTGATCCAGCACCGAGAGCTGGTTGGAGGTGTAGCTCAACCGGACCGAGTTGGCGCCCACCAGAGCGGTGTCGGCGGACAACTGATTGATCGCGGTTTCCACGGCCGTGAGCGCTGCGGCTGCGAGGGTGGTGGTGGTCACGTGAGCTGCGGTTGCGCCCGAGTACTTGTTGGTGGTCAGTTCCGGGTTCAGCATTGTGAACGTGCTGCCTTCCGCGTCGATCGTGACTTTCAGCTGAGCGCCACTGAACAACGATACGCCGTTGAAGTTTTGGGTCGCGACGTTCTTGACGTACGCGGCCAACTGGCCGTATTCCTGATCGTACTGAGCGAGGTCCGTGCTGGACTTGGTCACGTCCTGCGCTTCAATGGCCAGTTGGGACATCTGGCTCAACGCGCTGCCAACCTGACCCAGAAATCCTGTCTGCGTCTGGTTGTACGAATTCGCGTCAGCCACGTTGTTGTTGGCGGCCTGCACGCGGCTATCTTCCGCGCCCAAGCGCAAGGCAACAGCGCTGCCAGCAGGGTCGTCCGCTGGGCTGGTGATCTTCGAGCCTGAGGACAATTCCGCCAGGGCCTTCTGCAACGCGGTCGTCGACTGCGCCAAATACAAGGTTGTATTGGTCGCTGCGGTATTGGTATTGATAACCATAACTACGTAACTCCTTCCGTGAGTTTCTTCTTTATCCTGGTCGGCATCCATGCCGGCCACGGGTCTTTATTCAGGCACCCGCTCGTCCTCGTTGGCTCTTGCTGGTTGCCAACCACCTTTATCTTGTGACAGTGAGGGTATCGGCAGCTTGCGCTACGAACTTTAGCGGTATAGCGTTTTTCCATTAAAAACCTGTAAAACCACCCAGAAACCCGCCGATATATGAATGGAAATTGTCCAGAAATATCCATGTAGAATGAAGCGGGTTTCGGTTCTGTCCATTAGAGCCAAATTGACCCTATTGGCCCCGTTCGCCAGCACGACATCGTTGGCTGTGGCCTGCCTGGCATTCGCCGCCTACAAATCACCGAACAGGGAGAAGTCGCGGCGCTCATCCACATGGACTCGCATGCCGACGAGACCGCTGCATTGCGTTGCCTGAAAGTGCAAAACTCGAATTGGATATCCGCGACAATAGGGACGGTCAGGGATTCCGAGCTGCCACCCAGCGACCCAGTTCCTCCGCCACCCGAGCGATAACCGGTGGCCAACGACCGGATGGGGACTGGCGGAACAAGCGCATCGTTGGGTACCAGGGAGAATCGGTGCGCTGGATCAGCCAGCGCCAATCCGCAGGGTCGGGAACGAAAGTCCAGACCGGTTTCCCGAGCGCGCCGACGAGGTGGGCGACGGCGGTATCCACGGAGAGGACGAGGTCCATCTGCCCAACGTAGCCGGCAGTGTCGTAAAAGTCGTTGAGGCGGTCGGTCAGCGGCACGAGGTGCGGTGCTGCGTCGACATGCGGTTGGTCGTCCGGCCGGACAGACACTTGCAGGCTGAAGAAGGTGATTCCCGGTTTCGCCAGAATGGGTCCCAGTTCCCGGAAGGGAATCGAGCGACGGGCGTCATTATGATGGGTGGAATTGCCCGTCCACACCAGCCCGACCTTGATATGTCCGGGGGGAACCGCGGGCAGGGTCTCGGCGTCCGGTGCGACCAGCCAGGGATTTCCGGGAATGGTTTCCAAGGTTGTCCCCAGCACCAGCGGCAGGCTCATCACCGGGACGTAATAATCGAACGGCGGCGGAGTTTCCCCCACGGCAATGACCGTGTCCGCGCAACGCGCGTGCTCGAACAGGCGTTTCAACGGAGGCTGGCATTCGAGGATGACCCGCCCGGCCCGCGCGCGGGCCTGATGGGTAAAGCGGGAGAATTGGATAACGTCTCCGAAGCCTTGTTCGGCACAGACCAGCAGGGTTTTCCCCGGGATCGGTTGGCCGCTCCAGAGCGGCTGCGGGTACGGGCGGGGAGGAGTTTTGCGCCAGCGCCATTCGTATTCGCGGAACCCTTCCGGAAGGCGGCCAAGCGTCAGCAGCACGAGGGCGTAATTGCTGCGGGCGAGACCGTATTCGGGCTGGATTTCGAGGGCGTGTTCATAGGCGGCCAGAGCTTCCTCGGTCCGGAACAAGGCATTCAGTGCCTGACCCAGATTGTTCCAAATCTCGTAATCCTGCGGATTGAGCGCGAGGGCCTGTCGATAGATGGACGCGGCCCGCTCAAAGTCGCGCAGTTTATAACAGGCGTTGCCCAAACCGTAATAGGCGTTGAGATAGCTTGGGTTCCGCTGCAGGGCCGTGGCAAACGCTTCCGCCGCGCTCGCGAGATCGCCCGCCGCAGCATGGACGCAGCCCAGGGCGTAATAGGCGTTGGGCGATTGCGGAGCCAACGCGGCCGCTTGCCGGAGCCACTTTTCCGCTTCCGCTTCCCGTCCGGTTTCATGCAGAACAAGGCCCAGGAGATAGGGGACTTCGCCATCCCCATGTGTGCGCCCCAGCAAATCGCGGCAAACGGCCTCGGCCTCCGCCTGCCGTCCCTCGCGGTGTGCCTCGCGCGCGGACTCTACCATCTGGCCTGAGTTGACACGGGTCGCCATTTCCATCGACATTTCCCATATTGCCAGCGCCCGCGACCGTCGCGGACGATAGCACTCGTAACATCACGTTTGACAATGCTGGCAAACCCCGATTCCAGGCTTTGCCTTCACTCCAGGATGGCTTCAGCATGGCCATTCCGGTTTGAACTGTTGCTCTCCGGATCCAACCTCAAGATCCGTGCTCCGTCAGACGGATACGATCCATCCACTAGCAAACCGCTGCTGCCTGCACCTGCGCAATTGCCGACTCCACAATCTTCCCCGCGCTCGGGAGCGTTTTCGCGAGGGAATCCAGTCGCCCATTTACGACCTCGACCACGGCGGTTTGGCCGGTGCCCAGCAGACGTTGGTACCACTTGATGAATTCGCCGCTGACCGCCGGCTCGATATCGGGACTGACTGCGTTGATTCGCTCGCCTACCACCAACTCGCACAGCACCCGGCCGGCGCGGTGCACGGGGTTTTGCGGTGCGCCTGCCCTGCGCCATAACGGCAGCGCTTCCCCTGCCCGACCGCTGAGCAGCAGGGCTTCGGCCCGATGCAGCGCGACCAGTTGATCCTGCGGGAATTGCTTGATGGCTTCGGCGGTCCATTCCCGCGCGAATCCCAGAAATTGCGAGTCGCTCAACGCGATATGCCCGCCCAACAACCACACCGGCAAGGCCTCCGGTTGTTCCATGGCCAGTTCGTGCAGGATCTTGAGCGCGTCCACGGACTGGCCTCGTTCATGACGGAACCGCGCGTAATCGAACCGCACGGATTTGGACTGCGGATCCTTCGCCATTGCCTGTTGAAACTCCCTGTCGGCCGCGTCAAACTGCTTCATCTCGGTGAGGCACTTCGCCAGGCAATGCTGCGGCCCCGCCTTGTGAATGTCCCGATTCACCGGCGCGAGCGCCGGCCTGTCGCGCTTGGCCAGGCACTGGCGGAATTGTTCCGCCGCTTCCTCGAACCGACGCAGTTGCATGTACGACAGTCCCAGTCCGAAATGCAGGGAGGCGGTCGGCCCGCCGCGTTGCACCAGCGGCGCGTCCCTCATCCGCACAACCTCTTCAAAACGTTTGGCCGCCATCAACTGCGCGGAAAACTGGGTCAGCAGGCTCTCACGCAACTCGGGCGCGACCTGATCCTCGGGCAACGCCTCCAGCGCTTGAAACGCCTGGCGATATTGATCCAATGCCGCGTCCAATCTCCCCGCGCGCGCCAACTCCAAGCCGTAATTCATCAGCAAATTCGGCTCGCCCGGCAGTTCTTCGATGGCGCGTTCCAACAACCGCAGGTTGCGACCGTTCTTGTCGCGCTCCCGCGCCGTCTCGGCCGTGTACCCGTGATGGAGCAGTGTCGCCTTGCTCAGATTGTTTTCCAGTCCCCACTCGGCGCAACGCACCTCGACACTGCTGAACACCTGTTCGTGAATCCGCCCGACGTAGAACAACCCCGGCGCGTTTCGGAACAATCGCGGCACGTAACCACAGCCTTCGGCCTCATGGCCCACATCCACGATCGGCAGCCGATACGCCATCTCCTTGTTTGCTCGCATCTCTTCGCGCACGGACTCGCGTCCTTCCGCCGTCAACTCTTCGTCGGCGTCGAGCGCCAGTACCCAATCGCCCCGGACGTGTTCCAACGCGGCGTTGCGCGCCGCGCTGAAGTCATCGCACCACTCGAAGAAATGGACTTCCGCCCCGTGTTCTTTGGCGATCTCCACGGTCCGGTCGGTCGAACCGGTGTCCACGACCACAATCTGATCGGCCAGCCCGCGCACGGAAGCAAGGCACTGGCCGATGAACTTCTCTTCGTTCTTCGCAATGAGGCAGACGGTGAGGCGATTTGTGACTGGGGATGGCTGGCTGGTGACGGAATGGGGCAGCGTGAGCCAGTCGGGCCGTGCCTTGCCTTTGAGACGCTGGTTGAGGAATCGGCGCGCCGGTTTCCAGCCGGGTGCCAGGTGGCGGGCGTGTCCGGCGCAGAGCCGGGCCGAGGCGGAGTCACCCGCGGCCTGCGCGATTTCAGCCAGAAGCAGGTAGGCTTCGGGATGGAACGGGCGCATCTGGAGGACCGACAATGTGGTTTCCCAAGCGTCGCGTGGTTTCTTGTGTCTCAACAGTTCGCGTGCCTGGCCAAGATGGCCGACAAGGGCACAGGGCGGCAAAACGATGCCGGCGGTTGCGCGCTCCAGGCGCTTGCCGCCCGCCCTGGTGTCCGCCACGCCTCGAGTCGGCAATTCCGCCAGCCGTTCTGCGGCAATCTGCGCGGCCCGTTCCCAGGTCCATTCGCGGCGCGCGTACTCGCTGGCACGGTGGCCCATGGCGCGAGCGTCGTCGCGGTGTTCGACAACCCATTTCATCCGGGCCGTCAGCGCCTTCGCGTCCGGCTCCAGAAGCCAGCCGGTGCCGGTGAGTTTCATGCCGCTGATGCTGTCGCCAACGGATTTCTTTGTCGCCGGGATGCGGTACGCGAATCCATCGACGGCAAAATCATCCGCCGCGCCGCCGGCGGTGACGATGACCGGCAGACCGCAGGCCATCGCTTCGAGCACGGGCAGCCCGAAGCCTTCACCCCGATACGGGTGCACCAGACAATCGCAAGCCGTGTAAAGACCGGGCATGGAATCGGGCGGCAATTCTTCGTTGAGATAAAGAATTTCCGGCGCGTTGGGCTGCAACTGCGCGGCGCGGATTTGCTGCTCGAATGTCTGCCCCGCATAAACACTTTGGCCGCCAAAATCCTTGATGACGAGGCAAACATCGTCCGCCGCCGTGAAGTTTTCCAGGTAAGCCTTCAGCAACACATCGGGTCCTTTGCGGTGGATGGTCCCGCCAACGAACAGAAACGTAAACGCCTTCCGGGTGGGCAATGACAACGGCTGTGCGCCCGGATAAAAGCGCTCCGGGTCAATGCCATTCGGGACCACCTTGACTTTTGCTTCCGGGATGCCAGAACGGACATAAACTTCGCGCACGTACTCTGAGGGCACCCAGAACTGGTTCACGTGGCAAGACTGCTCAACCCAGGCAACGGGCAAAGCGCCGTATTCCCACGGCTGGATGACCACCAACGCGCCTCGCTGTGGACGACGCCAATCCGGCGGCCACTCGTGGCGCACGGTCACTGCCGCATCGATTGGCGCGTTCGTCGCGACGTTGCGCGCGAGCGTCCGCCATTCGATGGCGGCTGAATTCACCGTTGCCGGATTGTTTGAAACCCGCTGAAGCACGAAATCAGCATTCGCTTCCAATGCGGCGGTCAGTTCGCGATTCACGTGCGACAAACTTCCATGGTCGAGGAACGAACCGACCCAGTTGATTTTCACGCGGCCGCTGCCTCGCGCGGGCGTGCTGACTTCGCCGGCGGATGAAGGCGCCGGTTGTGGCGCTGGTTGGGAAACTAATTGGGTGGAATAATTCTGTTCGCGGATGCGCGAGGCGACATCTTTCAATACCGCGATGCGGTCGGGATACGTGCCCGCCATGCGCGCGGCTTCTGCGAGGTACCGCCGCGCGTCATCGTGTTCGTGAGATTGATGGCGTTGGAGCACGTATTCGAGCAGATTATCGAAACGGAAAACGCCGCGATCCACGCGCGAGTAACGATCGTCATCGTGAAGGACTTTGCAAAAAGTGTTGAAGCAAATGGCGGCGCCGGCGGCTTTCAGGCGTGTGGAAAAGTCCACGTCCTCACACGCGTAAAACCCGCGCAAATCGTCCCAGGCCACGCGGTCCAGCACATCGGCTTTCAACACACAGATACCGCCCGTGATATAAACATACGGATCCGCGTCCCAGTAATCGAGCAGCACCGAACCTTTTGTGCCGCCGGTGGTCGCCCAGTCCCAAAACCGGCTGCCATCGGGATTCACAACGCGCACGGCCATCGCGTCGTAACCTTCGCCGAAACGTTTCAGACCGTCGCCGAAATTCTTGTCGAACACAATATCGTCGTCGCTGATGACGAGGTGATCGAACCTGGCGATTCTCGCGAGTGTGTTGCGCATTTTGCCGAGGCGCGCGGCGCGCGCGGCGGCGGCCATGTCCACCTTGTGCACGCCATCGGGCACGTTCGAGACATCGCCGCCAACGAGAATTTCAACGTGGGGAAGTCCCAGGGCGCGGATGCTTGCGATCTGCCGTTCCAGTATGGCCCGGCGCTGCCCACCGGTGATGATGCAGAAAGAGTACCCTGGCGGGCGCTGTGGAATGGTCGGAGTGGGTGGTTGCAGAGCCGCACGAAGACGAGTGATTTGATCCGCCACGGCTGCATCAACACAACGGCCAAGTTCGTCCGCGGTCAATCCAAGCACCGCGAAGAACAGCGGGGTCTGTTTCTCGCGATGCGTTTCCAGGTGTTTGCGGGCGTCTGTTGCCGAGGCCGCGGCAATGAAGGAGAGCGTGTTCTCGATGGCTTGGGCCGGCATCCGTTCGCCGCCAAAGAAGGGAGACAGTAAGGCCGCCAGCCGTTCGGCGGGTGTGGCCGAATCCGCCGCCGTCTCCGGTTGATTGCGCCGGAGTGCTTCCGCTTCCATGACGGCCTCAAGATGAGCTGCCCCGCACTGGCTCGCCACGAGATAACGAAAGGCGGTCTTGGCGTCCTGCGGGTTGCCCCCGCGCCGCAGACTCAGCCCGGCGAGCAACAAGGTTTCCACCGCTTCGGGACGAAGTTTCGTCAATTGTGCACACGCCTTGGCGCACTCTCGAATCTGACCGGCGGCGAATTGTTTCTTGGCGACCGTGACGAGTTTGGCAAATTCGTCATGCGGTTTTGTTTTCGCAGTCGGCTGGGAGCGGCTTCCGTTGGCAACCATCTGGAGAATGTCGCAAATGTCCGCGTTCTGCCCGCGGTCCGCGCAATCAACGCTACGCTTCGCAAACTCGACGGCGGCGGCGAGGTCGCCGTATTTCACCATGAGCAGCGAGGCGATCAGCCAGGCGCGCGCATTGCCATTGTGAACGGGAGCGCCGGCGGCGTAACAAAACGGGAAGAGCGCGCGGAGTTCGTGCCTGGCCAGCATCGCCTTCACGGCGTTCGCTTCGTAACAGGTGTCGGCGGGTTGGCGAAGCCGGGAGAGCGATTCTTCGTGCCGCCGATAGATGAAGGTGTCGGCATGGACCGACTTCATCGTCGCGACAGGCACCAAACGCGTCCAAAACTCGTAGTCGTGCGCCCGCCGGAAGGCGGGATTGTAGCCGCCGACCTTGTCGTAGCATGATTTTCGAACCAGCGCCGCGCCGTTGGGAATTCGGTTCTCGATGATCGTGTCACTGAGAAGTGTGTCGCGCCAGCCGTAGTAATCCCTGTAATCCCAGCGCCCCTGGACGGCAAGATGCTCGTCGGCCTCGAGGAGATTGCCGTAGAACACATCCACATCCGGGTGTTGCCGCATCGCGGCGGCGTAAACTTCCAGCGTGTTCGGCAAGAGGGCGTCGTCGGAATCGAGCCAGAGGAGAAATTCCCCGCGTGCCTCGGCGATGCAGCGATTGCGCGTCGCCGGACCGCCGCTGTGTTCCTTCACGATGAAACGCACGCGCGGGTCGCGGATTCGCGCCATGACCGCCACCGTGTTGTCGGTTGAGCCGTCGTCCACGACAACCACTTCAAAATTCGGATACGTCTGGGCGAGCGCGCTTTCCAGTGTCTCCTCGATGAATTGCGCCCGATTGTAAGTCGGCACGCAGATGGATACGAACGGATCGCGGGCGCCGGGCTTGAGAGGACAATGATTCTTCGCCGGTTCCGTCGAGGACGTCTTGGCGCGGCGGCGCAAGAGACGATTGCCTTCGGCTTTGGTTTCGTTCGATCCGACAAATGCCACCAGACGACCGTGAAACGCAGAAAGATCGGGATGTTTGAAAACCGCATATTCGCGCATCAACACGTCCCGCGATTGCTTGGCCGCCAACTTTGCGTCCGTAACGGCGTAATCGTGATGAATGACAGCGAACGGCCAGTAGATCACCGAGCTATCTCCGAGTTCCTTCGCCATCCGGTAGGATAATTCCGTGCCTTCGCCGCCGAAGAGGAGCGGGTCCTGGCCGCCGAACTTGCGCCAGGTGTCCGCGCGGAAGGCGCTGTTGCCTTCGGTGTCAATCTCCGCCGGGATCGGCAGGTCGCCCATGTTGTAATGGAGCGCGCGACCGTTGTTCGGGTGGTCAGACTTCGGCAGCACTTTGCCGCGAAAGGCGTGGATGTCGAACGTCTCGAACGCTTCCATCACCGATGCCAGATAGCCTTCCGCCGCAATCGCATCGTCATCCACGAACGAAACAATCGGCGCCCGGGCAAAGTGGACACCGATGTTGCGGCCTTCGGCAAGAATCACATTGAACCCGACGCGAATGTGAAGAATCGGTCGCCGTGCAAGTTCGGCGGCAATGTCTTCGTTGCCGCCATTGTCTACAACGATGATTTCGTGCGGCGGATTTTCCGAGGTGGCGAGTGAATCGAGACATCGGATCAGGCCCGACCCGATCTTGTACGCGACGACAACAACGGAAATTTTGGGAGCGGCGTCGACGCGGTTGTCTGTTCGCGGCAGGGCGTCGTAATCGATCAATTCCTGGTAGCGCCGGCTGGCAGCCTGCGCCTCGGCGAATTTGCGTTGCTTCAACAAATCAAAGGCGCGCTGCAACTGCGTAAAGGCGTCGGTCTGGCCGACCGGGGTGCGGCCTTCCTGCCGCGTCAACTCACCAAGGGAACTGGTCACGTTATCGCTCCTGTTCCCTTGGGGACCCCCCGGTGTTCATTGGGGCTGTTGCGGCCAGGAAGACATCCGTTAGTTTGTCATTCAATCGATCAATATCGAACTCGCGACAAACCCGTTCGCGCGCATTCACGGAGAACTGCTGCCGCAGTCGGGCATCGCTCAGGAGCTTTTCCAGGTTTCTGGCCAGACCAGCGACGTCCTTCTCGCGCACCAGAAACCCCGTAACGCCATCCACCACCAACTCGGGTATGCCGGCGTGGTGAGTGCTGACGACCGGAAGGCCCATCGCTTGCGCTTCGATCAGTGAGACCGGAAGGCCCTCTTGGTTCCCGTCAGAAGCGGTCACACTGCTCAACACGAAAACGTCGGCCCGCGCCATTTCCCGCTGAACGTCCTGCTTCCTTCCCGTACCAAGGAAACTGACGCGGTCATGAATGCCAAGGTGTCGTGCCAGTTCTTCCAGGGAAGCCCGCAGCGGGCCATCGCCGATAATACGATATTCGGCGGCGACTCGATTTTTAAATTCCGCAAAGGCCCTTAATGAATATTCAATTCCTTTTTTCTCCACCAGACGCGCAACCGTCAGCACGGTGGGTTTCTCGTTCGGCTGCTTTCTGACCGGAGGCGTAAACTTGCTTAGATCCACTCCACACCGGTGGATTCTCACTTTTTCGGAGGGACAGCCTCGCCGCACCAATTCGTCCTTCATTCGCTGCGTTGGAGTCGTAATCAGGTTGGCTCGCTCGAACAAGTAGGCATAACACGAGTCCCCTTGCTGCTGAAACACGCTCGACGCGTCATAACCATGGAACGACACCACCACGAATGTCTTCAGGAATCGGAACAACGGCGCCAATTTGTTGAAATTAGGCCCGAAATGAACGTGAAATGCGGCCACATTCTCCAACGAGCCGGGGGAATTCTGTTCACAGAACGTCTTTACCCACCGGTCTGTATCGGACGCAAGCGACCGATCGGGGAAGCGAAGGTATTTTGTCTTCTTCAGTAGATCATATTCGCGTATGGCTTCATGTTGCGTCGGTTCTTTCGAATCATAGGCAGCCCAGTCTTCGATGTTCCATCCGCGGTCGATAAACCCCGTGATCTGGTCGAGAATGAAAGTTTCTGAAAGACATGGAAAGCCGCCCTGAACAATGATCAAGCGCCCTTTGGACCGGTCTGCCCGTTCTTTGTCACGTGCCGCCGAAGCGGCGCCGTTCTTGGAAAGCTTGGGAACAGAACCGGAGGGGCGAACCATTGCTTCGCGGTTGCTCTTTTGGATTTCTTCGTACACTTCCTGTCGGTGGACGGGGATTTCGGGCGGCGCCTCAATGCCGAGCTTGAGCACGCCACCCTCCAGCCGCATCACTTTGACGATGATGCGCCCGTCGATGACGACGCTCTCGCCGACTTCTCGTGAAAGAATCAGCATGGGCTGCCCGCGCTCAGGCTGTGACGGATAATGAATGTCGCGCGCTGTACTCGCTCGCGTTCGATGGGACCACCTGTTTGCCGACGCACGTGCGGGCGTTGATCACCAACGGGCCTTTCAAGTTGATCGTGGCACGCCCATGGCCGCGCAGCGTGACGATGCTGAGCACCAGGGCGTCCTTCGGAGAATTCAACCCCAGGAACTCCACGTCTGCATCGGACAAATCGGGTCGGTAATCGGGCACCACCTGCGTTGTAGGCACGACGATAAATGCGACCTTGGAATCGTCTTGGCCCTCCAGCCAGAGGAACGGCGCTTCCCGGGGCCGGCCAATCAGGGCAAATTCTTTCAGCTGCTCAAAGCCGAGCAGACCCGATGGGAAATGGATGATGTGCGAGTCATGCGGCGCCGTCGACCTAGCAACCGTCTTCGCCTCCAATAGTGTCGATGCCATAATCGTCACCCTCGCATCCCCCATGCCAGCGCTCGGCATGACCCGGGGAACCGAGGGCGGCAGGTGCTTTCTTGGAGAAAACGCCGAGAGAAGCAGGTCCGTTCGGTGAGCTACGCATCGACTCGGCAATGTTTTCCGAGTACATGAGACGGATTTTTCCCCCTCTTTCGGAGAGCAGGTACACCGAATCGATGGTGCTCGGCCCGCGCCAGCTGGGCGAATGCGGCAGCCGGTCAACCGATGTTGGGCAGCTTCTTGACCCGATTCAACTTCCCGAATGCGTCGTTCATGTATTGGGGCATTCGCTCGGGCGAGAGGTCCCGCGGGACAGCAGTTGCCTCGCCGGTTCATAACCGAGGGCGGCAGATTGTTCAAACAACTTTCGGGCCGTCTCGGGCTGGCCGAACGCGTCGAACATAACTCCCAGGTTATACATCGCCAGAAACGAACCCGTTCCCCGGACGCTTCGGTACTTCTCCGACTCGCCCAGTTCGAGGCATCTGCGATAGCTCGTTTCGATTTGCGGCAGATAGGAAACGTACTTCGCGGGATCGCTGCGAACCAGATTCATGAAGAAAAGACCGGATACAAAATGGAAATCCGGATAGTCGGCGAGAAGGGACCGATTGTTTTCGATGACCTCAAGCCCGCCGGCGAACTGCTTCGACTCCATCAGGCAGTAGAGATAGTCAACCACCACGTTGGGCGCGCAATTGTCATCCTGTTTCAGCAGTGAATACGCCCTCCGAAGCGCCCCAACCGCCTCGCTCGTCTTGTCCAGGCTCCGGTACTCCGAGGCGAGCTGATACAGCCAATAGGCGTCCCCCGGGTTCTTCTCTCCCTCCAGAACAAGCAACGGGATGTTCCGTCCGGACTTGTTGGTGTGCAGGTAGCCGTCGTGCCAAAGTTCGCCCATGAGGTCTGTCCGCGGCAGAGATGAAACCAACTGCTCGTGAATCCGTCCTTCAAACCGGCATCCACGCGGGAAAAGCCGCGTCACGTAGGCCTGCGATTGAAGCATCTGGCCGTTGCGAAGAAACGTGCTGACAATTCTCAGCCGCCCGGCTTGCGGCGGACCGCCGATGAATCGTTTCATTTCATCCCCAAGAGCCGCACTCACCCACTCGTCGGCGTCCAGGACCAGAATCCAATCGCCCTGCGATCGTTCCAGCGCGAAATTTCGCGCCGCGGAAAAATCGTCAACCCATTGGAAATCAAAAATCCTGGCATTGTGCTCGGCGGCGATCTTCTTCGTTTGGTCTGTGGAGCCGGTATCCACAACGACGATTTCATCCGCAACGCCGCGCATGCTCTCCAGGCAACGCGTCAAGCAACGTTCCTCATTCTTAACGATCATTGCCAGAGACAACATGGGACGGAAATCCTCTCGGTGAACGCGTTCGTCTCCGTTTGCCAACCGCCGTGTCCCGGCTTTTTCATTCATTTCGCGACGGGCCGCATATCGATCCGCAGTCGCGCTGAACGTACTGCGCGCTTCCGTCTGTGCGGATTTGCTCCTTGCGACGGGGTATCAGGGCGCGGTCTTCCGGCAGGTAGCTCTCCTCGGCGTTACGACGGAGCATCTCTTCGTGGGTGTAGCCAAGCATCCGGCAGACGGCTTCATTGGCAAACTGGATGTTCCAGTCGCCATCCACGACCAGGATGCCGTCCGTGGATTGTTCCACCAACAGCCGGTATCGTTCGAGTGTGTTCTGAACTTGGGTGTCGGATGCGGACATCGGGCGGTTCATCGCCACGAAATTATCAGGAATCTCAACAACTGTGAAACACCAAAAGATGCGGTCGCGCGGGCCGGCCCCGCTAGGCGTTCGGAGCAACATTGGCTTGGCCGGGTCTCTGGCTTGCGGTCTTCCAGTGGTTGGTTCGCAGACGTGCATTCGATGCACGATTCCGCGAAACCGACATCAGCACCCACCTCTGGCACAGGATATGCGCCAATCCCGAAACAATGCCAAACACGGCCACCAACTCTGGCCCCGGTGCCGGACGGCCTGCCCTCCAGTCGCGCCGTCCACGTGTGCGGTGGCATCACCTGTATTTCCTGCTGGTCGCGATTGATGTGTTTGCCATTTCCCTTGGCCTGTTCCTGAATCACCAGTTGGTCGAGACGAACAAGCGCACCGTCCAAGAATATCTTCAATGGGTTTCCTGGGCGAAGCAATGCGATGCCTTGGCCCAGCAGGCGAGCCGGGTCCACGTTCAGGGCAGCGATGTTCTCACCGCGCACGACGTGCCCCCGGAATCCCGGGAGATGGACGCCGCTCATTCCGTTTTCAACCAGAGGCTCTCGACGTTGCAACGCGAACTGGCGCAGAATATCTCCCCGACCAACGTCTCGGTCCTCCTGAAGGATTGTTCGTCAATCCACGACCTCATGGACAAACTGGCGGGGCAGGTCGGCCACCCGATTCCTCTCGTGAACAACGGCCGGCGGGACCAGATCCAGCCTCAAATCACGCGCATAAACCGTGACTATGATAACCTGCTGCGCGCTGTGGACGGGCTGCGCTCCCATCTGCGCGCGCAACGGCAGGCCTATCTCGAGGGACAAATCGCCGAGGCCAACGCATTCCAACGGGACCAATGGCTATTGAGCCTGCTGATCATGGCGATGGTGCTCGGCATCGCCGTCTATGGGGTCTGCCTGAACCGCCAGATGTCCGCGTCCGAAATCCAAATCCGGAACACACAGGAACGCTATCGGTCGCTGGTCGAGCAATCCACAGACGGCATCATGATCCTGGATGACGACTGGAATATCCGGTTTGCCAACCGGCCTGCCTGCCGGATGTTCGGCTACTCGTACGAAGAAATTGTCCATCTTAGCGGCGACGACACGTACCCGCCGGAACACTCCGACCAAACAACCCGTCGCCGGCGGGAAATCAACGCCAACGGAAGCGCCCGGTACGAGCGGCCCGCCCTCCGAAAGGACGGGAGCCGGTTCCTCACGGAAGTAATTGTCCGGCGGCTCGATCAGGGGGGGATTCAAGCGATTTATCGTGATATCACCGAACGCAAACAGGTCGAGGAAGCGCACCTCCGGCTGGCGGCGATTGTCGAATCGTCACATGACGCCATCGTCAGTACCGATCTGGAGGGCATTATTACCAGTTGGAATGCCGCCGCAGAGCGCCTCTACGGCTACACCGCCCACGAAATCATCGGGCAATCCATCGCGCAGATCATCCCCGAAGACCGTCGTCGCGAAAAAACCGATGTTCTGGGCCGTATCTCCACCGGCGAGCACGTCAGCCAGTTCGAGTCCTGTTGCATCGCCAAGGACGGCCGCCGGTTCCCGGTGTCACTGACCGTTTCCCCGGTCAAGGACGCCTCGGGTACCATCGTGGGCACGTCCACGATCATCCGTGACATCACCGAGCGCAAACGGTCGGAGGAGCAGTTGCGCCTGCAAAGCGCGGTGCTGGAGGCGGCCGCCAACACCATCATGATCACCGACTCCCACGGCGTTGTGCTTTGGGTCAATCCGGCGTTTACCGCCCTCACGGGCTATTCCCCGGACGAAGTCATCGGGAAAGCGGACGGCACTCTCCGGTCGGGCGAGCACGACAGCGAATTCTATCGCGAACTCTGGGAAACCATCACCGCCGGGCGCGTCTGGCACGGCGAAATGGTCAATCGCCGCAAGGATGGCAGCCTTTACACCGAGGAGATGACGATCACGCCGGTCCGCGATGCCAACGGCGCCATCTCGCGATTCGTCGCCATCAAGCAGGACATCACCCGGCGCAAGGAAGCCGAGCAGTCCCTGCGCGAGACCAACACGCGCCTCAAACACGCCCTCGAAGAACTGCAAACCGCCCAGCAATCGGTCGTCCAGCAGGAGCGCTTGCGCGCGCTCGGCACCATGGCCAGCGGCATCGCCCACGATTTCAACAACGCGCTCGCCGCGGTTGTCGGGTTCACCGAATTGCTGCTGGACCGGCCCGAGGCGCTCGAGGACAAGACACGGGTCCGGCAATACCTGCAAATGATGAACACCGCCGCCAAGGATGCCGGCAATGTCGTCAACCGCCTCCGCGAGTTCTATCGCCACCGCGACCGCAGCGAGGTGTTCACGACTGTCGATCTCAACCGGCTCGTGCAGGAAGCCATTTCCCTCACCCAGCCGAAGTGGAAAACGCAAGCGGAAGCGCGCGGCATTTCCATTCGCACGGAAACCGATCTGCAGAAGGTTCCACCGATCCAGGGCAACGCGGCGGACCTGCGCGAGGTCCTCACCAACCTGATCTTCAACGCCGTGGACGCCATGCCGCGCGGTGGCGCGATCACCCTTCGCACGCGCAGCGACGATTCGCGGGTCATACTCGAAATCGCGGACTCGGGCACGGGCATGACCCAGGAAATCCGCCAGCGCTGTCTCGAACCGTTTTTCACGACCAAGGGCGAAGGCGGCACCGGCCTCGGCCTGTCCATGGTCTACGGAATCATCCAGCGCCATGAGGGCTCCATCGATATCCAGACACAACTTCACAAGGGCACCACCTTCATCCTCACCCTACCCGTGCCCGGGCAGCCCCGGTCGGCCGTCACGGACGCCCCATCCGCGCCCGCCCCGCTCCCGTCGAAGCGCGTGCTGTTGGTGGACGACGAGGAGGTCGTCCGCAAGGTGGTGAACGAATATCTCGTCCGCGATGGCCACACCGTCGAATTCGCCGCCAATGGAAAGGACGGACTCGATAAGTTCCACAACGGCCATTTTGATCTGGTGATCCTCGACCGCGCCATGCCCGACATGAGCGGCGACCAGGTCGGCGCGGCCATCAAAAACGCCTTCCCCAATCTGCCCGTCATCATGCTCACCGGTTTCGGCAGCATGATGGAAGCCGCCGACGAAAAACCCGCGGGCATCGACTTTGTCGTCAGTAAACCCGTCACTCTCGACACTCTCCGCCGGGCAATGGCCCGGGCGGTCGAAAACAACTGACGTTTTCTCTGAAATATTCGATGAATCCGTTGCCAGCAGTCAGTACAATTGTCCCTCAGACTTCGATCTGGCAAGGCTCGGCGTGCCAGATTTCCGACATGTATTCGCGGATGGCGCGATCCGAGGAGAATTTCCCGGCGCGCGCCACGTTGAGGATGGTTTTCCGGGTCCAGCCTTCGCGGTCTTTGTAGGCGGCATCGACCTTCTCCTGCGTCTCGATGTAATCCCGCAGATCGGCCAGTAACATGTAGTGGTCTCCCCAATCCAACAGGGACTGGACCACGGGTTTGAAGATCCCGGGTTCGAGCATGCTGAAGAAATTCCGCTGGATGAGATCCAGCGCCCGACGGACCTCGTCGTCGCCGCGGTAGATGTCCGACGGCTTGTAGGTCGCACGCCGCCGTTCGACCTCTTCGGCCGTCATGCCAAAGATAAAGATGTTATCCTCACCGACTTGTTCGAGGATCTCGACGTTCGCGCCATCCAACGTGCCGATCGTCAAGGCTCCGTTGAGTTGCAGCTTCATGTTGCCCGTGCCGGAGGCCTCGGTCCCCGCCAGGGAAATCTGTTCGCTCAGGTCCGCGGCGGGAATGATCCTTTCCGCGAGTGACACCCGGTAGTTGGGCAGGAACACCACCTTCATTTTGCCGCCGATTTCGACATCGCGGTTGATGACTTCCGCGACCTGATGAATCAGTTTGATGATTAACTTGGCCATCGCGTAGCCCGGCGCGGCTTTCGCGGCGAAAATGAAGGTGCGCGGCGCGATGTCCAGCGCCGGACTGCACTTGAGCCGGTTGTACAACACGATCGTGTACAGGACGAGGAGGAGTTGGCGCTTGTACTCGTGCAGCCGCTTCACCTGTACGTCGAACAGCGACTCCGGGGAGACGGCGATCCCCAACTGGCGGGCGATGTGTTGCGCCAGGGCCGTCTTGTTCTGTTGTTTGGCGGCCCGGAACCGTTCGCGGAACGAGGCGTCATCCACAAACGACTCCAACTGGCGGAGTTGCTCCAAATCGGTGATCCAACCGTCTCCGATCGATTCCGTGATCAGTCGAGCGAGGGGTGGATTGGCTTTCAGCAGCCAGCGCCGCGGGGTAATGCCGTTGGTCTTGTTGTTAAACTTGGCCGGCCAGAATTCGGCAAAATCGCGGAGGACCCTCTCCTTCAACAGACGGGTGTGCAACTCGGCCACGCCGTTGACGGAGCACGACCCCACGACGGCCAGGTTGGCCATGCGGACGTATTTCTGCCCGTCTTCCTGGATGATGCTCATTCGTCGCAGCCGGTCGGTGTCGAGTGGATACCGGGTGGCCACATCCCGCATGAACCGGGCGTTGATCTCGAGGATAATCTGCAGGTGACGCGGCAGCAGTCTGCCGAACATATCGACCGGCCACTTCTCCAGCGCTTCGGGCAGGATCGTGTGGTTGGTGTATCCGGTGGACGCGGTCGTGATTCGCCACGCCTCGTCCCAGCCCAGTCCCTCCCGATCCACCAGCAGCCGCATCAACTCGGGGATGACGAGGGACGGATGCGTATCGTTCAATTGCATGAAGACTTTGTCGGGGAAGATCTCCCAGGCGTTGCCGTCCGACTTGAAGCGACGCAGGATATCCTGGATCGAGCAGGACACGAAGAAGTACTCCTGCTTGAGGCGGAGTTCCTTCCCCTCGAACACGTTGTCGTTCGGGTAAAGGACCTTGGTCAGGTTCTCGGAGAAAACCTTGTTCTGCACCGCATCGACGTACGAGCCGCGGTTGAAATCGTCGAGGTTGAATTCCTCGGCCGCCTTGGCCGACCACAGCCGCAGGGTGTTCACCGTTCCGCCGCCGTACCCGACGACCGGCAAATCATACGGCATGCCGATCACGGTGCTGGTATCCACCCAGCGCCATTCCATGCCTTTCGAGCCCGGACGCGCCTCGACCCGTCCCTCGTACTGCACCTCGAA
The DNA here is from genome assembly GCA_050015495.1 of Verrucomicrobiia bacterium. GTDB lineage: Bacteria > Verrucomicrobiota > Verrucomicrobiia > Palsa-1439 > Palsa-1439 > Palsa-1439. Next base: position 110,278 of record JBEKBH010000010.1, read on the forward strand.
CGAGAACTCCGGGTGGGCGATCTCCCACGGATACCCCAGCTTGAGCCAATCGTCGGGTTGCTCGACCTGGTAGCCATTGACTATTTTCTGATTGAAAATCCCGAAATCGTAGCGCAACCCATAGCCGACCGCCGGAAGATTCAGCGTGGACATCGAGTCCAGGAAACAGGCGGCGAGGCGGCCCAGGCCTCCGTTGCCGAGGCCTGCATCCGCTTCGTAGTCCCGCAGCACGTTCCAATCAAGCCCGGCCTGGGCCATCGCGGCGCGGCAGGTGTCTTCCATTTTGAGGTTGACGACGTTGTTCCCCAACAACCGCCCCATCAGAAATTCGAGGGACAGGTAATAGACGCGTTTGACGTTCCGCTTGTGATGTGTCTGCTGGGTGACCATCCAGCGCTCGATCAACCGGTCTCTGACTGCCCGCGCCAACGCATAGTACCGGTCCCGGTCCGTCGCCGAGTACCGGTCCTTGGCGAGCGTGTAGCGGAGATGATGTTCGAAATCCCGATGCAAGGCATCGACCGTCATGCTGACACCGGCCGACGGACTCTGTGCTGCGATTCTGTTGCTCATGGTGTTTCCCTCCTAGGCGCGGACGGGATAGTAGCAGATTGGTGGCTGCTGAGCCAAAGCCCTTCATCGACATTCCAGCCGATGTCGACAAGGGCCGCAAGGCGCAAAAGATTTGGCCACACAGAGAAGAGACGAAGGTGAGATCAACGACCGCGTCGAAAACTAGATGAGACTCAGGCGGCGGTCGTGAGTTTGTTTGCAAATGTACCGATGATTAGACCTGACCCCGGTTCCGTATCCTTTTTCGCCAATCACTACGCGGAATTTCTCTCAACTTTGGCGTTGAACAATTGATCGATAGCCACGTTGGACATTTGAGGCCACGCGTCCATCTTCATGCACTCTGAAATGTGCTGATTGTGCTCATGCTGCTGGCACCACCTCAATCAAACACGCATAGTGAGCTTTCTGCACGTGAGAAAAACTTCGCGATGCCTTCCAGATTTGCACGACCGAAAATGCGTAGTCGCTTCCGGCAATCTTTTCGCGTCGTCCTTTGGCATGGCCATCTTCACTAACGAATCTCGATGGCAGCTTTCCTTCTGACATAACAAACAGGAAGCCACGGATTCCATTGGACACTTCAACTACTGCGGCGAGTCGTTGTAGATCGCGATCGATTCTTTTGTTTCCAGCCTTCGCTCGCTTCACTTCAATTACGTACTTTGGATGTTGCTGATAGTGATCGCTCGCAGTTTTGCGGCGCTTCCACACAGACAGGTCAACTCGTTTACCGGATACAATACCGGGCATCTCTACCCCGTCGAGAAAGAACTTCTTGTATGGCAATTCACACCTTAAGCGATAGTCCTTTGGCAGATTTGCGTGAATCAAATTACAGAGTTCTGCTGTCAACGCACCCTCGGAAAGCTCATAGCTCGAATACATGCACCGCCTGTGCCCAATCCAGAACACTACTCCTTGGAGGGCCTTTGCAGCCCATAGTGGATATTCCTCTTTGTTGGCAGGCATGGTCGGCTTGTCAGGTGAAAATGTTCGTCCCTTTCGACCTCTTGAGCAAGTACACGTATTTCATTGTGTCGGGCATGGCCTGCCATCCGTAGCTCGGCGCGATTACGGCGATCAACCGCCCTGCTCCGCCAGAGCGCTACGCAGGGCACCATCCTTCGCTCGATACCAAGATGGTGCCGAGCGAAGGATGGTGGAGGCGGTGGGAGTTGAACCCACGTCCTCTGCAAAGCGTACGTGAATGACTACATGCTTAGTCCATCTATGGGTCTCGCCCGGCGCGCTGCCAATGGACAGGCCACGCGCCGCGCCAGCCTCCAGTGAAAGATTCGCCCGTGGACCTGAAGACACCATCCACGAACTAACCTGCTATTGTCGTCTCAGCTCACCAGCAGGTGTCGCGAGTGAGACGTCGCGGGCAATTAAGCCGCGAGTGCGAGTTCTTGATTCGCAGTTATGTTTTTGTCAGGTGTTTAACGAGGCCTCCCGACAACCTCGGCATGCCGCTCACGCTCACCCCACAAAGTCGAATCCGTTTCGCCCCCGTGAAAATGCAGCGGTGTGTGGCGGGATCAATATAACGGACGGGGGACGGAAAGCAAGCCGGACGAGCCGGACGCGGCGGGCGAAGGTGGCGCGCGATGGGGGTCCACCGCGCGCGCGGGTTGAGAGATCAGCCTGTTCTTCGGTCGGAGGAGGCGCCGACCTTGATGGCGTTGGGGGGATTCGAACAGTTGACTCTCAACCCGTGCTGCGCGGAAGGCCCGGGTCCGGGAGGGACCCGGGTTACTCCGCTGGAAAACAGGCGCTGGCCCGCCATGAACGGTATATCCTGCGCACCCCGCGCAGCCTGCTTCATAGCCAACCCTAGAGCCAGCGCCATAATCGGGTTCATGTTCACTCTGTGGTGCACGAATCGGCGAGCTGGAGAGCCTCGCCAAAATTGTATGGTTGCCGAAGGGCGCTTTCGCCTTTCTTGGAGCGGCCGGCGTCGTCCCACGGCTGGGACAAACGGCCCGCGCAGACGACGACGTGCGCGTGCGGGCAGCGTTTCTTGATGGTATCGGCCAGGTGTTGGGCGGAGGAGCTGGTGAGTGCGGCGTCGACAAACGCTACATCGATGGGGTTGTGCTGCACGAACTCCAGTGCGGCACGCGCGCCATCGCGCACTTCCACGCTGCGATTCGGCGCGCGGAGCAATTCGGCCAACATCTCGCGCATGGCGGCGTTCTCATCCACGATCAGCACTCGGTAAATTGCTTGTTTGTTGGCTTCGATCATTTCTTGGTCCTGCCTCTGCCTAACGCCTATCTGCCTACTGCCTGCCTGACGAACGCCTGACTGTGAGCTTCAATAGCAGTGGGTATGCCAACACCCTTTCAGAGGCCAAAAATCAAGGAATCCCGATGAGGTGAATCTCCGGGGAATCTCAAAAAGGAGGAATGCGGCTGGTGAAATGCCTCGGCAGAATCATCAATGCGGCAAACTGAAGATGGAATAAATCAAACCCAAGAACCCGAGCGAAATAGCGCCCCAACTCGATTCGCGGGAGCGCCCGGAGGCCAGATTAATCAAGGGATATACGACCGGTACCGCCGTCAGCCCGTTCGCAATATTGCAGGTGAGCAACATATTATGGTGGTGAGCGCGGGACCGCGTCCCCTTTCGGCAGGGTGGCCAGCAGCCGTGCCAAATTGTTTTGCGCCTCCGCCAAATCCGGTTTGATCCGCAACGCTTGTTGCAACTGCTCGATGGCTTCCCGAGGTTTGCCCGTCGCCATGAGGGCCGCGCCCAATCTGGCGTGACTGTCGGCGTCGTCGGGATCAATCCGCAACGCATCCTGATACTGCGCGATCGCCTCGGGAGCGTTGCCCGTCCGTTGGAGGGCGTTACCAAGATTGTAGTGTGTATCGGCACGGTTGGGATCGACCCGCAGCGCCTGCTGATAGTGTGCAATCGCCTCCTGGAGTTTGCCCAGCCGGGCCAACGCCAACCCCAGGTTGCTCTCCGCCGCGGCAGAACCAGGGTCGAGTCGTAATGCCTGCCCATATTCCGCGATGGCATCGTTGTAGCGGCCCTCTTGCAACAGGGAATTGCCCAGGTTGTTGTGCGCTTCAGTTGAATCCGGCCTGATAGCCAGCGCCTGCTCGAAATGTCCGATGGCCTCCGGCACCCGGCCCAATGACATCAGGGCCAATCCAAGATTGTTGTGCGCATCAGCGTAATGAGGGTTGAGCCGCAGCGCCTGCTCGTAGTGCGCAATTGCTTCCTGGATCCTGCCCGAACGAACCAGTGCCACCCCCAGATTGCCGTGCGCCTCGGCCAGACCTGGCCTGATGGTCAGCGCCTGCTCGAAATGTCCGATGGCCTCCGGCACCCGGCCCAACGACATCAAGGCCAATCCCAAGTTGTTGTGCGCGTCAGCGTAATCAGGGTTGAGCCGCAACGCCCGCTCGTAGTGCGCAATTGCTTCCTGGATCCTGCCCGAACGGACCAACGCGATCCCCAGATTGCCGTGCGCCTCGGCGCAATACTCGACGCTCGCCAACAGGTTAAACGCCACCGAAAAGCCCAGCAGGAGACTCCAGCCCCACCGCACCGCACGCCGCCACGCCGCCCGGTGAGCCAGCCCCGACTCCGATGTCGGGGTCGGGGCCGGCACACGTTCCAATCCGAGTATGCCCGCCACGGCCAACAGCAGTAGCGCCGGCAAGAAGTCCACCTCATAGCGGCAGGTCGCGCTCCAGAAGAGGCCAACGGTCAACGCCCCAATCCCAAACAGCAAGGCCACGGCCGCTACAAACCAGCGCAAAATTGTGGCCGCCTGCCCCGACTGACTTCGCCACGCCAACGGCACAGCCAGCGCCAGCCACACCAGCGGGATGTTGGTGAGGACACCGAAGGGATTCATAACCTGCCCGTAGCCCATCGGTTGGGGCGGCACCGCGATGTCATGCACGAAGGGAAAGCGGCCGCTCCACCGCGCCGGCTCGAGAAAATAGACCCGGAAATCAAACCAGAGATAGCGGAGACTGAAGTGTTGCCCCGTGTCCTGCCGCTCCCCGGCCAACTGGTAATGTATCCCAAATTCGAACGGATTGTTGAATCGCAGTTCGTTGTAGAGCATCAACCCCGCCCCAATAAGCATAATCGGGACGGTCGCCGCCATCAGCGCAGCCCCAATCGACCGCCGCTCGCGCCACGCCTGAACCACCGGCACCAGCAGGGCGACCGCGCCGAACAGCAACGAAGGCCGCGCCCCCACCGCCAGCCCGTAGGCTAGGCTCGCCGCGGCCAGCCACCGGCCCCTCCGCTCCGGCTCGTGCAACGCCTTCCAAATCGCCGCCAGGGCCAGCATCGTCAACGCATACCCACAACTGATGGATACCTCGTACACATCACACCGCGCCAACAGCAACGGCGTGAACGTGGTCAAACCGAGTGCGAGCGTGCCGGCCGCCACCACCGCCACGCTGACTCCGGCAAAGTATCGCCGCCACAGCGCGCACAACAGACCCACGCTGGCCAGGAAACCGACCACGCAAAAAATCACCCCGGCGTCTTTTTGGGACAGATAGTGGCCGGTCAGCGCCGCATAGGGCCAGAACAAGAGCACGGCGGGCGTCACCCCAAAATAGAGGTAGAGCTTCCCCTTGTAATAGCTCAGGTCGAGCAACCCGTAGCGGCGATTGGCCGTCCGATCATAGGGGTCGGCGAGTTGCGCGAACCCGGGCGGCACCTCTTTTTTCAGGCTGAGCTGGCCAGCGCGAAACCCCTGCACCAGCAAATTGTAGTACGTGTCAGCAGTGTTCAGACTGGTCGATACCAAAAGGCCCGAATGAGCGGTGTACGCATAGACCCCGATGACCAAAGCGCACACGGCGGCGAGTGAGAGCCACGCATTCTTCATTGCGCCACACCGACCCGTCTCTTGAAATCTTGTCGCAAAAACATCATCTGCCTGATGAGATTTTATACACTTCTTGAGTCGAACACACGCGCTTTGTCGAGCGAGGAGCCGTAACGGTTTGTCCACCGTCTACACGTGCGAGACGCGCGAGGCCGACGGACGGACCCGCAATCCCAACTGAAGGCACGACCTCCTCTTGCTACCACTTGACTTGCCCCGACCCGCGATGCAATATCGCGCGCCGTGAGAAAACCATCCGTTACCGTTCGCGTGCCGGCCACGACTGCCAACCTCGGCCCTGGTTTCGACACGCTTGGCGTCGCTCTCAAGCTGCACAATCACATTTCCATCCGTGAATCCGACGGCCTGAACATCGAACGGGTTGACGACCAAAAGAACTCGCCTTCCGCCAACGCCATGTCGCGGGAAGCGGTCGACGCTTTCTTCCGTCGCAGCAAGGTCAAACCTCACGGCCTGCAAATCGAAGTCAAGGGCGACGTGCCGGCCACCGGTGGACTCGGCTCGAGCGTGACCGTCCGCCTCGGCATCACCTACGCCCTCAACGAACTCAATGGCCGCCCCCTTTCCGACACGGCGCTGCTCGAAGTCGTCACCGAACTTGAGCATCATCCCGACAACGCCGCGCCGGCTCTATTTGGCGGTTTTGTCGTGTCCGGCGTTGTCGACGGCACAATTCGTTACCGCCGTTTCAACGTGCCTCCCTCGCTGAAGTTCGTCGTGTGCGTCCCCGATTTTCCTGTCCCCACAGAAAAGGCCCGGGCCTTGTTGCCGAAACAGGTTCCCCTTGCCGACGCCGTCGAGAACATAAAACGAGTGGCGCTGATCATCTCGGTCTTCGCGACGGGGGATTATTCCCTGTTGCGCGGCTTGTTCGATGACAAGCTGCACCAGCCCTATCGCAAGAAATTGATTCCCATGCTCGACGACGTGATCTCGGCCGGCGTGGAAGCCGGCGCCCTCGCCGGCTGGTTGAGCGGCAGCGGCTCCTCAATCATGTGCATTACCGAGCAAAAGGAAAAGGCCGTGGCCGAAGCCATGGTCAACGTATTTGCCCGCCAGCAAATCCCTTGTCAGCCACACATTCTCGTCGCCGACAACGACGGCACCCGCGTAAAACGCGCTTGAACGGCGAGCCCCCCGTGTCTCAGGGAGACGATGTCGTACTTGCGTCAGGGCGTTCTTTGACCGCGGGTGTCGCACGCCGTTGTGCCTCGACAGATTCGCGTTGCGCGTCGTCGTGCAGCCCCCGTTTTTCCAGCACCTTGGCCAGTGCGCCATGAACATCCGATAGATCCGGATTGAGTCGCGCGGCTTCTCGAAATTGTTCGGTAGCCTGAATCAAATCCCCACTGTTGGCCAGGGCAATAGCCAGATCGTAGTGGTCGCTGGCGTTCGTCGGGTCGAACCGCAGGGCTTCTTCGTATTGTTGAATGGCTTCCGCAAATCGTTTCTGATCCGCCAGGGCGTGGCCCCAATTGACGTGTGCTTCGGCGAAATCGGGGCGTAGTTCGATGGCTCGCCGAAACTGCGCTTTTGCCTCGTCGAGTTTTCCCGATGAGGCGAGCGCAATCCCCAGATTGTTGCGCACTTCAGAAGCGTAGGGTTCCAATCGAAGTGCGTCCTGATATTGTTCGATGGCCTCGGCGAACTTGCCCTGAGAGGCCAGAATGCATCCGAGATTGTAGCGCGGGCGGACCAGGTCGGGCTGACATTGCAAGGCCTCCTGGTATTCGTGAATCGCTTCTTCCGTCCGTCCCTGGGATTGCAATACAGAACCGAGGTCGGAGTGGCCGAGGCCATATCTCGGATTTGCCCGCAATGCCTGGTGGAACAGGTCGATTGCCTCCGTCAGCTTTCCCTCATCGACGAGCGCGACGGCGAGGCAGGATTCCGCGCGGGCGTTGTGCGGGCGTTTGGCCACGACATCGGCCCAGATGGATTGGGCGGAGCGATATTGGGCGTTCCGTTGGAAGGTCGTCACGGCGAGCGCGATAGCCAGGGTCAACGCGATGGCGGTTTCCGGCCAGACGCGTACGTTGCTCGCGGGCCAATTGAATCGCGTCGAGATGTTGCGGCAGGCGCGCCATGCTGCGGCCAGTGTGACGGCCACGATTGCCAGGAGAGGCAGGTACATGCGGTGTTCGGCCACAGTTTGCGTCGCCACCGGCACGAAGCTGGAACTGGGAGCCAGAATCGCAAAGAACCAACAGCCCACAAAGCCCACGACCGGCCATCGCCACAAGCTGATCGCCGTGCCGATGACCAGCAACGCAATCGGCACGGCGCAGGGTGCGGCCTGCCACATGTCCGTAACCACATCGGTCCCGTAGTCGAAAACCAACGGATGGGGCCACACCGAAAGCCGGAGGTAATGCGTGATCGCGCAGGTTTGGGTCAACGCATACTGCCACCAGAGTATCTTGACGCCGAAGCCGGCGGTGCCGCCGCGACCACCCGCAGTGGCCACCAGATACGCCAGCAGGATCCATGTGCCGCCCAATGCCAGATACAACGACCGTCGGCGCCGCCACGCCTCGCGGAACGACCCCGACACAAACGTGCGGTCGTAGAGCAGCACCATCAGCGGGGCGGAAACCATCACCTCCTTGGTGGCCATGCCCAGCAGACACGCGACGATGGAAAACAGGAACCAAGGTCCGGCACTCGGCGACGCTGTCCCACGAATGAAGCCGTACAACGTCAGCAGGTAGAGCAACCCCATGAGCGACTCGGCGCGCTGCGACAAATAGGTCACCGACTCGGTTTGCAGGGGATGAACAGCCCAGAGGACGGCCGTGGCCAGAGCCAATTCATTTGCGGCAGCGCCGAAGCGCTCACGCAGAGCCGGCTGCAGCAACGTTTGCCGCACGATCCCAAAGATGGTCAGCCCCGCCAGAATGTGGATCGCCAGGTTCACCGCGTGATACCCCCACGGCGTCACGCCGCTCAATGCGTAATTGACAGCCAACGTGAAGTTCAGCACCGGCCGGCCGATGACTGTCGTTCCTCCCGCGTGTGGCGGGGACAGTGCATTCCACACTGGCCACAATCGGCGGATGGAAGGATTGTTTACAACGGTGTAGAGGTCGTCAAAGATGAAGGGGACGTGAAATGTGTTGGCGTAGGCAGCCGTGCACAACGTCGCGAGAACCGCGGGCATCCACCATCGAAATCTCGTCATTGGGCGCCTTGCGTCATGCCCCCACGCGATCGAGTAACTCGTGCCGGAAGGCAAACCGCATTCGCTTTGTAACGGCACGCAAACTGGAATTCAAGTCGCAATGAATCCTCCGACCATTTCCGACCTGCGTCGAGCCAGGCGCTTTAGGAGGCGCCTGCCAACGGTATGCCCAAATGTCCTTTCAGCTCTCAGCCAATGACCGGAAGTAGCTGAGGTTTTCCAATTCGATGGCGAGGTTGACGTTGCTGACGACGACATTGCTGGGCACACGCAGCACGTTGGGCGCAAAATTCAGGATTGCGTTCACGCCGGCGGCGACGAGCCGGTTCGCCACGTCCTGCGCGACGGCGCTCGGCACGGTAATGATGCCCATGTGAATCTTGCGCGCACGGATAAAGCCTTCGAGTTTGTTGAGTTGCAAGATCGGCTGATTGTACGTCTTGCGGCGTTTGCGTTTCACATCGACATCGAAGCCGGCGACGATCTCGAAGCTTTCTTTTTCAAAACCCTTGTAGGCGAGCAGGGCCGAGCCGAGATGGCCGACGCCGACGAGCACGACCGGTTGAAGCTGTTTGCGCCCCAAAACCTCGGCAATCCCCTCGCGCAGCTTCAAGATATCGTACCCGAGACCACGCGTGCCGAAATGACCAAAGCTGGTCAGGTCCTTGCGCAACTGGGTGGGTTTGACGCCCGCCGCCAGCGCGAGCGCCTGGCTCGACGCGGTCTGCACGCCGTCTTCCGTGAATCGATCCAGACAGCGCAAATATACGCTCAGTCTGTAGACCGTCTTTTTGGGAATTCCGACCTTCATGGTTCTGTTGCCGATCATCAGTCTAGCGGGCATGTCGCAAAAAGTCAAAGGCTCGAGCCCATGCCCTTACGGCGTGCGCTCTTGTTGAATGTCCCCCCGAAGAGCACGGGCGGCCTGATTGTCCGGCTGGAGTTGCCGGGCGTGATCCAATTGTTGCAAGGCTTCCTCTCTCTGTCCGACATCACGTAACGCCACAGCCAGTGCCACACGGCGGTCCACGTTATACGGGTTGATTTCCACAGCGCGCCGCAGGCAGGGAAGCGCGCTGGTGACGTGGCCGGCTGCCATGTATAACTCCCCCAAATTGTAGGTCGTGTCAGCGTAATCGGGCGCAAACTCCTCAATTTGCCGACATTGATCAATGGCCATCTGGCGGGCGGGCGCGCCGGGTGAGCGGGCCAGCGCCCCGGCCAAAAGGTATCGCGTGCTTAATCGAAAGGGCTCCATGGCGAGCGCTCGTGACGCGTACTCGACCGCTGCCCCCATATCGCCCCTTTCCTCCGCGAGATGCGCCCGTCGGTCCAGCCAATCCGCCGCCATGGGGTGAACGATGGCCGATGAGATGATTCCAATTCCCAAAATCAAGCATATGGCTGCGGCACACCATCGTGCCGCCTTCGAGCGAAACGTGAACGGAGCCGTGTCGGACGGCGTGGTTCCCCTTCCGACCAGCCATCCCATGAGCAACCAGAGCAAACTCTGATTCGGGAGATGCCGCAGGTCCACGTCCACCAAGCTGTGGAGCATGAACACCAGCATCGCCGCCAACAAGCCCAGTGTCGCGCGGCGCTCGGATCCATCGGATTGTCGACTGGCGCGCAGGCCACACCACACAGCCATCCCCCAAAGCCAGAGCGTAGCGGCGAGACCGACCAGTCCCTGTTCCGCAGCGACTTCCAGCAGTTCGTTATGTGCATGGTCGGTAACATTGGTCGCTTTCGGTCGTAAAAAATACTGTGGCAACCGATACTGTGGATACACGGCTACATACGCTCCCGGGCCGTGTCCCAGAAGCGGCCGGGCGGCGATCATGGAAACAGTTGCTTTCCAGATCAGCGGTCTCACATCGGTCTGCCATTGTTCCCGAACGTAGGACCACCCGCACAAACTCACAATCACGAGCGCGAGCATGACGATGATGGCGCGTGCCTGCCAACGTCGCACAATCCGATCCCCAAATCTCAGAAACCAAAGGCTGGCCACGGCCCCGAGCGCCAACCACGCTCCCCGCGAACGGCAGAACAACATCGCCACAAGCAGGATGAGGTTGCCGAGAAGCGGCCACGTCCCGCCGACGGATATGCCAATGACCAACGACGCCGCGAGGTAGACCCCGAGGAAATCCCAGTTCCCAAGCGTCGACAGAAACTCCGGTTCAAACTTCAGCCGCACCAGACCATTCGCCGCCACTATCACGGCCACCGCGATCCAGAGTGGGCGAATTCGCCCGGTTGATTCACGCGGCGCGTTGGCGGCCAGAAAGAAGATCGCGGCATTTCCGCAGAGTCTCGGGAGTAGTCCAATTCCAAAATACGAATGCTCGCTGAATCGCGTGGAGACGATGGCGCTGGCCACAACCGCCAAGACGGGCATGATCACCCATCGCGTGCGGGAAACAGCCGGCAAAGCCATCGTGCTGCCCCCGCCAGACGCCTTTCTTAGAAACCCGATGCCGCTGAGAACGGCAACCCCACCGAGGATAATCTCGGGCAAGGGCACGGTGCAGTCATACCGAAAGTGGGCCCAAGATCTGGGGAGCCAGCTCAATGGAAAGGCGAACACTGGCAAGGCAAGAACGAGCGCCAAAACCAGCTTCCGCCTCTTGCGATTCCACATGCGTCGAACCCGTGTCGTGTGCAGTTTGCCGATGAACGAATCTACCAGACCCGACAAGGGACGAAACAAAAAAACGAGCCCCGGCACCGAGGCGCCGAGGCACGTTCGCTAGTGTCCTGACGTTGATCCGTTACGACGATGCGACTTCCGCGCGCAATACGTTGTTCGCATTCGGCACGTCGTTGGTGCCACACGTGGATGGCAGGGAATTCTG